>NZ_JBSFDF010000023.1:0-116298 GCF_053593795.1 Streptomyces sp. NPDC002104 | reverse complement strand
CGGACCCCGAACCTCCGCGCGCGGCCCGGATGCCCATCACCGCGATGGCCATCTCACCCGACGGCCGGTCCCTGCCGCCGGAGAGGGCGGCGCAGGGCGCGGACGGGTGAAGGGCCCCGACGCGGGGCCGAGTTGGTCCCGGCCTGAGTCCGGACAGCTCCGGCAGGCCGGGCAGGCCGGGCGGGCCGGGCGGGTCGGGCGGGTCGGGCGGGGCGGGCGGGGCGGACAGGTCGGGCGGCCCCGGTTCGGGCGCCGCCTCAGTCCAGGGTCGGGGCCTGGCGCAGGATCTCGACCTCCAGGCGCTGGAGCGCGGGGCTCGACGAGATGCCCAGGTCCTCGGCCATGCGCCGCTGGTGCATCCGCAGCACCGAGAGCGCGTCGGCCTGCCGTCCGGCCCGGTACAGGGCCAGGCTGAAGAGTTCACAGCCGTATTCGCGCAGCGGGTGGGACTGGGTGAAGCCCGCCAGTTCCGATACGGCGACCTCGTGGGCGCCCACGGCGATCAGTGCCGCGCAGCGGCCCTCGACCACCGAGAGGCGCAGTTCCTCGAGTCGGACCACCTCGGGCGAGACGTGGGTGGCATCGGAGACCTCCGCGTACGCCTCCCCCCGCCACAGGGCGAGCCCGGCCTCGAACTCCTCCAGGGCCCGCTGCGGGTCGCACCGGTCCAGCGCCTGCCAGCCGGCGGTCGCGCACGTGCCGAACCGGTGGGCGTCGACGTCGACGGCACTGCTGTCGAGTAAGTAGCCGCGGCCCCGGGTGCGCAGGACCTTCGCGGGCTTGCGCGGGGCCCGGTCCGGCTCCAGCACGCGCCGCAGGTTGGCGATGTAGGCGTGCAGCGAGGAGATCGCCGACTGCGGCGGCTGGCCGTCCCACAGCGCCTCGACGAGCACGTCGACCGAGACGGGCTGGCCGACCTGGCTGACCAGCAGGGTCAGCGCCGCCCGCTGCTTCGTGGCCCCGAGGTCCACGTAGCGTCCGCCGATGGTCGCCTCGATCGGGCCCAGCACCCGGAACTCCACCTTGGCCGGCGGTGCGTCCCGGTCCTCCTCCGGATCCTCCTGCGCCCACCGGACCCCGCCGTGCGGCCGCGGGGCGGGGGGCTGGGGCGCGACGGCGTGCGCACCAGCCCGTTCGCGGGCCATGTCGAACACGGCGGCGGGAGGCGGGGACTGGAGGTCGAGCTCCAGCGCCATCGTGAAGTACATCTTCAGCGTCTCGTTCGCGTGCCGGAGTTCCCGTACTTCCCGTTCCAGCTCGGCGACGCTCCGTGTTCCCCTGCTGCTGCCTCCCAAACGCTGTCCGACGACAATGTCCGTACCACGTCTACCGCCGCCCCTGAGGTCCGCGGTCAACTCGCCGAAATCAATTTCTTCGTTCACTGCCTCTGTACTCATCAAGATCCCCCGAAAGATGCGTACGTCCCGGCCTCAGCCGGATGACGAGAGTCGTCACCTCTGCACCAGGAAGGATCCAGCATGGCGATCAAGAATGACAACCCCCGTTTAAAATCTCGTGAGTTGAACTTTAGCCAGCCGGAAGGCATATGCCCGAGGAGGTAGATCCGGGCAACGTTCGGAATCCCTCGCTCCTCCGTGCGCTGACGTTCCGCTCGTCACTGATCACACTCGGAGCGCCGGGGTGGGGTCCATTCCGTCCCCCCTCCCACCGGCGCTCCGCATTAGGGCCGCCGACTACCGCGCGAAGATCAACGTGGTCGGCGAAGGCGTGCTCCGGAAGGTGATTTCGCCGAAGCCCGCCTTGGTGAGCCAGGCATGGTAATCGGCCCGGGTCCAGGTGCCCCCGTGCCTGCTCTTGAGCAGCATTTCCGAGGCGAAGGTCAGCGCGAAGGCGGGGCCGCTGCGGTCGTCCTCGACGATGTAGTCGGAGACGACCAGCGTGCCGCCGGGCTTCAGCGCTCCGCGCGCCTTGGCGAAGATCGCGACGTTGTCCTCCGGCCCTTCCTGATGGGCGATGTTGGAGTACATCACGATGTCGTGCTCGGCGTCACCGAACGCGGTCGTGTGGAAGTCCCCGTCGATGTAGCCGACGCGGTCGCCCACGCCCCGCTCGGCGAGCAGCCGGCGGGCGATCGAGTTGATCGGCTCCCAGTCGAGCTGGGTCGCGCGCGCTTCGGGGTTCAGTTCCAGCCAGATACCGGAACAGATGCCCGAGCCGCCGCCGATGTCGAGGATCGAGATCTCCCCGGCCTCCGACAGGCGCAGTTCCTCGGCGGCGATCTTCGCCACGGGAACGGACTGCGCGGCGATGGCCTGGACGAGCTGCTCCCAGTGCGGGTTGTCGGCCACCTCCACCACGGCGTCCGACAGCGGGCCGCCCGTGCGGACGACCTCGGGCAGCACCGAAAGGCTGCCCATGTGGCCCATCTTGAGCCGGGCGAACCCGCTGAGCGATTCGGGGCGGCCCTCGACCAGGAAGGCGGAGGCCTCGGGGGTGTTGCGGTAACCCCCGCCGGCCGTCTCCACCAGGCCGATGCTGACCAGGCCGTCGAGGAGGGCCTGCGCGCCCCGCTCCGAGATCCCGGCGCGCCCGGCCAGTTGGGCGGCGGAGCCGGCGCCCTCCTCCAGGTGCGTGAACAGGGAGTGGCTCGCCGCCGTGCCCAGGATGCCGGTCGCCCAGTACCCGGTGATGAGCCGCATGATCCGATCCGACGTCGGCTGGCCGTTGCTCATGCCGTCCCCACCATGCTTCCCGAGAGCTGACGCGGCACCGACCGGGCGGCCGGCTTCGCTTCCACGTGCTGCGGGGCGGCCGGAACCCAGCTCCCCAGGACCATTTCCGCGGTGATTCCCGGACCGAATCCGGCGATCACGCCGGTGGATCCGGCGGACAGCCGCTCCGCTTCCTCGAACTGCCGGCGCAGGGCGTCGAACACGACCGCGCTGGCGATGTTCCCGTATTCGGTCAGCGTGGACCAGCTGTGCCGGAACACCGTCCGGTCGACGTTGAGGAACTTGGCGAGGTCGTCCAGAATGCGGGGGCCTCCGGCGTGGATGATGTAGAAATCCAGATCGCCGATGTCCCAGCCGTGGAGCGTGGCCAGCTCGCCCAGCACCGGAGCGATCGGCTCCATCGTTCCGGGAACTCGGCGGTCGAGCTGGAAGTGGAATCCGGTGTCGCGGACGGAGTACGAGATCCAGTCCTCGGTGTTCGGAATGAGGTACGAGGCGTTGCGTTCCAGCAGGACGCCGGCGCCGCCGCTGCCCCGCACCACGGCGGCCGCGACCGCGTCACCGAACAGCCCGTCCGACAGCAGCGAGCCGACGTCGTCGGCGGTGGGCTGGTAGCACAGGGAGCACAGCTCGCAGGAGACGATCAGGACGTTGCTCTCGGGGTGGGCCACGCAGAAGTCGTGGGCGCGGTTGATCGCCGCACCACCCGCGGCGCAGCCGAGCTGCGCGATGGGGAGCTGCCGGGTGTCGTAGCGGAACCCCATCTCGTTGATCAGCCACGCGGTGAGCGAGGGCATCATGAACCCGGTGCACGAGACGTAGATGATCGCGTCGATGTCCGTCGCCACCAGGCCCGCGTTCTCCAGGGCCTTTTCTATGACTTCCGGGCACCGCTTCTTCGATTCCAGCTCGTAGATGCGATTGCGTTCCTGGAAACCGGGGTGGCTCAGCGTCTTTTCGATCGGCTGCACCAGGTGCCGCTTGCGCACCCCCGTGTTCTCTATCAGTCGAAGGGCCAGCGGAAGCTGCGGCTTTCCCGCGTGCGCTTCCCTGGCGAATGCCAGAGTGTCTTCCATCGTGATGATGTGTTCCGGCACGCTCACCGAAGGCTTACATAGAATTGGCATACCTGGCATCTGTCTCTCTGATGTAGAGAATTTTCTGCTGCCCTCACAGCGTGTACGTTCCCCAACATCGCGTATGGCGCTTGCTGCTGGCTTGGCGGTGACTTGCCTTCCCCGGAGCCATTCATCCGGATCTTTCACCAAGGGCTTTCGCCGGGCCTTTCACCAGGGCCCCGGCGCATTGGGGCGCGGCGCCCCGCGGGCACTTTGGCCGAAACTCGTCTGCTCGGGGGCCCCGGGCTGCGGAGTCCGGCCGGCGGAGTCCGGGACACGACGGAGCCCCGGCCGGGGACGTCGACCCCGAAGGTCGTCCGTCCCCGGCCGGGGCTCCGCGCGCGCTCGGCGGCGGTCCGGCGGGCGCCCCGCCTACCGCGCGAGCTCCCGGTCCACCAGGGCCGGTGCGGCGCCGGTGTACCCCTCCGGATCCAGCAGCCGCACGATCTGGGCGTCCGTCAGGTGCCGCTTCACCTTGGGCATCGCGCCCAGGACCTCGGCCAGCGAGCCTCCCGTGCGCTGCGCCTCGGCGGAGGCCCGGGTGAGCAGCTCCTTCGCCTCGGCCTTGCCGAGGCGCGGCGCCAGCACGGCGGACACCCTCTCCGACACCACTTGGCTTCCCGTCAACGTGAGGTTCTCCCGCATCCGTTCGGGCCGTACGACCAGCCCCTCGGCCAGTTCCACGGCGGTGTGCGCGGCGCCTCCGGCCAGCCGCAGGCACTCGCGCAGCAGCTGCCACTCGGCGTGCCACACCCCGGCCGAGCGTTCGTCCTCGCACACCAGGCACTGCGTCACCCCCGCGGCCAGGAACGGCACTTGGAGCGCGGCGCTGCGCATCAGGGTGGCCAGGACGGGATTGCGCTTGTGCGGCATCGCCGAGGACGCGCCGCGCCCCTCCACCGCGGGTTCGCCGACCTCGCCCACCTCGGTCCGGGTCAGCGACTGCACGTCCACGGCGATCTTGCCCAGGGCGCCCGTGACGAACGCGAGGGCCGCCGCGAGGTCGGCCATCGGGGTGCGCAGCGCGTGCCACGGCAGCGGCGGGCGGGCCAGGCCGGTCTCGGCGGCGTAGGCGTCCAGGAGGCGCTCGGTGTAGTCGCCGTGGTCACCGCCTTCGCCGGGCGGGGCGAACTCCAGGTATCCGGCGAGGGTCCCGGCGGCTCCGCCGAGCGATACGGGCAGCCCTCCGTCGAGTACGGCGGCCACCCGGTCGCGGGCGTCCAGCAGGAGCCTGCGCCAGCCGGCCGCCTTCAGCCCGAAGGTGGTGGGTACGGCGTGCAGGGCCAGGGTGCGGCCCGCCATGACGGTGTCGCGGTGCCGGGCGGCGTGGACCGCCAGGGCTTCGGCGGCCCGTTCCAGGTCGGCGCGGATCAGCCGCAGCGTGCGGTCGGCGACCAGCATGGCGCCGGTGTCGAAGACGTCCTGGCTGGTGGAGCCGTGGTGGACGAACTCGGCGGCCTCCGGGGACTCGGCGGCGACCAGCCGGGTGAGTTCGCGGACCAGTGCGACCACCGGGTTGGCGGTCTCGCGCGCGGCCAGCGCCAGGGCCCGCACGTCCAGGCGTTCGGCGCGCGCGGCGCGGCCGATGGCGGCGGCCGCCCCGGCGGGCACGGAGCCGACCTTGGCCTGGGCGCGGGACAGGGCCGCCTCCGCGTCGAGCATGGCCTGCAGCCAGGCCAGGTCCGAGGTGGCGGCCTCGGCGGGCGTGCCGGCCCGGACCGGGGACAGCAGCCCGGAGTCGGGGCCGTACCCGGGCGGCGCCGTGTCCGGCGCGCCCGCTCGGTGGTCGGCGCTCATGCGTTCACCTCGACGGGATCGGTGGGCGAGGACCGGTACCGTCCGGGCGGACCGGCGTGGGCGGGCGGGGCGGGCGGGGCGGCGTGGGCGGGCGGGGCGGGGAGGGCGAGTACGGCGCAGGCGATCGCGTCCGCGTCGCCCAGGGTCTGGGAGTTGACTCCGGGGCGGCTTCCGGCGGCGGTCACCCAGTGCACCGCCTCCGTGGGCACGCCGTAGGCGAACCGGCGCGGGTGGGCACGGCCTGCGGGGTCGAGGAGCCGGTAGGGGCGCTCGGTCACGGCCAGCCCCTTGGTCTCGTACGCGGTGCCGCAGGCGCCCTCGATGCGGTGGCGGGCGGCCTGGCCGCTCTCCAGCAGGTTCCGCAGCAGCGGTTCCGCGGTGCGCGGCAGGTCCGGCTCCGGCAGCCGGGCCTCGACGAGGGCCGTGGCCTCGACGGGGGGCCCGGGAACGGCGTCGGAGGTGACCGTGAACACCGCGGGACCGGCGTCCGCGCCGTCCGCGGCCGGGACGCGCACCCGCACGCCGGGGCCCATGACCTCCACGACTCCGGACTCGATCAGCGCGATGAGTTCCTCGATGCGCGAGGCGGGCGGTCCGATGGAGAGGAACGCGTTGAGCGGGGTGTACCAGCTCTGGAGGTCGTCCCGGTAGGAGGCGCCCTCCAGCTTTCCGTGGTCGACGGCCAGGCGTATCTCGTTGCGCAGATCGCGCAGGACGTCCAGGGCCGCCTTCAGCGGGCCGCGGACGTTGCCGGCCCTGGCCTGGCGGACGTCCTCGGCGAGGTGGCCCAGCAGCCAGGCCCGGTGCTCGGCGCGGCCCGGCAGGGCGCGGCCCCGGTAGGGCCGGGCCAGCGTCTCCCAGTCCCAGCGGTCCCGGGGGGCGATGCCGGCGGAGTCCAGCAGCCGGTCCTCGGACCCGGGGTCCGGGGCGGCGAGGTAGTGCTCGGTGAAGGAGGCGCGCTGCCGCTCCCGGCCCATGGCGCTCAGCAGGGCCCCGTAGTAGACGGCCTCCACCTCCTTGGCGATCAGCGGCCACAGGTCGGTGAGGAAGTGCAGCCGCTCGCCGTCCACCGCCCGCCGGTGCATCCGGTCGATGGCACCGGGGGTGAGCAGCCGCGGCTCGTGGCGTTCGTACGGGCCCTTCTGGTTCTCGCCGCGCGCGTGGTACGGCACCCCGCGCCGGGAGCCGGCGACGATCTTCGGCTCCCGGCCCGAGGGCAGGTAGCGCACCGCGTCGCCCTCGCGCGCGAAGGTGCCGCCGCGGCCCTCGGTGAGCAGCGCGAGCACGTCGAAGCAGTTGAGCCCGAGGCCGCGGACGAAGACCGTTTCGCCCGGCGCCACCACGGAGAAGTCCACGTCCGCGGGGTTCGCGGGGGCGATGTACGTCAGCCCGTGCGCGGCCGCGGCCTCGGCGAGCGCGCGCTCGCCCCGGGTGGGGCCGGCCGGGACGTGGCCCAGGGAGAGGACCACGGCGTCCAGGCCGGTGAGCCGTGTGCCGTCGGCCAGCTCCAGGGTCTGCGGACCGCCGTACGCGGCCGCGTCGGTCAGGGCCACGGCCCGGGTGCGGTGTTCGACGACGGTGACGTGCCCGGGGGCGGCCGCGGTCACCGCGCGGTAGGCGTCCTCGAGGTAGGCGCCGTAGAACGCGCGGGTGGGGTAGTCGTCCGGGCCCAGCCGGCGGGCCTCGGCCAGTGTTTCGGCGGGGAACCGGCCGCGTGAGCCCGCGTCTTCGGCGGTGCGGGCGAGTTCGGCCGCCCACTCGTACAGGCTGGGTCCCTCCTCGACGGGGCCGTCCATCACCACGCTGTGGTCGGTGTAGACGGTGACCTGCGAGGCCACGGTGTTCATCAGCAGCTGGCGCGGCTGCCCGGTGCGCCACACCCTTCCGGGGCCCGGCGCGTACGGCTCGACCACGTGCACGGTCACCGCCCGGTGGGACGGGGACTTGCGCTCGTTGGCACAGAGCCGCTCCAGGACCGCGAAACCGCGCGGCCCCGCGCCGACAAGGGAGACCGTAAGCACCAACACTCCTCACACACAGGTTCCGGCTCGGCCGGGGACGCAGGACGGCGCTTCGTGGGGACGGCGCTTCGTGGGGACGGCGCGGCAGCAGCCGAGTCCTGCTGCCGCGCCGGGGGTTCAGCGGGCGCGCGCGTGGGTGCGCAGCTCGGTCCGCAGGACGCTCACGACCCGCTCGACCTGCGCTTCGGTCAGTTCGGCGTGCATCGGGATGGCCAGGTTGCGCGCGAAGAGGTCGGCCGAGACGGGGCACTTGCGCTTGGACTGGTACACCGGCTGCACGTGGGTGGCCCAGGTGCCGTGTCCGCAGCCGATGTCCTGGGCGCGCAGCGCGGCGGCGAGCCCGGCGCGGTCGACGCGCGGGTCCAGGGTCACCATGTAGGACTGCCAGGCGTGGGTGCGGTCCCCGGGCACGTGCGGGAGCGTCACCAGCTCCTCCCCGGCGAGGAGTTCGCCGTACTGGGCAGCGATGGCGGCGCGGCGCACCAGCAGTTCGTCGATCCGGCCCATCTGCACCCGCAGGATCGCGGCGGCGATGTCCGACATCTTGTAGTTGTAGCCGATGTCGGTGAACTCGGGGATCGGCAGCCCGACGACCTGCGACTGGTCGAAGATGCTGCCGATGCCGAAGGAGGACCGCAGCCGCGCGTCCTGCCCGATGACGGGGTCGGCGGAGAGCAGCGCGCCGCCCTCGCCGCTGCTGGCTCCCTTGCGTCCGTGGAAGGACAGGCAGGCGACCGGCGCCAGCGTGCCCGCCTGGCGTCCCTTGTAGGTGGCGCCGACCGAGCAGGCGGCGTCCTCGACCACGAAGAGTCCGTGGCGGTCCGCGATCGCGTTCAGCTCGTCGTAGTCGGCGGGCAGGCCGACGGTGTCCACGGCGATGATGCCGACGGTCCGCGGCCCGATCAGGCTCTCCACCGCCTGCGGGTCCACGGTGCCGGTGTCGGCGCGCACGTCGGCGAAGACGGGGACGGCGTCGACGTAGCGCACCGCGTGGGCGGGGGCCGGGAAGGTGTAGTCGGCGACGATCACCTCGTCGCCCGGCTCGACGCCGAGGGCGAGCATCGCCAGGTGGAGCGCGGCGCCGCAGTTGCTGAGGGAGACGGCGTCGCCGACGCCGTAGCGCTCGACGAGCTGGGCCTCCAGCGCCTTGCCCTGGGGGCCCTGGCCGGCCGGCCAGCCCGAGGAGAACACCTCGGCGACGGCCGCCAGTTCCTTTTCTCCCAGACTCGCGTGAACGAGGGGAATCCTGTCCATGGTGGTCACCTCTCGTTACGCCGTGCGGTCGGTCGCGGACCGGAGAACCGGAAGGGCGGGCGGTTCGAAGCGCAGGGGCGTGATCTGGTTGACGTCATTGCGTTCGCGCATCGCCTGGATGGCCTCGATGTCCACCGAGGGGCCGGAGGAGAGGATCTCGATGATCTCCTCGAAATAGTGCTCGTGATGGGGCGAGGGGTAGCTCTGGAAGAGCATGCGCGCCGGGGCGTCCGACGCGTTGCGAAATGCGTGCGGGGTGTTCGGGGGGACGAACATGCAGGCACCCTCGGTGGCCCGTACGGCCTTGTCCCCGGCGGCGGATTCCCAGGTGCTCCAGCCGTCCGGCGTGCGTTCGGCAGGCTCGAACGCCAGGAGCTCCAGCTCCCCTTCCAGGACGTAGAAGAACTCCTGCGAATGGGTGTGCGTATGCGCACCGACATCGAAGCCCGGTGGCACGATCACTTCGAATATCGAAATGGAGGAGCCGTCCGCCGCGGTGACCTTGAAGGTCACGTCCTGCGCCTTCGTGACCAGTTTGCGCCCCTGGCCGGGGGGAACGATGAGCCCGCTCATGTGATTGATTTCCTCATAGTCTGTGCGAATTCCCGCTCGGGCACGAGCGGCCCGACGACCTGCGGCAACGCGGAGATTCGCCCCCGTCCCCCGCGAGGCGCCGCCTCTTTCGATTCATGAGTTGCACGAAGAGGATCACGGGGCCGGAACGGATTCGTCAAGGGGCCTTTTCCCTGCGCCTAGAATTCCCCAAGTCGAAGGGGAAGGCCTGCGGGCCGGCCCCGGCCGGTCCTGGTTCCGCCCGGCCCGCCCGGCCCCGCACCATGTATTACAGCCGACGGCCCGCACGCCCGGCAACCGGCGACTTGGCTGCGACTGTTCCCCGGATTGGAATCGGCTTGCGCCAAGCCAATACCAATCCGCCCCTCAGTCCCCGGCAAGCCATTTGACCGAAGATGACCGTCGCAGCTCGGAAAGCCCGAAATCCTGCGGCCTGAATTCACGAGTTCCCGGTGGCCGGATCGGTGACGGCTGCCGCCCGACGAAGTGACTGCCAAGGAGAACGTCTTGTTGAAACTTCCCGCGGAACCAGACCGGCGTGCGCCGCAGGCCCCCACCGGGAGCGCAGACGTGGACCGTGACGCCTGCGACAGGCTCCTGGCCCGGGTCGGCGTGGCGATCGACGGCCTCCTGGCGGCCGAGGCCGAGCACTGGGGGGCCGTCGACGCCCGCGTCGCGGTGCCGGTCGAGGCGGTCGCGGACATCGTGAGGGCGGGCGGCAAGCGCCTGCGGCCGGCCTTCTGCGTGAGCGGCTACCTGGCGGCCGGCGGCGTGGCGGACGAGGGGGCCGCGGGGTACGAAGAGGGCGCGGCGACGGTCGTCGCGGCGGCCGCCGCGCTGGAACTCCTGCACGTGTTCGCCCTCATCCACGACGACATCATGGACAACTCCGACACCCGGCGCGGGACTCCCACCGTGCACGCCAAGCACGCCGCCCTGCACGCGGAGCGCGGCTGGGCCGGCGAGCACCGCCGGTTCGGGGAGGGCATCGGCATCCTCGCCGGTGACCTGGCGCTCAGCTACGCCAACCGGCTCGCCAGCGGGCTGACCGGCCCGGCCCTGAAGATCTGGAACGACCTGGTCACCGAGGTGATCATCGGCCAGCAGCTGGACATCGCCCTCGCCGCCGAGCTGACGGCCGACCCGGCGCTGTCCCGCTGGGTCGCCGTCTGCAAGTCCGGCCGCTACACCATCCACCGGCCCCTCGCGCTCGGCGCGGCCATCGCCGGACGGCCCGGACTCCAGGTCCCGTTCGAGGAGTACGGGGTCGCGGCGGGCGAGGCGTTCCAGCTCCGCGACGACCTGCTCGACGCCTTCGGTGACGGGGCCGCGACCGGCAAGCCCGCCGGGCTGGACCTGGTGGAGCACAAGATGACCCTGCTGCTGGCCCTGGCGGCCACCAAGGACGCGCGGGTGGCGCGGCTCGTGGAGGACGGCAGGAGCGGCGGCTGGGACCCGGCCGAGCTCCGCGATGCGCTGCTCGCCTCCGGCGTCCGCCAGGAGGTCGAGGAGCAGATCGACCAGCTCGTCAGGGCGGCCTGCGCGGCGCTCGACGACGCGCCGCTGGCGGACGACTGGCACAAGCGCCTGGTGCGGATGGCCGAGCAGGTGGCCTACCGCGACCGCTGAGCCGGCGGCGTACCGCGCGAAGGGCCTCCCGGCCGCTGCCGGGAGGCCCTTCGCGCATGCGGGGTCGTGCCGTGCGCCTACTTCCCGCCGAGGGCGGGCTCCAGGTCGGGGGTCTCCACCCGGGGCGCGGGGTCGTCCTCCCGCAGGAAGAGCTTGCTGGGCCACCACATCCAGCGGCCCACGTCCAGGGTCAGCGCCGTGACCAGCACCGAGCGGACGATCATCGTGTCCAGCAGGACGCCGAACGCCACCGCGAAGCCCAGCTCGGCGGCGAACACCAGCGGCAGCGAGGCCATCGCCGCGAAGGTGCCGGCCAGCACCAGACCCGCGGAGGTGATCACCCCACCGGTGGTGGACAGGCCCAGCAGCGCGCCGCGCCGGGTGCCGTGCTCCGCCGACACCTCGCGCACGCGGGTGACCAGGAAGATGTTGTAGTCGATGCCGAGGGCGACCAGGAAGACGAAGGTCAGGAGCGGGAAGGAGGCCTCCGCGCCCGCGAAGCCGAAGACGTGGTTGAAGACCAGGCTGCTCACACCGATGGCCGCGCCGAAGGACAGCACCACCGTGCCCATGAGCAGGACGGGTGCGACGACCGAGCGCAGCAGCAGCATGAGGATGAGCAGCACCACGACCAGCACGATCGGGATGATCACCTTGGAGTCGCGGGCGGCGGCCGTCTGCGTGTCGAGCATGACCGCCGAGCTGCCGCCGACCTGGGCGTCGGCGCCGTCGACCGCGTGGACCGCGTCCCTGGCCTTCTTGACGGTGCTCATCGCGGTGGTGCTGCTCGGGTCGTCCTTGAGCTCCCCGAGCATGACGGCCTCGCCGTCCTTGGCCGTCGGGGGCGTGACGTCCGCGATGCCGGGGACGGTGAGCAGGGCGCTGCGCACCTGCTCCGCCCGGCCGGCCTTGCTGACGACGAAGATGGGGTCGCCGGATCCGGCCGGGAAGTGCTCCGACTGGATCTTCTCACCGACGGCCATCTGCGGGGTGTTGGTGAACTGGTCCTTGTTGGCGAGCCCGTCGGCCTTGAGGCCGAGCACGCCCAGCGCCATGACGGCGAGCGCCAGCGCGGTACCGATCCACACGAGCCGCGGCCGGCCGGAGACGGCGGTGCCGACCCGGGCCCAGATCCCGCTCTCGCCGGTGGCGGGGGACCCGTACGCGGGCTTGACCGGCCAGAAGATCCAGCGGCCGCAGGCCACCAGCAGGGCCGGCATCAGGGTGATCATGGCGAGCAGGCCGACGAGGACGCCGACGGCGCAGGCCGGGCCGAGGCCCTGGGTGGAGTTCAGGGTGGCCAGCATCAGCAGCATCAGGCTGACCGCGACGGTCGCGGCGCTGGCGATGATCGCGGGGCTGGAGCGGTAGAGGGCCTCCGCCATCGCGTCGTGCCGGTCCTCGTGTTTCAACAGCTCTTCCCGGTAACGGGAGATGAGCAGGAGCGCGTAGTCGGTGGCGGCGCCGAACACCAGGACGGTCAGGATGAAGCTGGTCTGCTTGTTGACGACCAGGCCGGCGTTCTTCGCCAGTACGTAGATCACCGCCTCCGAGGCGACCAGGGCGACGCCCACGGTCAGCAACGGCAGCAGGGGGAGCAGCGGGCTGCGGTACGTCAGCAGCAGGATCGCGACCACCACGAGCGCGGTGATCGTCGTCAGGGCCCCGCCCCCGCTGAACGCCTTGATCGAGTCGGCCGCGTAGCCGCCGGGGCCGGCGACGTGGAAGCCGAGGCCGTCGGCGTTCTTCTTGCCGACCTCGGTCATCGCGTCGACGACCGTACCGATGCCCTCCCAGCCCGACTTGTCCTTCCTGACCTGGACCACGGTCTGGATGGCCTTGCCGTCCGCGGACTTCACCGGGCCCTGGGCGGGGCCGACGATGTTGTCGATGCCCTTGAAGGCCTCGACGTCGGCCCGGGCCTTGACCAGGTCGGCATCGGTGACGCCCCCGGACCGGTCGTAGATCACGACCGCGGGCAGGGTGTCGGCGGACATGAACTTCTCGGCCCGCTCCACGACGGCGGTCGACTCCGCGTTGCCCGGCAGCCAGGCCGAATTGTCGTTCTCTTCGACGTCACCGAGCTTTCCGGCCAGCATGAGGGCCGGAACGAGCAGAGCCGCCCAGAGTGCGATGACGACCCATTTTCCCAGCCTTCCACTGGGCAGGGCCGCTATCTTGCGCATCATGTCAATTCCTCGGTCTTCCGTCGAAGGGTAGGTCGAAGGGCAAACAGCGTCGCGGTGGTGCTTCTGAGTCGTGAACAGTCAAGAGGCTAGGGCACGTTGACCCCGCACGAAGGGAGGAGGAGGTCCAAGACCCCCTCCTCCCTTTGGTTATTCAGCGGCCGTGGTGACGTTGAGTGGGCGATTCCTCAAACGCCGCGCGAACGGAAATGGCTCCGGCCCTCAGTTCGCCCCCTGGAGAACGGCCGCCATGTCCCATATACGGGACCGGACATGGCCGAAGGCGAGGAGCACGGGAGCGTCGGTCAGGATGGGAAAGCTGTACGGGAACGGGCGCGGGCCGACCATGTCGGGCGGGCCGCTGTAGCCGCCGTCCGCGTTCTGGTGCGCGAGCAGCCAGGACAGCGCGCGCCCGATGGGCCGTTGATCGTTCCCGTAGCACAGCGTGATCAACCCGTACGCGGTACTGATGTCGTCGCTCGGGTCGCCCGGCTGCATCCCCCAGCCGCCGTCCTCGTTCTGCGTCTCCAGCACCGTGCGCTCGATCCGCTCGGCCATCCGGGCCACGTGGTGGTCCTGCGGTCCCGCGGTGCAGGCGGCGAGGCGCGCGCGGAAGATCGTGTGCAGCCGGCTGCGGCTCCAGCCCGGCTCGAACCCGCCGTCCTCCAGCTGGCTTTCGACGAGGAACGCCAGGGCGCGTTCCCGCGCGGGCAGCGTGCCGGGGTGCGGAGCCAGACCGCAGATGGCCGCGGCCGTCATGCAGGGTTCGGAGGAGGCTCCCGCGACGTACGTGGGGAACCCGCCGTCGGCGCCCTGCACCGCCAGCAGCCCCGCCACCCCGCGCCGCACGGAGTTCCCGTAGGCGATCGGGTCGATGGCCTGGAGGAACTCCAGGGCGCACGAGGTGTCGTCCACGTCGTTCTGCGCCACGATCTCCGACATCGACCAGCCGTCGGTCAGCGTCGCGCCGCGGGAGAGCGAGGCGGGTGCGGCCCCGCCCTGGTGCTCGACGAGCATCCCCGCCATCCGGCGCAGCAGCCCGGTGGGGGCGCCCGCCGCGACCAGGGCCGTACCGGCGGTCGAGGTGCACCAGTTGTGCATCTCCAGGACGAACGGGAAACCGCCGTCGGCCCGCTGGTGGCGCAGCAGCGTCCGCAGGCCGCCGCGCACGGTCTCCTCGTTCCCGGGGAAGCCGGCGAGCCCGTGCAGCACCAGCAGGTGCATCAGGGCGTAGCCCTCCCAGACCGTCGTCGCGGGGGCCGTGGCGGCCAGGGTCTCCAGCGCGGCGGCGGTGACCTTGTTGTCCACCCCCGCGGCGGCGGCGAGGATCAGGGTGACGGAGGCCTGCTGCACGGCGGCCCAGGAGTGCAGGGGGTCGGAGGGCACCTCGTCGGCGACCGCGGCCAGGACCTCGGGCGGCAGCGGGCAGCCGAGCACCGACAGCACCGCGCACACCATCATGCGGCGGCGGGCGGAGATGAACCCCGGGGCGTCGCCGAGCACGCCCTCCGTCAGCCTGGCGACGAGATCGGTGTCACCGGCGGACGTGCGGCCCGTGGCCCGCGCGACGGCGAGCGCCGCGAGGACCCGTTCGAGCGTGTCCGGGGTGTCCTGGTGCGCCCGCAGGAAGTCCAGCAGCCGGTCCCGGGCCGGCGACGGTCCGGGGCCGGCGCCGAAGCCCGTGCGCGTCATCAGCGCGAGGGCGAGCGCCGATTCCAGCACCCGGCTCTGGCACTCCTCGCGCAGCGCGCCGTCGGCGTCGACCCGGCCGGCGACGTGTGCGATCAGCCGGTCCGTGGCCTCGCGCACGTGATCGGGGTCCACTTCGGCGGGCCACGGCATCGGGGCCGCGTACTCCAGATCCGCTATGTACACGGAAGGCTCCTCATCTGAAACGGCATGGGGATCAGCGGACGCCCTGGGCGAACCGGAAGAACGTGTACGGGTCGTACTTGGCCTTGACCGTGCGCAGCCGCTGGTAGTTCTCGGCGTAGTACGAGCGCTCCCAGTCGGGCAGCCGCGCGTCGATGAAGTTCTGGTACGTCTCCCCGTTGGAGTAGGGGTCGATGGCGGCGAAGCCCGCGTCGACCCACCGGTTCGCCGAGGCCTTGGCCTCGTCGGCGACGGGCGCGACGGCGTTCGCGGTCAGGAAGCTGACCGAGAAGAGGCTGTCGCGGTGGACGTACGCGGTGGCGGTGCGGGCCACCGTGTTGGCCTGTCCGCCCAGGGCGGAGATCTGCAGCTGGCGCATCTGGCCGGGCATCCGGTCGCCCTCGAAGACCTCCAGGGCCTTGGCCCAGCCTTCGCGCGGCATCGTCTGCTTGAACAGACGGCTGCGCCAGGCACCGAACGCGGCGCGCGGGACCTTGCCGCCGGGGCTGGTGTCGTCGCGGTGGCACTCGTCCACGGTGAGCTCGGCGCAGCGGTAGAGCTGCATCATCACGTTCTTGTACGGAGCGGTGAACTTCTGCTGGAACACCGGGGGCTTGCCGACGACGGCGAGCAGCCGCGCGATCTCCGCGTCGAAGGCCGGGCCGGTGTCCACGGAGCCGAGGAAGATCGACGCGGTCGGGACGGTGCCGGGAGCGGCGTCGGTGAGGGTGACGTTCATGCCGCTGCCGATCGAGTGCGGCGCGTCGACCAGCCACTTCGCCCAGCCGTCCAGCATCTCCAGCGCCTGTGCGTACGGCCAGACGATATTGATGGCCGCCACGTTGGTGAGGGGCGAGGGGGTGACGTCGTAGGAGGTCACGATGCCGAAGTTGCCGCCACCGCCGCCGCGCAGGGCCCAGAAGAGGTCGCGGTGCTGCTCCGCGGAGGCGGTCACGATGCGGCCGTCGGCGAGGACCACCTTCGCCGAGGTCACCTTGTCCGAGGCCATGCCGATGTACCGGGTGAACAGGCCCATGCCGCCGCCCTGGAAGAACCCGCCCGCCGCGACGGTCGGGCAGTAGCCGCCGGATATGCCCAGCCCGGCCGGCGCGAGGGTGTTCGCGATGTCGACCAGCTGCGCGCCGGTGCCGATCCGCGCGGTGCCGTTGCCGGCGCCGAGGGTGACCTCGTTCAGTCCGGACACGTCGATGACCAGGCCCTGGGTCGTCGAGTAGCCGGCGGCGCTGTGGCCGCCGCTGCGCGCCGCGACCTCGATGTCGTGGTTCTGGGCGAAGGCCAGGCACTTCGCCACGTCGGAGGGGGTCGTGCAGTAGGCCACCGCACGCGGGTTCGCGGCGTCGAACTGCACCTGGTAGAGCTGCTTCGCGCGCTGGTAGTCGGCGTCGGACGGCAGGACCAGGTGTCCGCTGAGCCGCTCCTCCAGCCGGCCCCACCGGATGCCGGACCGGGTCCGGGAGCTCACGGAGGCGGAAGCGGAAGCGGGGAAGACGGCGGACGCGCCGGTCGCGGCGAGGGCGGCTCCGCCGGCGCCGACAAGGAACTTTCTGCGATCGATCATGTGCTGCGCTGCCTCTTCTGCCAGGAGATCTGCATGCCGGATGGGTGAGTGCCGGGGCACTCGGGAGGGCGCTGAGCGCGCCCTCCCCGATGCGGAGCGTCGGTACGGGGCCCTGCTTACGGGGCCTTCTGCTCCAGGACCTGCGAGAGCGCGGCGGCCAGGGCCGCGGCCGGGTCCTCCTCGCCGCCCGCGCTGCGCCAGGCGATGTGGTTGTCGGGCCGGACCAGGACGGCTCCGTCGGAGGCCGTCTGCCGGACGGCCTCCCAGGCGCCGTCGACGTCGGCGTACTGCGCGCCTTCGCCGATGGCCGCCGCCACGACCGGGACCGAGAACGTCTCGGACGCCCGCGCGGCCGCCTCGGACCACGCGCTCCCCTGCGGGCCGGTGATCAGCACGAAGCCGGTGCCGGACCCGGTCAGGTCGTGCGTGGACAGGCGGCGGCCGTCCTGCTCGATCCAGGCGTGCGGCAGCCGGTGTCCCGGGCGGGTGGTGGGCTCGTACACGTCGCCCAGGGCCGCGCGGACCGGCGGGCGGCTGCCGTCGGGGACGAGGGCGCCCGCCTCGTAGGCGAAGCCGATCTCCACGTCGTGCGCCTGGCACTCGCCGCGGTGCGTCGCGAAGATCTCCGCGGCCCGCTGCCGCTGGGCGGCGCCGACCGGGGTCGGGGCGAAGTAGCCGAAGAACACCGGCGTACGGCGCTCCGCCGGGATGTGCTGGCCGAGGCCGATGGCCCCGTCGATGACGACCTGGTGGTGCGAGGCCGCGGACATGGCCCAGCCCAGGTTGAACTGGCCGACCGGCTTGCGCTCCGCCTCGTAGGTGTCGAGGAGGCTGTCGGGAGCCTTGCCGGAGACGACCGCCGCGAGCTTCCAGGCGAGGTTGTGCGCGTCCTGGATGCCGGTGTTCAGGCCGAGCCCGACGGCGGGCGGCTGGCGGTGCGCGGCGTCGCCGGCGAGGAGGACCCGTCCGTAGCGGTAGTGCTCGGCGAGCACCGCCTCCACGGTCCAGCTCGTCACGTCGTGCAGGGTCACCTCCAGCTCGGGCAGACCGAGGACCTCGCGGATCCGGGCGGTCACCGCCTCGGGGTCGGTGCGGTCGATGCCGGCGAGGTGGAGGTGCAGACCCCACTCCTCGCAGTTCTTCCCCCAGGTCGGGCCCATCTCGATGAGGGCGCTGGAGAGGTCCTGGCGGTAGGGGTTGAGGAACCAGGTGATGAGCGAGCCCTCGTTCCACACCTGCGACAGGTCGGCGGAGAAGTAGACCGTCGTGGCGTCGAACAGGGAGGGCAGACCCTGCATGGTCACGCCGAGGGCCGCGCCGACCGTGCGGCCGCCGTCCGCCGCGATCGCGTACTGGGCCACGACCGTGGTGATCTCACCGGTCGCGACGTCGCGGACCTCGGCGGTGACGCGGTCGCCCTCCTCGGAGATCGAGGTCAGCTCGTGGCCGAACAGGACGCGTCCGGGATTGCGGCGCTCCGCGTGCTCGCGCAGGATCGGCTCCAGCCGCACCTGCGGCAGCTTCGCCGACAGCGCGGGGCCGGCCGCCGCGTACGTCTCGCTGAGCTCACCGCCGCCGAAGCCGTCCATCTCGTGGATCAGCCGCTTGTCCAGCGGACCGGCGCCGGTCAGCGTGGTCTGGTAGCGGACCTTGCCGAACTTCTCCAGCGGCGCGCCCTGTTCGAGCACCTCCGCGTCCAGGCCGTGCTGGCGGAACACCTCCATCGTGCGCTGGTTGATGTAGTGCGCCTTCGGCAGCCGCGAGGTGTCCGCGCGGCGCTCCACCAGCACGTGGCCGACCCCGTGGTCGGACAGGAAGGCGGAGGCAGACAGGCCGGTCCCGCCTCCGCCCACGATCAGGACCGGAACTTCGATGGTTCCCATGTTCGTCTTCGTCCTTCCAGAAAAATGACAGCCCGAAATGAGCAATGCGCGCGTGAGGGAATGCCGTTACACCGGTGGTTCGCTCAACGGGCTTTCCAGCGCCCCGTCTTCCAATTGCATGATGTCGAGCACCCCGGGCTGCCACCGGTAATAGGACTGGAGCTTGTAGTACTCGCCGTCGGGCTGGGAGGCGACGGCGTACACGAACTTCGTGGCGGGATCCGCCGCCAGCACGTGCTTCACGAACCGCTCGACCTTCGGGGCGAGCGGGACGGACAGCGAGGTCGGGTCCTCGGTCGCCACGGCGAAGCAGATCCGCTCGACCTTCGGGGAGTCCCAGTTCAGGGTCACGTAGATGCCGAAGGCCTGCCGGCCGAGGGCGAGCATCTGCGCGCTCGGCTCCGCCTGGTCGACCTCGCGGAGCATGGAGCGGACGGCGTCCGGCGCGAAGCCGCCCGTGGGGGGCTCGCCGAAGTACACGTTGACGGTCTTGTTCTTGTAGTCGATTCCGAGGAGACCGACCGTTTCGCCCATGCCGTACCGGTCGAAGAAATCGATGCTCTTTCCGAGGGCGGCCGGCATCGACGCGAGGGCGGCGAGCTTCGATATCGCCTGGAGGTCGGTCCGGGGAAAGACGATCCAGATCTTCTTGAATCCGCGGACGACCCCGAAGTCGATTCCGTAGCTGTCGACCGGGCAGCTGTCCCGGATGTCCGAGAGCAGCGAGCCGACGGGGTGGTCCGTCCGCGGGGTCAGGCCGTGTTCCACGGCGAGCTCGTACGGGTCCACGTCCAGCGGGGTCGTGAACCGGCAGTCGAGCTCGCCCTCGTGCTTCTGGCCCGTTCCGAGCCGGAACGCGACCACGGCCTGCGCGAGGGCGTCGCCGTACATGTCCAGGATGGGCAGGACCTTGTCCCGCGCGCACTCCACGTCCAGCAGGCCGGCCGATTCCTCGATGGCCGCGTAGAGAACCTGCACCGGGCTTTCTTCGGTGCCCCCGGCCGCCTCACTCATGGCTGTCATCATCTTGACGCTTCATGTGGGCAAGACTCGGACACCGATCTTGCCGTGCACTGTTGGGCGACTTGCGGCCGACTTGGCGGGGATCCGCAGGCCGGGGCGGAGGCCGGACCGGGGTCGGGCGCAGGCCGGGCGGGGGCCGGGCGGGGGCCGGGCGGGGGTCGCGCACCCCCTGCGCGGAGGCATGCCGAACTCCCGGCGGACCAGGGGTTCTCCTGCGAGAACCCGTCCGCCGGGAGCGCGACTCGCGGCCCGAGGCCGGCTCAGCCCTGCTTCAGGAGCTTCTCCTGAAGCCGCCGGGACAGTTCCACCCGGCGCGTCTTCATCGTGGCCGTACGCGGCAGTTCGGCCAGCGGGATCTGGATCGGATCGGCCAGCTGCGGGTAGGCGGCGACGGCCTTGCGCCAGCGGCCCCGGTCCAGCGGCACGTCCCCGTGGGTGCAGACGATCGGGACGCCCCGGGAATCGGGCCCCAGGACGACCACGAGCTCGACCAGCTCCTCCAGCCGGTCCAGCACGAGGTCCTCGATCTCCAGGCTGCTGCCCACCCCGGGGATCATGTCGATCTCCCGGTCGAGCATGTGCAGGCAGCCGAACTTGCTGCGGTAGCCGACGTCCCCGGTCCGCCACCAGCCGTCGTGCACGTTGGCGTCGTAGCGCTCCTGCTCACCGTGGTACGTCTTGGCTATGCCGTCCCAGCGGGCGTCGATGAGCCCGGGGTTCCGCGCCGAGGGCCGCTTGCCGTTCTGGCTCACCAGCCGCACCCGCGCGCTGCCCGGCAGCGGGTAGCCCACGCAGCGCCCGTCCATCCGGTGCGCGGACCAGCGGTAGTACGGCCGGCCGACGGCGGGGCCGACCTCGCTCTGCCCGTAGATCTGGAAGAACTGCGCCCTGCGCGCGGAGGCCCCGAGGAGCCGGCGGACCGTCCTCGGGTGGATCGCGTCGAAGGTGCTGCTGAAGTACTTCACCGAGGCGAAGGGCCCGCGGGGATCGTCGGCCAGGTTCTCCCACGCCAGGAAGGAGTTGGGGAGCGCCTCGATCAGCCCGGGCCGGTGCTTCAGGAAGAACTCGGCGACGTCCTCGGGGGCGCCGCGGTTGACCAGCAGTACCGGCATGCCCTTGGCGAGGCACAGGGCCATCGCGGCGAACATCCGGGAATGGCCGAAGGCGATGTGGATGGCGACCGTCTCCCGCTTGCGCATGAGCGCCAGCAGGACCAGCTGCGGCCGCAGCCGGGCGCGCATCGTCCGCGGGGTGTGCACCACCAGCTTGGGGATCCCGGTGGTGCCGGACGTGTGCGTGATCATCGCCGGCTCGTCCGGGCCCTGGAGCGAGGGCCGTACGGCCGGGGAGCCCGCGAGCTCGGCGAGCGAGACCACCCCGGGCGCGGACGCGCCGACGCTGATCACGCCCCGGGTGAGCTCGGCGAGCGGGAGGCCGGCCAGCGCCTCCAGCTTGGGGCCGTCCGTGAGCAGGTACGGCCTGTCGAGCCGCTCCATGAGGGCGGCGAGGGTCGGCGCGTCCAGCGTGTGCGACAGCATGACCGGGACCGCGCCCGTCCGCGCCACGGCGGTGGCCAGCAGCCAGACGTCGAAGTTGGCCGCCTTGTGGACCACCACGTGGTCGCCGGCCTTCACCCCGGCGGCCGAGATCCGCCCCGCGAGGTCCTCCACGTGCCCGGCGAGCTCGGCGACCGTCAGGTGCCGGCCCGCCTCGGGCAGGACGTCGAGATCGTGATCGAGGGTCAGCGGCGTCGATCCGCCGGCGACCGCCGCCCGTTCCGGCACGGACCCGAGGTAGAGCCCCTGCTTGTGTATCGAATTCCGCCTCATGAGACCTCCGTCCAGACCCGCGTCGCTCCGGTGTGCACTGGTCAACGGCGGTCTGTGTCACGACACTTCGGAGCCCCAGCATCCGCCGCCGGACTTGGGCCGAACTGACCCCCGAGTTGGCGGCCACTTGGCCCCGTCAGGACCCGGTGATGTGCTCCGGGCGGACCGGGGTCCGGTTCAGCTCCAGGCCCGTGGCGGCGCGGATCGCCGCGAGGACGGCCGGGGTGGACGACAGGGTCGGGGCCTCGCCGATGCCGCGGACCCCGTACGGGGAGTGCGGATCGCCCATTTCTAGGTAGTCGACCGGGAGCGTCGGCGTGTCCAGGATGGTCGGGAGCAGGTAGTCCGTGAAGGAGGGGTTCTTCACCTTCGCGGTCGCCGGGTCCACGATGATCTCCTCCATGATCGCGACGCCCAGGCCCTGGACGGTGCCGCCCTGGATCTGGCCGACCACGGACAGCGGGTTGAGCGCCCGGCCCACGTCCTGGGCGGTGGCGAGCTCCACGACCTTGACGAGCCCGAGCTCGGTGTCCACCTCCACGACCGCGCGGTGCGCGGCGAAGGAGTACTGGACGTGGCCGTTGCCCTGGCCGGTGACCAGGTCGAAGGCCTCGGTGGGGCGGTGGCGCCACTGCGCCTCGATCTCCACCGCCTCGTCCTCCAGCACGTCCGCCACGGCGGCGAGGACCTCGCCCGCGCCGGTGACCACCTTCCCGTCCTCCAGGAGCAGTCCGGCGTCGGCCCACGCCGCGTGCAGGCCACCGAACTTGCGGCGGCCGATCTCCAGGATCTTCTCCCGGACGAGCCGGCAGGAGTTCTTGATCGACCCGCCGGTCATGTACGTCTGGCGGCCCGCCGAGGTCGAACCGGCCGAGCCGACCTGGGTGTCGGCGGGGTGGATGGTGACCTGCTGGACACCGAGCTCGGTACGGGCGATCTGCGCGTGGATGGTGATGCCGCCCTGGCCGACCTCCGCCATGGCCGTGTGGACCAGCGCCACGGCCTCGCCGTTGATGACCTCCAGGCGCACCTTGGCCGTGGAGTAGTCGTCGAAGCCCTCGGAGAAGCCGACGTTCTTGATGCCGACGGCGTAGCCGACGCCCCGGACGACGCCCTCGCCGTGCGTGGTGTTCGACAGGCCGCCCGGCAGCGCGCGCAGGTCGGCCGCGCCGTCGGAGCTCTCCCACTGGCGCTCGGGCGGCAGCGGGCGCGCCTTGACCCGGCGCAGCAGTTCGGCGACCGGGGCCGGGCCCTCCACGACCTGTCCGGTGGGCATGACCGTGCCCTGCTCCATGGCGTTGAGCCGGCGCAGTTCCACCGGGTCCATGCCGAGCTCCGCCGCGAGCTTGTCCATCTGGGCCTCGTACGCGAAGCAGGCCTGGACGGCGCCGAACCCGCGCATCGCCCCGCACGGCGGGTTGTTCGTGTAGAGGCCGACCGCCTCGATGTCCACGTCGTCGATGACGTACGGGCCGGCCGAGAGGGAGGCCGCGTTGCCGACGACCGAGGCCGTGGAGGAGGCGTAGGCCCCGCCGTCGAGCACGATCCTGCACTTCATGTGCGTGAGCTTGCCGTCGCGGGTGGCGCCGTGCTCGTAGGACAGCTTCGCCGGGTGGCGGTGCACGTGCCCGAAGAAGGACTCGAAGCGGTTGTAGACCATCTTCACCGGCCTGCCGGTGCGCAGCGCGAGCACGCTGGCGGTGATCTGCATGGAGATGTCCTCGCGGCCGCCGAAGGCGCCGCCGACGCCGGCCATCGTCATGCGGACCTTCTCCTCGGGCAGCCCGAGGACCGGGGCGATCTGCTTGAGGTCCGAGTGCAGCCACTGGGTGGCGACGTAGAGGTCCACTCCCCCGTCCTCGCTGGGCACCGCGAGTCCGGATTCGGGGCCGAGGAAGGCCTGGTCCTGCATGCCGAAGGTGTACTCGCCGGTGACGACGACGTCGGCGCGCTCCCGGGCCGCCGCCGCGTCCCCGCGGACGATGGGCTGGCGGTGCACGATGTTCGGGTGCGGGACGTGACCGATGTGGTGGTCGTCGCGGTTCTCGTGGACGAGTACGGCGCCGGGAGCGGTCGCCGAGGCCTCGTCCGTGATGAGCGGCAGCTCCCGGTACTCGATCTTGATCTTCGCGGCGGCGCGGCGGGCCGTCTCCGGGTGGTCGGCGGCCACCAGGGCGACCGGCTCCCCGTGGTGGCGGACCTTGCCGTGCGCCAGGACGGGAGTGTCCTGGAACTCCATCCCGTAGTACTTCACCGGGGCCGGCAGATCCTCGTAGGTCATGACCGCGTGGACCCCGGGCACGGTGAGCGCCTCGGAGACGTCGATGGAGAGGATCTCGGCGTGCGCGACGGTGGACCGCAGGGTCTGCCCCCACAGCATGTCCTCGTGCCACATGTCCGAGGAGTACGCGAACTCGCCGGTCACCTTCAGCGTTCCGTCCGGGCGCAGCGTCGACTCGCCGATGCCGCCCTTGGTGCGGGCGCCCTGGGTGACATCGGTGGGGATGCCGGTGGTGGTGCGGGTGGTGGTGGCGGTGGTGGTGCGGGTGGTGGTGCCAGCCATGATCAGACCACGTCCTTCTGGAGTCCTCGGTTGTCCCGGCGTGCCCGGTGGGCGGCGGCGGGGATCTTCTCGTCACCCGGGCGGCGGCCGAGCTCGCCGGACAGGGCCTCGTCGCCCCTGCCCCTCCGCGGCCCGCTCCCGCCCCCGTCCCCGCCCCCGCCCGGGCCGGTGTCGCGACCCCCGTGCGCGACACGCTGCCCGGCGTGGGCGGCCGGCCCCCCGACCGCATCGGCCCCTCCGGGCCGGCCGTTGACCGTGAGGTTCACCCGCATCTCACGCAACTCTCCTCACTGAGTCGTTCCCCGTTCGCATGTGGCCAGAAGTCGTCGTCGGCCGCATGCGCAGAAGTAGACCGCGGGCCGCACCGGGCGGGGCAGTCACCGATCGCTCAGAACCGGCTTCCCCGACGGCTGTGGGCAAGCGTGCTTTCGTACACCCGCACACCGGTGAGCTGTGCCCATCGGGCCCCAACACCCGCCGGGCCGTGCGAAAGTGGCGATCATGCGGCTACGCGAACTCCTGGACGACACCGAGCTCGGACTGCTCCTGCTCGTGGGCCACGACGAGGACGCCCCGGCCGGTTCCGTGCCCGGTTCCGTGCCCGGCGCCCCGCTCACCTCCCCGCTCGACCGGACCGTCTCCGCCGTCGCGACCAACGATCTGGCCGACCCCGGGCGCTTCCTCACCGGCGGCGAGCTCGTCCTCACCGGGCTCGCCTGGTGGCGCGGGGACGGGGACGCCGAGTCGTTCGTACGCGTCCTGCACCGGGCGGGCGTCACGGCCCTCGCGGCCGGGGAGGTCGAACACGGACTCGTCCCGCACGACCTCGTGCGTGCCTGCCGGCGCCACGGGCTCCCGCTGATCGCCGTACGCCCGGAAACCTCCTTCGCCGCCGTCACCGAGCACGTGCTGCGCCGGCTGCACCGCCAGGACGTCGGGAGCCTGGCCGCCCTGGTCGAACGCCACCGGCGGCTGCTCACCGACCGGGCCGCCCCGGACTCCGTCCTGGACCTCCTGCGCCGCACCCTCGGCCTCGGCGTGCGCGTCCTGTCCGCGACCGGCCGCCAGATCGCCGGGGCCCGGCCGCCGCTGCACGCCGGGACCGCGTCGGCGCTGGCCGCCCGCCACCTCGGCGCCCGCCGCGCGGGCGGGCGGGGCCCCCATCACGTGACGGTCGGCGGCCGCCCCTACTCCCTCGTCCCGGTGCCCGCGCCCCGAGCGGAGCCGGGAACGGGAGCCGCTCCCCCCGCCGCCGGACTGGGCGACTGGCTGCTCGTCGTGGAGGCCGACACCTCGCACTGGCCGGCCCCCGACCGGGAGCTCCTCGACCGCACCGTCGAACTCGTCGCCGACGCCCGCTCCGCCCACGAACGGACCAAGGCGGCCCGCAACGACCTGGCCGACCGGTCCCTCGCCCTGCTGCACAGCACCGTCCCGGCCGAGGAGATCCCCGTCCGGCTGCGCAGCACCGCGCAGTCCGTGGTCAGCGGTGTCGTCCACTGGCCGCGCTGCCAGTTCGTGGTCGCCGCGGGCGAGTGGCACGCGGCCGGCCCCGTCCCCGCCGCGGCCCTGCGCGTCCTCCTGGAGGAGGCCCTGGTCCAGGAGGACGGCCCGGTGCCGGTCTCCTCGGAGGACATCGCCGCCACCGTCGACGGGGACCGGGCGGTCCTCCTCGTCCTGGTCCCCGAGCCCTCGGACGCCCTGCCTGACCCGGCCCTCGACCACGCCGCCCTCCAGCGCAGGCTCTCCGCGGCGCTCGCCCGCTGGCTCGGCCCCCGGGACAGCGTCTGCGTCGGCGTCAGCTCACCCGTGGCCGAGCCGGGCAACGCCCGCCGCTCGCTGGAGCAGGCCCACCACGCCCTGCGGATCGCCCGCGCGGACCCCGAACGGGTGCGGGTCCGCGGCCCGGAGGACCTCACCTCGCACATCCTGACCCTGCTCCCGCTCATCCCCGCCGAAGCCCGCCGGGCCTTCACCGCCCGGCTCCTGGGCCCCCTGCGCGATCACGACGCCCGCCACCGCACCGAGCTCCTGACCACCCTGGAGACCTTCCTCGACTGCGACGCCTCCTGGACCGCCTGCGCCACCCGCCTCCACCTCCACGTGAACTCGCTGCGCCGGCGCATCGCCCGCATCGAACACCTCACGCAGCGGGACCTGTCCCGCCTGGAGACCCGGCTGGACTTCCTGGCGGCCCTGAAATCCGGCTGACCGGGGTTCGTTCGTTCACCAGCACAAGGCCCCTGTCGACGGCCGGAGTCACTAGGGTCGGCTCATGACCGCACTGCCCGACTGGATGCACCCGCCTCGGGTGGAAGGCTGGTTCGCGGAGGACCTCGACCACCTCCCCCACGCACCCCACCACAGCAGCCGGACCTCTTGGTGACCACCGCCCCGTACGACCCCGACCGCACCTGGTTCGTTCCCGAAGAGGTCCAGCTCGTCGTTCAGGTCACCTCCCCCGAATCCGCCCACCGCGACCGCACCGTAAAACTGCGCAAGTACGCGGAGGCCGGCATCCCGCACTACGGGCGCATCGAGGACGAGGACGGGGCACCCGTCGTGCACGCCTACGAGCTCGACGAGCCCACCAGGGCCTACGCGCCCGCCGGAATCTTCCGGGGCACCCTCCGGCGCCCCGTCCCCTTCGAGATCGGCCTGGACCTCGACCGGCTCACCCCGCCCCGCAGCAGCTGAACAGCCGGCGGGACACGCGGAAGGGGCCGGACTCCTCGGAGTTCGGCCCCTTCCCGCCGTCCTGGCCGTGCGCCCCCGGTCAGAGCCGCTTCGCGCTCCGCAGGGTCGCCGCGTAGTAGCCGTTGCCGTCCAGGCGGGAGGTGCCTCCCTTGTCGCCGATGGTCGGGCCGTTGGCCTCTTCGCGGCTGGAGATGAAGATCTGGTGCCCGTCGGTGTCGGTGCCCAGGAACATGCCGGTGTGGTCCAGCCGCTCCCCGGTGCGCCCGTCCAGCTTGAAGAACAGCAGGTCGCCCGGCTGCAGCACGTCGATGGACGAGGGACGGGCGTCGGCGCCGACCCCCTTGAGCGGGATGACGTTGACGCCGACCTTGGAGCGGGCCATGCCGTTCGCGGTGCGCGGCAGGCCGTCGCCGGCGGAGGTGTCCGTGGCCATCAGCGGGTAGCGGGCCCGGTAGCCGAAGACGGTCCGGATGAAGCCGGAGCAGTCCATCGAGCGGGCGCGCACCGCTTCGGGCTTCATCGTGGTCCCGTTGCGGAAGGTGTACGGGATGCCCAGGTAGTCGAAGAAGTCCGACTCCTCCAGCCGGTAGTCGTTGCCGACCGAGCCGTTGGGGTTGATCGGGCCGAAGCTCGCGTCACCGGCGTACGAGACGCCCTCCGCGTCCTTCTTGACCGGGGCCTGGTCGCCGTACTGGAAGGCGATCGCGAAGAGGTCGTCCTCCTCGCTGCCGTGGTACTTCTTGTACCACTCCTGGAACCACTGCTCCTTCTCGGCACCGCTGCGCCAGGTCTCCGGCATCAGCCGCACCCAGTTCTCGGTGACCACCCGGGTCTTGGTGGTGGCCGGCTCCGTGAAGGTACGGCTGGGGCCGGTGAGGGTGGCGGTGCGGGCGCCGTCCGTGAAGGTCGCGAGGATCCCGCCCTTGCCGTCGCGCAGCACGGACCGCTCGGGGTTCTTCAGCCGCTCCCACTTCTGGGCGCCCTCGTCGCCCCCCTTGGACGACGCGGCGGGGGCGTCGACCAGCGACTGGATGGCGGGCGCCTTGGCCTGCTCCTCCTTGCGCAGCTCGATGGTGAAGTAGACGCTGCCGGCCAGCAGTGCGACCACGGTGGCCGCGTGCAGGACGGGACGTGTGCGGCGCTTGGACGTGGCGGTCATCGGTTACTCCGGGCGAGGTCGGTCGAGCGGGCGAAAGGACGGGCGGGGGCGGACGGGGCGGACGGCCGGCCGGGGTCACGCGTGCGGCATGACGCCGAGCAGGATGCCGGCGGTCAGTACGACGTAGGTCATGAGCGTCGCGGAGCCGGTGGCCAGCAGGGTGGCGCCCTTGGGCTGGCGGACCAGCTGGTAGGCGATCAGGCCGGGCACGATGAAGCCGAGGGTCTGGTTCGCGTACAGCAGCGGGAACTTCATCTGCAGCAGGATGACCACGCAGGCCTGGAGGAGCACGCCGATGAGCACGACGGTCGCGAACAGCCGCTTGCCGTAGAGGATCACGTAGCGCTGGGCGACGAGCGTGAGCGCGTACGTCAGGACGGTGACGCCGAGGACGATCGCGGCGCGCTGGAGGTCCTCGATGAGGGTGAGGGCGAGCCAGCCCGGGGTGATCATGCCGCCCGGGGACAGGTTCGTCGTCAGGTAGCAGACGAGGGAGAACAGCAGACCCAGGGCGATGCCGATCGCGGCGATCTCGGGGGTGAGGACGGCGGGGATCAACGGGGTTCTCCTGGGTTAGACCACTGCGGGCGCTGCGGGTTCTCGGGCTGGGGCCGCCGCGGCGGCGGCGGGAGCTGCGGCTGCTGCGGCGGCTGCTGCTGCTGATGCGGCAGGGGGACCGGCTGCGGCTGCTGGAGTTGCGGCCAGGCCGCCGACGTCAGCTCCGGACGGCGCGGCTGCTGCTGCGCGGCCGCCGCCTGCTGGTACTGGTCGTACGACGGGTCGTAGCCCTGCTGCTGCGGCAGGTGCGGCTGCTGCTGGTACTGCTGCTGGTGCTGCTGGTGCGGGTACTGCTGCTGGAACTGCTGGTTCGCGTAGCCCTGGTTCGCGTAGTGGTGCTGTCCCTCGCTGCGCGGGGTCGGGATGTGGGGGTTGCGCATGCGGCGCTCTTCCTCGGCCGCGGGCAGGTTCGCGTACGGGTCGAGGTGCTTGACGTACAGCGCCATGGTCTGGTCGTGCCGCACGTGCTGGGCCGGCGTGCCCGGCGCGGACATGTCCTCGCCGTCCTCCTCGAAGGAGGGCAGCTCGGCGAGGTGCTCCAGCAGGATCTCGCCCTGGCCGTGGATGTTGCCGATGGCCACCAGCGAGGACTCCTGGCCGAGGTGGTCGAGGAGCTCGTGCATGAACTCCTCGCCGTCCCGGTCGCCGCCGAGGTCCACGGCGCGGTCGCGCCACTCGGCGGGGATCGCGTCGATGGCGCTCTTCGCCGGGTGCCCGATGACGAACACCTTGTCGGGCTGGAGGTCGGGCACGATCTGGCCCATCTGGCCGTTGCGCTCGACACGGTCGGGACGGCAGTTGATGACCACGTTCAGCGGGCGCTTGATCGCACCGAGGTCCAGGAGCTGGTTGATGTTCATCAGCGTGGACTCGGGGTCGTTGGCCGCGAACACGTTCGCGAAGCGCAGCCGCTTGTCGCCGGGGCCGATGTAGCGCTCCACGGAGAGCACGCCCGGGTCCGGCGGAGCGTCGTACATGCCCTGCAGCGCGGTCTCCCGGTCGATGCCGAGGAGGTCGGCCACGACGAGCGCGATGGCCACGTTCTCCTTGAAGGTGAACCAGCTGAAGCCGCGCAGCTCCTCGTCGCTGACGATCTCGGGGTCGGCGTAGATGAGCCGGCAGTTCCGGGCGTCCGCCTCCTCCTGGAGGACGTGGAAGCGGTCCTTCTCGGCGGTGACGCAGATGCCGCCGTGCGGCATGGAGCGGGACAGGGAGCGGCCGATGTCGTCCAGGGTCGGGCCCATCTCGGCCACGTGGTCCTCACGGACGTTGCACAGCACGCCGATCGTGGACTGGATCAGCTTTTCCTGATTGAGCTCCTGGAGCGGGGGCATAACAGCCATGCACTCCATGACCAGCGCGTCGGGCTTGTAGGCGGCGGCGCGGCGCACGATGCCGATCTGCTCGACGACGTTGGCGATGCCGAACTTGCGGTAGACCGGCTCCTCGGTGGCGTCGGGGTGGATGAAGCGGGCCGCGGTGCCGGTGGTCTTGGCGACCGTCACCAGTCCGCCGCCGCGCAGTGCGCCCGCGACGAGGCGGGTGATGGAGCTCTTGCCGCGGATGCCGTTGACCAGCACCCGGGTGGGTATTTCTTCCAGGTTGGCGAAGTGCCGCCGCTGCTCGATGACGCCTGCGATCAGCATCACCACGCAGCAGACGACCAGCACGCTGAAGAGAAAGAGCACGGGGTCAGTTCCTTCCGGCCTTGGCAGCCTGGCCGGTCCGGCCGGCGGCGGCGCTCGCGTCCCGCTTGCGCAGCTCCTGGAGCTGCTGCCTGATGACTTCCAGGCTGCGGGTGACGGCGCCGACCTCGTCGTGGTGGCGCGGGTAGAGGACGGTACGGCGGTCGCCGTCCGCCAGGGCTTCGGCCCGCTGCGCCAGTTCGCGCAGCGCCTGGATCACCACGATGTACAGCCAGCCCAGGCAGACCAGCGCGGCCGTGAGGCCGAGCAGACCGGCGAGCACCGTGCGGTTCTGCAGGTTGTACTCGGGGATGGCCAGGCCCTTCGCGGGCTGCCAGCTGACCACGGTCCAGGCCAGCGGCTTGGCGGCGCCGCCGCCCACCATCGGGACCGCGGCGGCGATGGTGACGTCGTCGTTGCCGCCGCGCAGCAGGACGCTGCTGGGGCGCGGGCCCTTGCCGACCTTCTGGTTGGCGCCGGCCGCCAGTGCCCGGATGCTCTCGTTGGGCAGCTGCTGGAAGGCCAGGTAGCCGTTGTTGCCGCCGATGACGCGCTGCTTCTCGTCGATCACCCGGATCTCGCCCAGGCCGGGCCGCTTGAGCAGCGAGTTGAGGAAGTCGATGCGCAGCTCTCCGACCACGGAGGCGCCCTTGAGGCCGGGGGCCGAGGCGAACTCCACGATCGCCGGGGCGTTGCCGGACTCGATCAGGATGACGGGCTCCTCGCCCGCGGCGGGTGCCTTGCCGTGCGGGCGCTTGGGCGCGGCCCCGACCTTGGCGGTGATGGTGCCGTCCGCCTGGAGCACGTACAGGGACTCGTAGCGCTGGTGCTGGGTGAGGGTGCGCTGCAGGATGCCGGTCATCTCGGCGGGGGTGGTGGCCGGGCCGATCAGCGATCCCACGGAGGTGAGGTCGGCGTGGCCCTCGTTGAGGGCGCGGCGGACCCGGTCGGCCATGGTGTCGGTGCGTTCGCGCTGGTCGTGGACGAGCGTCTGCGGTACGGGGACGGAGTCGCCGGCCCGGTTGAGCAGCAGCACCAGGGGCGCGGACCACAGCAGCAGGAGCGCCCCGCAGCTGGCGAGCAGGGCGCGGGCCCCGATCCGGCCGCGGCCGCGGCCCGGGTTGTGGGCCTTCTGGGCCTCGGCGGTCTCGCCGAGGAGCTGGCGGCGCAGCCGCTCCAGGGCGGTGCCGATGCGGGCGGCCTCACCGTACTTGGGGCGGGTGACCGGGCGGTTCAGGTCGCCGCGGCTGAGCCGGCGGCTCTCCAGGAAGAGCTGGAGCAGCGGCCGCTGCACGGTGCCGATGAGCAGGGACACCGCGAGGAGGCCGATGACGAGCAGGGCGGCCGCGGCGACGACCCCGAAGAGGGGGTCGACGGCGGCGGGGCGGTCCTCGGTGACGTTGACGAGGGAGACGACGGTCAGACCGAGGGCGGTGGCGGCGGTGCCCTTGCCCGCCTCGGGGCCGGTCAGGCTGGCGTAGCCGACGACGGTCCGCTCACCGCTGTCGGAGGGGCCGAGCAGGCTGCCGCTGACGCCGCGGAAGCCGCCCGCGCCGGGCTCCTTGGTCGTCAGCGGGTTGACCCTCGTCTTCCGCGCGGCGAGCTTGGCGTACTTCTTGAGCTGCTTGCGGGCCTGCTCGGTGTCTTCCTTGACGTCCTCGGACTGGATCTGCTCGTCGTTGGCGATGCCGTCGCTGCTGAGGATCTGTCCGGTGGGGTCGGTGACCGCGATGGCCCGGAACTTGCCGAGGCTGACGCCGGGGAACCGCAGGCTGCTGGAGGCGACGAGCAGCTTCTGGGGCTGGCCGGGCCAGGACAGTACGGCGAAGGTGAGCAGGCGGGTCTCGCCGTTCTCGAGGCGCACCATGCGCGGGACGAGGCCGTTGGCCCCGGCGAGCTTGGTGTGGTCGATGGCGGTCAGCGGCACGTTCTCGCCGCGCTGGGCCTCCAGCCGTCCCGACTTGACCTCGATGACGGCCGTGCCGCGCCACTTCTGGTAGACGTTGCCGAGCTTGTCGAGCACCGTGTCGGCGGAGACCGGGCTGCCCGCGTTGAAGAGGGTGGCGGTGCGGGAGATGTCGGTGATCGACTCGTCCAGCGAGGCCCGCATCGCGATGGCGCCGTCCTCCGCGAAGTACTGCTGGGAGGTGCGGACCGCCTCGGGGACGGACTCGTTCGCCACCTTGCCGAGGTGGAAGGCGGTGAGCGCGGCCAGAGCGAGCAGCAGCGCGGACAGCGCGGCGATGGGCGGCCGGATGCCGCCCAGCAGCGACATGTCCGCTCTACGGCGGGCCTTCTGCCGCCGCTTCGTGCGCGACGCGGACAACGGGACTCCTGAGAATGTGGGTAAGGGTGCGGGTGCGGGTGCGGGTGCGGGTGCGGTGCTTCGCCGTGCGACGCGTCAGCGTTTCGTCAGGGGCTCCAGTCCGTCCTTGCCGCCACCCCGGTTGAGCAGGGTGCCCTGCGTGCGCTCGTAGGCGAGCTCGTAGCGGGCGCGCCGCTCGGGCGACACCGCGCTGCCGTTCTTCAGCGCCGAGGTGAGCTCGATCAGCCGGTGGTCCTTGACCTGTCCGGTGTCGGGCACCTTCACCGCGGGGTCGGACACCTCGGCCTCCGGCGGCAGCTCCACGAAGGTGGGGACGTAGCGGGCCTGGACGTCCCACCGGCCGTTCTTCTCCGCGAACTCGAACCAGCCGATGACGCCCTCCTCGGACAGTCCGCTGGGCACCTCGTGCCGGGCGAGCTGGTTGCCGAGCCCGTACGCGACCCAGATGTCGCCGACCTTCTCCATGGGCTGGACCACGTGGGCGTGGTGGCCGATGACCAGGTTGATGCCGGTCTTCTCGGAGATCTTCTTGGCGAGGCTCAGCTGGAGCGCGTTCGGGGCGGGCTGGTGCTCGGTGCCCCAGTGGATGCTGAGGATGACGACCTCGGCCCCGGCGGCGCGGGCGGCCTTCTCGGCGGCCGAGATGGCGTCGAGGGAGGTCTTGTTGGCCAGCCAGGGCTTGTTCGCGGGGACCTCGCGGCCGTTGAACCCGCCGGCGAAGGAGATCTGCGCGACCTTGACGCCCTTGACGTCCATGATCAGCGGCGTGCTGCCCTCTTTCTGGCTGCGGGCGGAGCCGGTGTGCTTCAGGCCCGCCTTGTCCAGGGCGTCGAGGGTGTTCTTGACGCCGCCCTCGCCGTGGTCGAGCGCGTGGTTCGACGCGGTCGAGCAGGTGTCGTACCCGAGGTCCTTGAGGGTCGTGGTGACCTGCGGCGGCGCGATGAAGTCGGGGAAGCTCTGGAACGGCCCCTCCGGCTTGCCCAGCACCGGCTCCATGTGGCAGATCGCCAGGTCGGCCTTGCTGATGACCGGCTTCACGGAGGCCATCATCGGGCCGAAGTCCATGCCGCCCTTGCCCGCGGTCTTGCCGTCCTGCTGGGCCTGGGCGGTCAGCTCGGGGTGGATCAGTACGTCACCGGCCGCGGCCACGGTGAACGAACGGCCCTTGGCCCCCACCGCCAGGCGACCCTTGGCGTCACCACCGGATCCCCCGCCTCCGAGGAGTCCACAGCCGGCGAGGGCGGTGGAGAGGAGCAGGGTGAGCGCTCCGGTGCGGAGCGTGACGAGAGAGGCGGATATCTTCACTCGGTCTATCTTTATCCGATCATGACTCCGATCCTCGCGAAACGTATAACGATTAAGGCAACTCTCTGCGCGATCGCAGCCGTGGCCGCGATTGTGGCGTATTTCACGCTGCCCTCCGGGCAACCATCAGGCGAAATGAAGGTGAATTCCAGGCCCTCCGCCGGACCCGAGGTCGACCTGGAAAAGCGGATTACGGGATTCACCCAGTCATTCGGCGAGCGAGGGGGGTACCGGATCCCCACGGCGGAGGAACGCCGGACGGTCACCGAGGGTGTCGCCATGCTTCTGGACGGCGACCAGGAGGGGGCGCACCGACGGCTGGCCGAGGTCGATTTCACCGTGCAGACGTTCACGGACACGGCGAGCGGCCGCCACTTCGCCGAAGTCGCCGACGCGGCGGGCGGTTCGGGCCCCGCGAGCCGGGGCTGGGGCCGGGTGTACGTGGATCTGGACGCCCGGCCGAGCTGGAGCGTGCAGGTGCCGCACCCGATCGCCGACCAGGAGACCGAGCGGCTCGGCGCCCGGGTGCTGCGCGGGTCTCCCGGCGGAGTGATGGTGCTGGCCGGCGCCCACCGCACGGCCGGGGAGGGCGACTCCGCGGATGTGGCGCACCGCACGGATTCGGTGTTCCACCAGGTCATCGAGGAGCTGATGAAGCGCCGCCTGCCGGGGGTGCAGCTGCACGGGTTCGCCAACGAGTCGTTCCCCGAATTCGACGCCGTGGTCTCGACGGGGGCCGGGGACCGGGCGGTGTCCGAGGCCAAGGTCCTGTCCGAGGCGCTGAGCGGCGAGGGCCTGGAGGTCTGCCGGGCGTACGTCCGTAAATGCAAACTGTCCGGAACGTCGAACGAGCAGGGCCAGGTGGCCGCCGACGAAAAGCTCCGTTTTCTCCATATTGAGCTGGCTCGGGCGATTCGGACCGATAACGGCCGCGTCAACGATGTCACCGAGGCGATCACGGTCCTCACCAAGCGCTGGTCCCGCTCCTGACCGGACCGCACGAAAGGGGCCGGCTCCCCCGGGAGCCGGCCCCTTCCTGCTGCGCCGCGTCAGCGACGCGGTGTCACTTCATCCGCTCAGACGTTGAAGCGGAACTCCACCACGTCGCCGTCCTGCATGACGTAGTCCTTGCCCTCCATGCGGGCCTTGCCCTTCGAGCGGGCCTCGGCGACCGAGCCGCAGGCGACCAGGTCCTCGAAGGAGATGATCTCCGCCTTGATGAAGCCGCGCTGGAAGTCCGTGTGGATCACGCCGGCGGCCTCGGGGGCGGTGGCGCCCTTCTTGATGGTCCAGGCGCGGGTTTCCTTCGGGCCGGCCGTCAGGTAGGTCTGCAGGCCCAGGGTGGCGAAGCCGACGCGGCCGAGGGTGGCCATGCCCGGCTCCTCCTGGCCGACCGACTGGAGCAGTTCGAGCGCCTCGTCGTCCTCGAGCTCGATGAGCTCGGCCTCCAGCTTGGCGTTCAGGAAGATCGCCTCGGCCGGGGCGACCAGTGCGCTCTGCTCCGCCTTGAAGGCGTCGTCCGTCAGCTCGTCCTCGTCCACGTTGAAGACGTAGAGGAACGGCTTGACGGTGAGCAGGTGCAGCTCGTGGAGGAGGTCGCCCTGCTCCGTGCCCTTGGTGATGCCGTGCGAGAAGAGGGTGTCGCCCGCTTCGAGGATCTTCACGGCCTTCTCGACGGCCGCGAGGACCGCGATCTTCTCCTTCTGGAGGCGGGACTCCTTCGTCAGGCGCGGCACCGCCTTCTCGATGGACTGGAGGTCCGCGAGGATCAGCTCGGTGTTGATCGTCTCGATGTCGTCCTTCGGCGAGACCTTGCCGTCGACGTGGACGACGTTCTCGTCCTTGAAGGCGCGGATGACCTGGCAGATCGCGTCCGACTCGCGGATGTTCGCGAGGAACTTGTTGCCGAGGCCCTCGCCCTCCGACGCACCGCGCACGATGCCGGCGATGTCGACGAAGTCGACCGTCGCCGGGAGGAGCTTGGCGGAACCGAAGATGCCGGCCAGCACGCCGAGGCGGGCGTCCGGGACGCCGACGACGCCGACGTTCGGCTCGATCGTGGCGAACGGGTAGTTGGCCGCCAGCACGTCGTTCTTGGTCAGGGCGTTGAACAGGGTCGACTTGCCGACATTCGGCAGGCCGACGATTCCGATCGTGAGCGACACGTTGGCGACTTCCCGTAGCTGGAGGGGGCGGCGGCCCGGAGTGGGCCACCGGACAGTTTACTTTCCGATGAGGGGGCCCCGATGTACGCGTGTCCGGGCACGTGATCGGCGGCCTCCCCGCCTAGTTTTGGGGGGTGGAGCGATACAAGGCGCGTACGGTACGTCACCCGGCGGAGCGGGCCCCGGCCCAGCGGGCCGCCCCGAACGCCGCGCAGCGGGCCTCCTCGGCCCCCGGGCCGGCCGCCGGGCAGGCGCCGGTACGGGTACGGCGGCTGCCGCGGCCCCGGCTGACCGGGATCGGCGGCGGGCTCTTCGCCTGCGCCGCGATGTTCCTGATCGGCGGCCTCGACTGGCTGCTGTTCGACGCCTCGCTCTTCGTCTACGGCCTGCTCTTCCTGCCCGTCGCCGCCGCCACCGCCCTGTGGGTGCGGCCCGCCGACCTGATCACCGCGCCGATCACAGCCCCGATCGCCTTCGCCGCCGGGGTGTGGCCCGTGTCCGGCGGCTCCGGCGGCTTCGCCGGCGAGGTGATGGGGCTGGTGTCCGCGCTGTCCCTGCACGCGGGCTGGCTGTACGCGGGGACGCTCGTGGCGGCGCTGATCGCCCTCGTCCGCAAGGCCGTGCTCATCGGCCGCCGCCGCATGCCCCGCCGCGTCGCCTGAGCGGGGCGGGAGCGGGGCACGCGGAAGCGGGGCACGCGGGAGCGCGACGGCGGGAGCGGGAGCGGCCCCGCCGCGCTTACTCCGACGCCGAACGCGCCGCCATCGCCGCGCCCACGATCCCCGCGTTGTTCTGCAGCTCCGCCGGCACGATCCGGGCCCGGACGCCCTCGATCAGCGGCAGGAACTTCTCCGGCTTGCGGCTCACTCCCCCGCCGATGATGAAGAGGTCCGGGGAGAACAGCATCTCCACGTGCGCCAGGTACTTCCCCACCCGGTGCGCCCAGTGCTCCCAGGTCATGTCCCCGTCGTCCTTGGCCTTCACCGACGCCCGCTTCTCCGCGTCGTGGCCCTTCAGCTCCAGGTGCCCCAGCTCGCTGTTGGGCACCAGGTGCCCGTCCGTGAACAGCGCGCTGCCGATCCCGGTGCCCAGCGTGAGCAGGATGACGGTGCCGCCGACCCCGCGCCCCGCCCCGTAGGCCATCTCCGCGACCCCGGCCGCGTCCGCGTCGTTCAGGACCGTCACCGCACGGCCGTCGAGCTTCGAGGAGAGCAGTGCGGCGGTGTCCACGCCGATCCAGGCCTTGTCCATGTTGGCCGCCGACCGGGTCACCCCGCCCGTGACCACCCCGGGGAAGGTCACCCCCACCGGGCCGTCCCAGCCGAAGTGGCGCACCACCTCGACGACGCAGCCGGCCACCCCGTCGGGGGTGGCCGGCTGCGGTGTCAGTACCTTGTGGCGCTCCTGCGCCAGGTCGCCACGGTTCAGGTCCACGGGAGCGCCCTTGATCCCGGAACCGCCGATGTCCACGCCGAAGATCTCCATGGACTCACCGTACGAAAAGTCCCGCCGGAGCGCCCTGCCGGGGAGGGACCTACTTCTGTACGCCCTCGGCCGCGCCCGGGGCAGCGACGAGCTCCGCCGCCTCCGCGCGCAGGTCGCGGCGCAGTTCCTTGGGCAGGGAGAACACGATGGACTCCTCGGCCGTCTTGACGATCTCCACGTCCCCGTACCCGCGGGCGGCCAGCCATTCCAGCACCTCGTCGACCAGCACCTCCGGCACCGAGGCGCCCGAGGTCAGACCGACGGTGGTGACGCCCTGGAGCCAGGCCTCGTCGATCTCGCTCGCGAAGTCCACGAGGTACGAGGCCTTCGCGCCGGCGTCGAGGGCGACCTCGACCAGGCGGATGGAGTTCGAGGAGTTCTTGGAGCCGACGACGATGACCAGGTCGCAGTCCTTGCCCATCACCTTGACCGCTTCCTGGCGGTTGGAGGTGGCGTAGCAGATGTCGTCGCTGGGCGGCGAGACGAGCAGCGGGAACTTGGTCTTCAGGGCGTCGACCGTCTCCATCGTCTCGTCGACGGACAGGGTGGTCTGCGACAGCCAGACGACCTTCGACTCGTCGCGGACGGTGACCTTCTCCACGTCGTGCGGGCCGTCCACGATGGTGATGTGGTCGGGGGCCTCGCCGGAGGTGCCGATGACCTCCTCGTGGCCCTCGTGGCCGATGAGGAGGATGTCGAAGTCCTCGTTCGCGTAGCGGATCGCTTCCTTGTGCACCTTGGTGACCAGCGGGCAGGTGGCGTCGATCGTCGCGAGCTTGCCGCGGGCCGCCTCCTCGTGCACCACCGGGGCCACGCCGTGCGCGGAGAACATCACGATGGAGCCCTCGGGGACCTCCTCGGTCCGCTCCACGAAGATCGCGCCCTTGTTCTCCAGGGTCTTCACGACGTACTTGTTGTGCACGATCTCGTGCCGTACGTAGACCGGCGCGCCGTACTGTTCGAGGGCCTTCTCGACGGCGATCACGGCTCGGTCCACGCCCGCGCAGTAGCCGCGCGGGGCGGCGAGCAGAACGCGGCGGGATGCGGGAGCGGGGGCGTCAGCAGTCATGGGCTCCATCGTACGGGGGTCTCCAGCAGGCCGGGGGTCCCCCGTTCGGCACAAACTGGGGCGAACATCCATACCGGTCACACTCCCGGAGGAAAGATGGCGTCCGCGACGGATCCCAGTACGCCGCCCGGCCCGCCCGGCTCGTCCGGCCCGCCCGGCGGCCCGTCCGCCGTGCCCGGCAGCTCGCTCCGGCGCAGTCTCGGCTTCCGGGACCTGGTGGTCTACGGGCTGCTCTTCATCGCCCCCATGGCCCCGGTCGGGGTCTTCGGCACCCTCGACGCCAAATCGCACGGCGCCGTCGCCCTCGTCTACCTCGTCGCGACGGTGGCGATGGCCTTCACGGCCTTCTCCTACGCTCAGATGGTGCGCGTGGCCCCGCAGGCCGGCTCCGTGTTCACGTACGCCCGCAAGGGCCTCGGCGAGGGGCCCGGGCTGATCGCCGGGTGGATGGCGATGCTCGACTACCTGCTGATCCCGGCGGTCGCGTACCTGTTCTCCGGGATCGCCATGAACGCCCTGGTCCCGGAGGTCTCCCGGTGGGTGTGGACGGCCCTGGCGGTGGTCGTGACCACCCTGCTGAACCTGTGGGGCGTACGGGCCGCCGCGCGGGTGGGCTTCGCCGTGCTGGCCATGGAGATCGCGGTCCTGCTGGTGTTCCTGGTCTCGGCGGTGACCGTGCTGATCCGGGGCGCGGAGCACCGCGGCTGGCTCTCCCCCTTCACTGGGGACGGCTCGCTCGGCGGGTTCTCCACGGCCGCCGTGCTCGGCGCGGTCTCGGTGGCGGTCCTGTCCTACCTGGGCTTCGACGCCATCGCCTCCTTCGCCGAGGAGGTGACGGGGGGCAGCGCCAAGGTGGCGCGGGCGGTGCTGTTCTGCCTGGCGCTGACCGGGGTGCTGTTCATCGCCCAGACCTATCTGGCGGCCCTCCTCAGTCCCCTGACGGCGGCGGAGCTGGCGGCCGACCCGGGGAAGCAGGGCCCGGCCTTCTACACGACCGTCGAGGCCTCCGTGGGGATGTGGCTGCACGACCTGGTCGCCGTCAGCAAGGCGATCGGGGCCGCCTTCGCCGCGCTGGCCGGACAGGCGGCGGCGGGCCGGCTGCTCTTCGCGATGGCCCGCGAGGGGCGGCTGCCCCGCGCGCTGGCCCGCACCTCGCACGGGACCCCGCGTCCCGCCCTGCTGGTGGCGGCGACCGTCACGCTGATCGCGGCCGTGTGGGCGGCCCGGCGCGACGACGGGCTGGACCACCTGGTCTCGGTGGTGGACATCGGGGCGCTGGTGGCGTTCACGCTGCTGCACGCCTCGGTGATCGGCTGGTTCGTGGTCAAGCGGCGCGAGGGGCCGCCGAACTGGTTCAAGCACCTGGTGATCCCGGTCCTCGGCGCCGCCGTGACCGTCACGGTGATCGTCGAGGCCTCGTGGACGGCGCAACTGGTGGGGGCGGTGTGGCTGCTGGTGGGCCTGGGCATCCTGGTGGCCCAGCGCGGGCGACGCGGGGGCGGTCAGGGCTCCCGGCCCGGCGCCGGTGTCGGTTCTGGCGGCTAGCCTGCGTGCATGGGTCTGAATTCGTCGGCTGACGCGCCGCTGCCGGTCGGTCAGGTGTCCCGGCTCATCGGGGGCTGGATCGACCGTCTCGGCCAGGTGTGGGTGGAAGGGCAGATCACGCAGCTCTCGCGGCGGCCGGGAGCGGGGGTGGTCTTCCTGACGCTGCGCGACCCCTCGCACGACATCTCCCTGAGCGTGACCTGCTTCCGGCAGGTCTTCGACGAGGTCGCGGACTCCGTGAGCGAGGGCGCCCGCGTCGTCGTACTGGCCAAGCCCGAGTGGTACGCCCCGCGCGGGCAGCTGTCCCTGCGGGCCACCGAGATACGGCCCGTCGGCATCGGCGAGCTGCTCGCCCGGCTGGAGCGGCTCAAGCGCTCCCTCGCCTCCGAGGGGCTCTTCGCGCTGGACCGCAAGAAGCCGCTGCCGTTCCTGCCGCAGCTGATCGGGCTGGTGGTGGGGCGGGCCTCGGCGGCCGAGCGCGACGTGCTGGAGAACGCGCGGCGCAGGTGGCCGGCGGTCCGCTTCGAGGTCCGCAACGTCGCCGTCCAGGGGGTGCACGCGGTGCCCCAGGTGATCCAGGCGGTCAAGGAGCTGGACTCCCTGCCCGAGGTCGACGTGATCATCGTGGCCCGCGGCGGCGGCAGCGTGGAGGATCTGCTGCCCTTCTCCGACGAGGAGGTCGTACGGACCGTCGCGGCGGCCCGTACCCCCGTGGTCTCGGCGATCGGGCACGAGCCGGACTCCCCGCTGCTGGACCTGGTCGCGGACCTGCGGGCGTCCACGCCCACGGACGCGGCGAAGAAGGTGGTCCCGGACGTCGGCGAGGAGCTGGAGCGGGTGCGCCAGCTCCAGGGCCGGGGGCTGCGCGCCGTGCGCGGGCTGCTCGACCGGGAGGAGCGGGGGCTCGCCCACGCGCTCGCGCGGCCGGTCTTCGTCCATCCCCAGCGGATGGTGGAAACCCGGGAGGCGGAGGTGGACGCGCTGCTGGCGCGCTCCCGCCGGACCCTGGGGCACCTGCTGGACCGGGCCGATTCGGAGCTGGCGCACACGCTCGCCCGGGTGGTGGCGCTGTCCCCGGCCGCCACCCTGGAGCGCGGGTACGCGGTGCTCCAGCGGGCCGACGGGCACGTGGTGCGCTCGCCCGGGGACGTGGCGGAGGGCGACGTGCTGCGGGCTCGGGTGGCGGAGGGGGAGTTCCCGGTGCGGGTCACCGCCGCCGGGGAGCCCGCGTAGGCGGGCCGCACCACCGGCAGTTCACTTCACACTGCCGCAACATATTTCGTTGTACTACACAGTTAAGGTGGGAGCGGGAATGGCCGAGACCGATACGGCGCTGGGGTACGAGCAGGCCCGGGACGAGCTGATCGAGGTCGTCCGCAAGCTGGAGGCCGGCGGCACCTCGCTGGAGGACTCCCTCGCGCTCTGGGAGCGCGGCGAGGAACTCGCGACGGTGTGCCGCCACTGGCTGGAGGGGGCCCGCGCCCGGCTCGACTCGGCACTGGCGGCCCGCGAGGCGGCGGAGGGGACCGGCGGAGCCGGCCCGGAGTGATCTCGCTCACCCGCTCACAGATTTAGTTGAAATTTCACCTATCTCCGTCGTACTGTTCAGGACATCGCTTCAGCAGTCCCGCACAGAAGAAGGCTTTCCCGATGTCTCTCGTTCTCGACGCCGCCGCTCAGGACCTCCTCTTCCGCGAGGCCCGCACCGCCAACACGTTCTCCGACGAGCCGGTGACCGAGGAGCAGGTCCAGGCGATCTACGACCTGGTGAAGTTCGGCCCGACCGCCTTCAACCAGACGCCGCTGCGCATCACCCTGGTCCGCTCCCCCGAGGCCCGCGAGCGCCTCGTGAAGCACATGGCCCAGGGCAACCAGGCCAAGACCTCCGCCGCCCCGCTGGTCGCGATCCTGTCCGCGGACAACGAGTTCCACGAGGAGCTCCCGCAGCTGCTCCCCCACTTCCCGCAGGCCAAGGACGCCTTCTTCTCCGAGCGCCCGGTCCGCGAGCAGTCCGCGCTGGTCAACTCCGCGCTGCAGGCCGCGTACTTCATCATCGGCGTCCGCGCCGCCGGCCTGGCCGCCGGCCCGATGACCGGCCTGGACTTCGCCGGCGTCCAGAAGGAGTTCCTGGACGCCGACCACACCCCGCTGATGGTCATCAACATCGGCAAGCCGGGCGAGGACGCCTGGTTCCCGCGCTCCCCGCGCCTGGAGTTCGACCAGGTCATCACGACCGTCTGAGCCCAGCGCCGCAGGCAGTGAACGCGAAAAGGCCGCGCCCCCCGGATTCCGGGGGGCGCGGCCTTTTCCCGTCGTGCCGTGCGCGTCGCGCGTCGCGCGTCCAGCGCCGCGGGCTACGGGCTACGGGCTACGGGCTACGGGCTACGAACCCTGCTTGAACTCCAGCGCCGCGGCCATCGCGCCGAGCTGCTCGAAGGAGGCCGTCCCGGTCACCACGGTGACGTAGCCCTGCTCGTGCCGGACGAGGGCGTCGTACTTCTCGCCGTCCCACTTCTCCCAGACCTGGTCGCCGACCTGCTGGGTCTGCCCGGTGGCCGTCGCCTTCCGGGTGACCTTGGCGATGTACTTGTCCGAGGCGTCCGCGGACTGCTCCACCGCCACGTACTGCTGCGACGGGTCCAGGAAGCCCAGGTGCCAGGCGCTGGCCTCCTTGCGCGCGTAGCCCACCGAGGTCGCCCGCCACTCCGGCGGCAGCCCGACGGGCACCGCCACGGGGTACGGGGCCGCGCGCCGGGCCGTGAGGCTTTCGACGCGGTAGTCGACCACCCGCGTCGGATCGGCCTTCTCGTCATGTGGGATGACCAAATAGATCCCCCCGACCACGACCCCGATCACCGCCAGCGACCGGACCATGTCCACGACCGTCTGCTTGCCCTTCATACCTGCCACCCCACCATGGTCCCGCATGGCTCCCGGCGATCACCGCCGGGGTCCGTACGGCACGCCCGGCGCGGCGCAAGATGTCCGCTCAGGACAAACCGCTGACCGATATGGCGCTCATACGTGACCCGGTCTGCTCAATATGTCGACGTACCGATAGAGTCCAGGGACCCTCACTCCCGGCCGTCGCCGTACAGAAAGGTGCGCTCCGATGACCGAGCACAACCTGCCGCCCCAGCTCGAAGTCTCTCCGGAGGCACCCGACCGCAACCTGGCCCTGGAACTCGTACGGGTCACCGAGGCCGCCGCCATGGCCGCGGGCCGCTGGGTCGGACGCGGTGACAAGCTCGGCGCCGACGGCGCCGCCGTCAACGCGATGCGCACCCTGATCTCCACCGTCTCGATGAACGGCGTCGTCGTCATCGGCGAGGGCGAGAAGGACGAAGCGCCGATGCTCTTCAACGGCGAGCGGGTCGGCGACGGCACCGGTGCCGAGGTCGACATCGCCGTGGACCCCATCGACGGCACCACCCTGAACGCCAAGGGCATGCCGAACGCGATCGCCGTCCTGGCCGCCGCCGACCGCGGCACCATGTTCGACCCGTCCGCGGTGTTCTACATGGAGAAGCTGGTCACCGGTCCCGAGGCCGCCGACTTCGTCGACATCAACGCCCCGGTCTCCGTCAACATCCGCCGCGTCGCCAAGGCCAAGAACATGGCCGTGGAGGACGTCACCGTGATCATCCTCGACCGCCCCCGTCACGAGGGCATCGTCAAGGAGATCCGCGAGACCGGCGCGCGCATCAAGTTCATCTCCGACGGCGACGTCGCCGGCTCGGTCCTGGCCGTCACGGAGGACAGCGGCATCGACCTGCTGCTCGGCATCGGCGGCACCCCCGAGGGCATCATCTCGGCCTGCGCGATCAAGTGCATGGGCGGCACCATCCAGGGCAAGCTGTGGCCCAAGGACGAGGCCGAGCGCCAGAAGGCGATCGACGCCGGCCACGACCTGGACCGCGTCCTGTTCACGAACGACCTGGTCTCCGGCGACAACGTGTTCTTCGTCGCCACCGGCATCACGGACGGCGAGCTGCTGCGCGGCGTCCACTACCGCTCGGAGACCGCGACGACCTCCTCGCTGGTCATGCGCTCGAAGTCGGGCACGATCCGCCAGATCGACTCCACCCACCGCCTCTCGAAGCTCCGCGCGTACAGCGCGATCGACTTCGACCGCGCGAAGTAGGCAGGACGCCGGCGGCGGCACCGCACGGCACGGCACGGCAACACGGAAGGGGCGCTCCCGCGTGCGGCGGGGGCGCCCCTTTCCGTATGCCCGTATGCCCGGATGTCCGGATGTCCGCATCTCCGGACCGCTCCGGCGGGCCGCGAGGTTGCGGGCGGGGCTACGAGGCTTCGCGCAGCTCCCCCGCCCGGCGGCGCCGGCGGGCCAGCACCACCCGGCGCTCGGCGGCCGTGAGCCCGCCCCAGACGCCGTACGGCTCGGGCTGGATCAGCGCGTGCTCCCGGCAGGCGACCATGACGGGGCAGCGGGCGCAGACGCGCTTGGCGGCGTCCTCGCGGGACAGCCGGGCGGCGGTCGGCTCCTTGGACGGGGCGAAGAACAGCCCGGCCTCGTCGCGCCGGCACACCGCGTCCGCGTGCCATGGACCGTCCTCTTCCCTGGCCGGCACCCGAGGCTTCGGTACGACCGCCGCCGGGCGCCCCTGAAGACTCTGGACGGCGGCTACCTGCAGGGACTGGCGCGGCGGATGCGGCACGGTCTACTCCTGACGACGTATACGCGAGCGAGAGAGGCGACGCACCTGTCCCTACCCGCTGTGCGCGCCCCTATGCACCGTGTGCCGCCGATCCGGCCGGTACGACCGAAAGGTGCTCCCGCCCGGGCCCGCTCCGCACGCCCCCCGCGCGACGTCGGCGTGACGTCCGCGCGCCCCCGCCCGGCCCCGCCCCCGTCACCCGGACGTCACGCCGCGGCCGGCGTCCAGTCCGGGCGCCGGCCCAGGAAGGCGAGCAGCGCACCGGCCGGATCGGCGTCCGGATCGGGCGCGGGAACGAGCGCCGGGGCGTACGCGAACCCGCGCAGCGGCTCGGCGAGCACCCGGGCGGCCGGGCTCAGGGCCGCCGCGAGGGCGGGGCTCAGCGGGGAGGCCTGGCCGGTGGCGACCGCGAGGTCCCAGGCGTGCACGGCGGCGTCGAGGGCGGCCGCCGCGACCGCGGTCTCGGCGGGGAGCGCGAAGGGGGGCAGCGGCACGGCCACCTCCGCGGTCCCCGGCAGCACCCCGGCGAAGGCCGCCGCGGCGGCGGCGAGCGCGGGCTCCAGCAGCTCCGCGGGACTGCCCGTCAGGGTGCCGGTGGGCGCGAAGGGGTCCTCGGCCGGTCCGGGCCCGCCGGTGAGGCGGCCCGCGTAGGCGAGCTGGTCGCCGGCGGCGTGCTGGAGCACTTGGCCGACATTCCACTGGTCGCACGGCGTCGGTGCGCCGAGGGCGCCGGCCGGTAGGGCGGCCGCGACGGAGCGCAGCGCCTCGTATGCCTGGTCGAGCAGGTCCCACTTGGATACGGTCATGGGCCGACCCTACGGTCACCTACCGGCCAAAGGGGCCTATTTCAGGGCCAGTTGCCCGCGCGCCGCGCTACCGGGCGTCCTCCCGGCCCTTGCGGAGCCGGTTCGCCAGGTCCACCAGGCGGGCGCCGGGCTTGGGGCGGGCCTCGATGTTGCCCAGCAGGGCGAAGCCGCGGACGATCACGACCGGGGCCTGTGGGTCGGTCTCGCCCCGGCCCTCGCCGCGCACCTCGAAGTTGCCGAGGACCCCGCTGCCGTAGCCGCGCAGGGTGACGTTCTCCGGGACCAGGATCTCCACGTTGCCGAGGATGCTGGTCACGCTGATCTCGGTGACCTGCTGCTCGAAGACCGCCTGGGTCAGGTCGATGCCGATGTCGCCCATGACGGAGACCGCGCGGGTGTGCGCGCCGGGCCGCCAGCGGCCCTTGCGGGAGGAGCTGCTGCACACGGCAACGACCGTCTCGACCGGGGCGCCCGCCGGGGCGCCGCCGGTCCGGTACGCCGCTTCCTGGCGGGTTCCGGCGCCGGGCGCGGGGAGGTCCCGTACGAGCACGTCCAGCTCGCCGACCGTCTTCAGCGCGTACAGCGAGTCGAGCCGCTCGGAGTGCTCCTCCGCGGTCAGCCGGCCTTCGGCGACGGCGTCGGCGAGGATCTGCGCGATCCGGTCCCGGTCGGCGTCGGAAGCGCGCAGCCCGGGGGCGTGCGCGGGGGCCGGCGCGGGGGCCGGCGCTGATGAGGGCTGCTTTTCCAGGTCCACGCGCCCCAGCATAGCGAGACACGATAGATCGCGATACTGGGCAGTGAGCCTTACCTCACAACAAAAGCCACCGGAAGAGGTCCTACGCTGGATACCGCGCTGCCAAACGGTCGTCAGCGCCGTCTGCCGAGTGAGGGAATGACTGCCGTCATGCCAGAGTTTGCGTACACCGACCTGCTGCCCCTGGGCGAGGACTCCACCCCGTACCGGCTGGTGACCTCCGAAGGCGTCTCCACCTTCGAGGCCGACGGCCGTACGTTCCTCAAGGTCGAGCCGGAGGCGCTGCGCAAGCTCGCCGAAGAGGCCATCCACGACATCCAGCACTTCCTGCGCCCCGCGCACCTCGCGCAGCTGCGCCGCATCATCGACGACCCCGAGGCCTCGGCGAACGACAAGTTCGTCGCGCTCGACCTCCTGAAGAACGCGAACATCGCGGCGGCCGGCGTCCTGCCGATGTGCCAGGACACGGGCACCGCGATCGTGATGGGCAAGCGCGGCCAGAACGTCCTCACCGAGGGCGCGGACGAGGCGGCCCTCTCCCGCGGCATCTACGACGCGTACACCCGCCTGAACCTGCGCTACTCGCAGATGGCCCCGGTCACCATGTGGGAGGAGAAGAACACCGGCTCGAACCTGCCCGCGCAGATCGAGCTGTACGCGACCGACGGCGGCGCGTACAAGTTCCTCTTCATGGCCAAGGGCGGCGGCTCCGCCAACAAGTCCTTCCTCTACCAGGAGACCAAGGCGGTCCTCAACGAGGCCTCCATGATGAAGTTCCTGGAAGAGAAGATCCGCTCGCTCGGCACGGCGGCCTGCCCGCCGTACCACCTGGCGATCGTGGTCGGCGGCACCTCGGCGGAGCACGCCCTGAAGACCGCGAAGTACGCCTCCGCGCACTACCTGGACGAGCTCCCCACCGAGGGCTCCCCCCTGGGCCACGGCTTCCGCGACGAGGCCCTGGAGCAGCAGGTCTTCGAACTCACCCAGAAGATCGGCATCGGCGCGCAGTTCGGCGGCAAGTACTTCTGCCACGACGTCCGCGTCGTCCGCCTCCCCCGCCACGGCGCGTCCCTCCCGATCGCGATCGCCGTCTCCTGCTCCGCGGACCGCCAGGCCACCGCGAAGATCACCGCCGAGGGCGTCTTCCTGGAGCAGCTGGAACGCGACCCGGCGCGCTTCCTCCCGGAAACCACGGACGAGCACCTCGACGACTCGGCGGACGTCGTCTCGATCGACCTGAACCAGCCGATGGAAACGATCCTCGCGACCCTCACCCGGCACCCGGTCAAGACCCGCCTCTCCCTGACCGGCCCCCTCGTGGTGGCCCGCGACATCGCGCACGCCAAGATCAAGGAACTCCTCGACTCCGGCGCGGAGATGCCGCAGTACCTGAAGGACCACCCGGTCTACTACGCGGGCCCCGCGAAGACCCCCGCGGGCTACGCGTCGGGCTCCTTCGGCCCGACCACGGCCGGCCGCATGGACTCCTACGTCGAGCAGTTCCAGGCGGCGGGCGGCTCCAAGGTCATGCTGGCCAAGGGCAACCGCTCCCAGCAGGTCACCGACGCCTGCGGCAAGCACGGCGGCTTCTACCTCGGCTCCATCGGCGGCCCGGCGGCGCGCCTCGCCCAGGACTGCATCAAGAAGGTCGAGGTCCTGGAGTACGAGGAGCTCGGCATGGAGGCCGTCTGGAAGATCGAGGTCGAGGACTTCCCGGCCTTCATCGTGGTCGACGACAAGGGCAACGACTTCTTCCAGAACCCCGCCCCGGAACCCACCTTCACCCACATCCCGGTCCGCGGCCCGGGCCTGGCGTAACACCTCGCGGCACCGGGGCGGGCGGACGTCCCGCCCCGGCAGGCGTGACGCATCGACACTTCACGGGCGACCCCCGGGCCGCTACTGCGAAAGGACCGCGAAGCCGGACTCCTGGAGGAGGGCCGTCAGGTGGCGGGCCTCCGTCGGGGTGGCGCGGTAGCCGTCGCGGACGGCGGCCAGGAGTTCCTGCATCGTCAGGCCGAACTCGTCGCGGAGGGCCTTCAGGGCCGTGGCGGGGGCGCCTCGCAGGAGGAGTGTGACCGTTCCTTCGGCCGCCACCACGGCCGCACGGACCTCCGCCGGAGGCCGGCCGCGGCCTTCGCCGCGGTTGCACGTGTCCGGGGCACCGAAGCCGCAGGTATCGCACTCCCACTCGGACCTCCACAGCAGCCGGCCGCGCTCGATCAGCTGCCACGCGTGGAAGACGCAGCGCGGGCAGGGCTCGCAGTATGCGATCAGCATCATCGGCTCCGGCATGGCGACACCCTGCCCTGCCCGGCAGGGCGCCCGCATCCGGTTAACGTCGGGGACACGAGCCCGCGTCTGGGTGTTCACCCCGGTTTGCAAGGATTTCCGCATGGCAGCGACGACCGACCTCCCCCCGGCCCGCGGCACGCGGGTCATCGCCCATCGCGGGGCTTCGCACGAGCATCCCGAGCACACCATGGCCGCGTACCGGCAGGCCATCGCCGACGGGGCCGACGCGCTCGAGTGCGATGTGCGGCTCACCGCCGACCACCGGCTGGTCTGCGTGCACGACCGGCGGGTCGAGCGGACCTCGGACGGGCGCGGGGTCGTCTCCGAGATGACGTACGAGCAGTTGCGCGCCCTCGACTTCGGGGCGTGGAAGGGGGCGGGCCACGCCGGGGCGCGGGTGCTGCTCTTCGAGGACCTGCTCAAGGAGGCGCTGGCCGCGCCGTACCCCGTCGGGCTGGCCGTGGAGACCAAGCACCCCACCCGGGCGGGCGGCCGCCTGGAGGCCGAGCTGGTGCGGCTGCTCGGGGAGTACGGGCTCGCCGACGGCGGAGCCGGCCGCGTCGAGGTGATGAGCTTCTCCCGGTCCGCGCTGACCCGGATGCACCGCCTCGCGCCGGGACTGCCCGCCGTGTACCTGATCGAGCGCAGGATCCGGCCGGTCCGGCCCCCGTACGCCACGCACGCGGGCCCGGGCATCGAGCTCGTACGGCAGGACCCGGGTCTGGTGGGCCGGCTGAGGGCGAAGGGGCTCCGGGTGCGGGTGTGGACCGTGGACGAGCCGGAGGACGTGGAGCTGTGCGTCCGCCTGGGCGTGGACACGCTCATCACCAACCGGCCCCGGGACGTGCGCAAACTGCTGCTGGACATGTGAGCACCCGGCCGGGGTGCGCCGGCCGGGCGTGGGGGGCGGGTGGTGTGCGGGACGTCGGACCCACGGGGGTACGGGTCCGCGGGAGGTTGCGGCGGTGGCGGTTACGCGAAGCGCTGGCTGGACGAGCCGTTGCAGGTCTGCAGGCGCAGCGGCTCGTGCGCCGCGGCCACCGTCAGGCACATGCCCGGGGCGGCGGCGGGCCGGTAGGTGGCTCCGTCACGGACGAACTGCTGGTTGGCGCCGCCGTGGCAGTTCCAGATGATCATCGCGGTGCCGTTGCCGTAGGTGGCGCCGGGCGCGTCCAGGCAGCGGTCGTGGGTGAGCTCGACGTGGAGGGACTTCTTCGCGGAGTCGTACCACCAGCCCTGGTTGCGGCCGCCGTGGCAGTCCCAGCCGACGACCTTGGTGTTGTTGGCGCTGGAGCTGCCGCTGGAGTCGACGCAGTTGCCCGTGGCCTCGTTCTTCAGCGGCTTGTACAGGTCGTCCCAGGCCCCGGCCTGCAGGACGGGGTTTCCGGTGCTCGCCGGGTCGGCGCAGGAGGCCTCGCGCAGGCCGGAGGCGTAGAGCTGGGTCAGGCAGGACGCGAAGGCGCCGTGGCCGCGGTAGTTGGGGTGGAAGGACTGCCGGGCGGTGTTCTCGTCCCACGGGAAGTGGTCCCCGAGGTCGAGGTAGAGGCCGCGGGCCCAGGTGTCCTCCATGCAGACCTCGTGGCCCTGGAAGAGCCGCGAGTTGTCGAGGTAGGTCGCGCCCGCGGCGAGGGCGGCCGCGCGCATGCCCTTCTCGAAGGTGGGCACCGCGTAGTTGCGGCCCCAGGCGGCGTCGGAGTCGTAGCCGGCGCAGCCGCCGGGGAGCTTGCCGGGGAAGTCGGGGTTGTCGTTGAAGTCGGGGCCGATCGGGCTGGGGTAGCCCATCACGACCAGCTTGTAGTCGGAGTCGGCGTAACCGGCGTCGCGCATGACAGACTTGAGGTCGCCGATCGTCGACTGCACCTTGGGCTTCAGCCCGTCGACGCGCGCCTGCCAGCCCGGACCGTACTTCGGTTCGCAGGTGCCCTGGCTGAGCACCCAGCGGGTGACGCAGTCGGTCATGACCGGGCCGAACTGCAGGTCGTCGTTGGCCCCGGCGACGAGCACCACCATCTTGATCCTGGTGTTGCGGGCCTTGATGGCGAGGCTGTCGCTCTGCACCAGTTCGTCGGCGTACTGCTTGCTGCCGCCGATCTTGATGTTCCCGGTGTAGCCGCCGGAGCAGGCCGCGTTGAAGGTGTAGTCCGCCGCGATGCCGGTGCGGTGGATCGCCGAGTCCGGGGAGCGGTGGCACTGGTTGGACGCGGTGTTGGTCGCGGGGTCGTAGTTGCCGACGCCCTCGCCCGAGATCTCGCTGTCGCCGAGCGAGATCAGGCCGGTCTTGCGGTCCGCGAGCGGGCGGATCGCGGGGTCGCCGTAGATCTTGACGGCCTCGGCGGCCCGGATGGCCTCCAGTTCGGGCGTGAGCGGGGCGACCGCGGCGCCGGCGGACCCGGCGGTGGCCGTCGCGGTGGTCGCGGTGGTCGTGGTGGTCGCCGCGTGGGCCATGGGGGTGATGGCGGTGACGCCCCCGAGGGCGGCCGCGGCCGCCGCGACGGCGGCGAAGGTAGATCTGAGCCTGATCCTTGATGGTGTACGGGCACGTGCCATGAACGCCTCCCCGATCTCGGTGTTACCCCCGGTATTTACTGGCCGGTAGGCGAGTTGGGAACAGTCCGAACAAGACAATTGCTCAACTTTTTGAGGAGGCACCACAGATGACAGACGACCAGTTCCGCATCGAGCACGACTCCATGGGTGACGTACGGGTCCCCGCCCACGCCAAATGGCGAGCTCAGACCCAGCGCGCCGTGGAGAACTTCCCCGTCTCCGGACAGCGGCTGGAGCGCGCCCACATCGAGGCGCTGGCCCGGATCAAGGCCGCGGCGGCCACCGTCAACGCCCGGCTCGGCGTGATCGACGCGGACATCGCCGCCGCCATCGCCTCGGCGGCCGACGAGGTCGCCGCGGGCCGCTGGGACGAGCACTTCCCCGTCGACGTGTTCCAGACGGGTTCCGGCACCTCGTCCAACATGAACGCCAACGAGGTGATCGCCACCCTCGCCACCGAGCGGCTCGGCCGCGCCGTCCACCCCAACGACCACGTCAACGCCTCGCAGAGCAGCAACGACGTCTTCCCCTCCTCCATCCACATCGCCGCCACCGCCGCCGTCACCGGAGAGCTCATCCCCGCCCTGGAGCACCTGGCCGGGGCGATGGAACGCAAGTCCGCCGAGTTCTCCCAGGTGGTCAAGGCCGGCCGGACCCATCTGATGGACGCCACCCCGGTCACCCTGGGCCAGGAGTTCGGCGGGTACGCGGTCCAGCTCCGCTACGGCGTCGAGCGGCTGCGCGCGGCGCTGCCCCGGCTGGCGGAACTGCCGCTGGGCGGGACCGCAGTGGGCACCGGGATCAACACCCCGCCCGGGTTCTCGGCGGCCGTGATCGCCGAGGTCGCGGCGGCGACCGGGCTGCCGCTGACCGAGGCCCGGGACCACTTCGAGGCCCAGGGGGCCCGGGACGCCCTGGTCGAGACCTCCGGAATGCTCCGTACGGTCGCCGTCTCGCTCACCAAGATCTGCAACGACCTGCGCTGGATGGCCTCGGGCCCGCGCACGGGATTGGCCGAAATCAATCTCCCGGATCTCCAGCCGGGGTCCTCGATCATGCCCGGCAAGGTCAATCCGGTCATCCCCGAGGCCGCCCTGATGGTCGCCGCCCAGGTGATGGGGAACGACACCGCGGTCGCCGTGGCGGGCGCCGCGGGCAACTTCGAGCTCAACGTGATGCTCCCCGTGATGGCCCGCAACCTCCTGGAGTCCATCCGCCTCCTGGGCTCCGTCAGCCGCCTGCTGGCCGACCGCACCATCGCCGGAATCACCGCCAACACCGCCCGGGCCAGGGAGTACGCCGAGTCCTCGCCCTCCGTGGTGACCCCGCTGAACCGGTACATCGGCTACGAGGAGGCCGCCAAGGTCGCCAAGAAGTCCCTCGCCGAGCGCAGGACGATCCGGGAGGTCGTCCTGGAGGAGGGCTACGTGGACCGCGGCGACCTCACCCTGGAGCAGCTCGACGAAGCGCTGGACGTGCTGCGGATGACCCACCCCTGACCCATCCCCGGCCCGGCGCGCCCGCCCCGTCCCGGGGTCCGGATCCGGTCGTTTCCCGCCCTCGGACACCTCGGTGACCTGCAGCGCGGCGATCCTGCGGACCCCCGCCCTAAGATCTGCCCATGACAGGTACCGGAGGCCGCGGGGGCGGCAGTGCGCGCGGCTCGGCGCGGGGTTCCGCGCGACGGGCGGAGCCGGACGGCGCGCAGGGCGTCCGCTGGGCGCCCGGGGACCAGATCCTCTGGCGCTACCGCGATCACGCGCCCGACGCGAAGGGCGCCGTCCACATCTGCCGGCCCGTGACCGTGGTGACCGACACCGACGAGCTGCTCGCGGTGTGGATGGCCCCCGGGACCGAGTGCGTCAAGCCGGTGCTCGCCGACGGGACCCCGGTCCACGAGGAGCCGCTCGCCACCCGGTACACCGCGCCGCGGACCACCGTACGGTCCCGCTGGTTCGGTGCCGGGGTGCTGAAGCTGGCCCGGCCCGGGGAGCCGTGGTCGGTGTGGCTGTTCTGGGAGCACGGCTGGCACTTCAAGAGCTGGTACGTGAATCTGGAGGAGCCGCGGACCCGGTGGTCCGGCGGCATCGACTCCGAGGACCACTTCCTGGACATCTCCGTCTACCCTGACCGCAGCTGGAAGTGGCGGGACGAGGACGAGTTCGCACAGGCCCAGCGGTCGGGTCTGATGGACGCGGAACAGGCCCAGCGCGTCCGCGAGGCCGGCCGCGCGGCGGTGGACGTGATCAGGGCCTGGGGTCCGCCGTTCTCCGAAGGCTGGCAGGATTGGCGGCCGGACCCGGCCTGGGGCGTACCCGCCCTGCCGGAGGACTGGGACCGCACTCCGGCGCATATGACCTCATGAGACCCTTGATGCGCCCCCGGGGGGCAATCGTAGGATCGTCCTCCGCCGGGGCGTCGGCGGTCAATTGTCGCCAGCAGCACCGCATTTGACCTAGGCCGACGCGATGACGAGAGGTAACGAGCGGGACGCGGAAACGCGGGGTGATGGTGTCCCCGCCGCTGAGCGGGTATACCGCGACTGAACCGAGTTGAGTGCAGCGCACATCGAGCGCAAACGGACGGAATGCCACGCGTGACGGAGTACCCCACCTCTCAGGAGGGCCCCCAGCCGGTTGCCTCCGGCGGTCGGACCGACGAGCCCGGCCACGGCACGGAGGAACTGGGCCACGGCAAGGCCCCGCTTCCGGCGGCCGAGGCCGTGCGCACGCATGCGCAGCCCCAGGCGGCGGACCTGCCCCGCCCCCGCGCCACCGCGGAGGCGCCGTCCGCCTCCGAGGGCGCCGGGGAGCCCGGCGACCCCGCCGCCGCGCCAGGCCAGGGCGCCGCGCGGGTCCGGGCCGGCCGTGACGAGGCCGCGGCCGCGGAGGCCGGCGCCGCGCGCAGCCGCGACGGCGAGGCGGCCCGCGTGGCGGCGGGACGGCCCGACACGCCCGGGCAGTCGGCCGCCGGACAGGCCGCCGCCGCGCAGATCAGCGGCATCGGGTCCGACGCGACCATCGCGCGGCGCGAGGGCGACCGGCTGCGGTTCGTCGGAGCCGCCACCCGGCGGATCGCGCGCGGCATCGACCTCGACGAGATCGTGCTCGGCCTGTGCCGGGCCACCGTGCCCACCTTCTCCGACGCCATCCTCGTCTACCTGCGCGATCCCCTGCCGGTCGGCGACGAGCGGCCCGTCGGACCGGTCGTTTTAAGGCTCCGCCGAACCGACCGGCTCCGGCCGATCGACGAGTTCACCGGGGCCGCGGCAGGAGCCGGATCCGGGACCGCCGCCGGCCTCGCCGGCGCGATGACCCCGGACGGGGAGCTCGACTTCAGCCAGCTCGCGCTGGTCGGCCCGCAGGGTGACCTGCCCGCGGCCGAGCTGTGCGAGATCCGCCCCGGCGGGGCGCTGGCCGAGGTGCTGCGCGGCGTACGGCCCGTCTTCGGGTCCTCCGCCGCCGCCCGGGCCGCCCTGCCGGAGCTGCTGGGCGCCGACCACCCGGTCCCGCGCGGCCAGCGGGCCATCCTCGCGCCGCTGCGGGGCCGCCGCCGCGTCATCGGCGCGGCGGTGTTCCTGCGCACCCCGGAGCGGCCGGCCTTCGAGACGAACGACCTGCTCGTCGCCGCGCAGCTGGCCACCCACACCGCGCTGGGCATCGACAAGGCCGTGCTCTACGGCCGCGAGGCCTACATCGCCGACGAGCTCCAGCGCACGATGCTGCCCGACAGCCTCCCCCAGCCCACCGGGGTCCGGCTCGCCAGCCGCTACCTGCCCGCCGCCGAGACGGCCCGGGTGGGCGGCGACTGGTACGACGCCATACCCCTGCCCGGCAGCCGGGTGGCACTCGTCGTCGGCGACGTCATGGGCCACTCCATGACCTCCGCCGCGATCATGGGGCAGCTCCGTACGACGGCCCAGACGCTGGCGCAGCTCGACCTGCCGCCCGCCGAGGTCCTGCACCACCTGGACGAGCAGGCCCAGCGCCTGGGCTCGGACCGGATGGCCACCTGCCTCTACGCCGTCTACGACCCGGTCTCGCACAGGATCACCATCGCCAACGCCGGCCACCCGCCGCCGGTCCTGCTGCACCTGGGCGGCCGCGCCGAGGTGCTGCGCGTGCCCCCCGGCGCCCCGATCGGCGTCGGCGGCGTGGACTTCGAGGCCGTGGAGCTGGACGCCCCCGCCGGGGCCACCCTCGTGCTGTACACCGACGGGCTCGTCGAGTCCCGGCTGCGCGACGTGTGGACCGGCATCGAGCAGCTCCGCGAACGCCTCGCCACCACCGCGCAGCTGACGGGCCTGGACCACCCGCCGCCGCTGGAGGCCCTGTGCGACGACATCCTGGACATGCTCGGCCCCGGTGACCGGGACGACGACATCGCGCTGCTCGCGGCCCGCTTCGACGGGATCGCGCCGAGCGACGTGGCGTACTGGTTCCTGGACCCGGAGGAGACCGCTCCGGGGCGGGCCCGCCGGTTCGCCCGCCGCGCGCTGGCGCGCTGGGGGCTGGAGGAGCTGGAGGACTCGCTGGAGCTGCTGGTCAGCGAGGTGGTCACCAATGCCGTGCGATACGCCGAGCGGCCGGTGACGCTGCGCCTCCTGCGGACGGACGTACTGCGCTGCGAGGTCGGCGACGACTCCCCGCAGCTGCCGCGCCAGCGCCGGGCCAGGGACGACGACGAGGGCGGCCGCGGCCTGTTCCTGGTCAACCGGATGGCCCGCCGCTGGGGTGCCACCCGGCTGAGCAGCGGCAAGGTCGTCTGGTTCGAGCTCGCCCTGCCGCCCGCGCCGCCCGCACCACCGGGCGCGCCCGGCAAGCCGGACGGCCGCTGACCGGACCCGCAGGAAGCACCACTGCCCCGCAGGCGCGAAGCCGCGGGGCAGTGGTGCGTACGGGATACGGGCCGCGCGGCGTCTACCGCTCGGGCTCCTCGTCCTGCGGCGGGGGCTTCGGCGAGTTCGACTTCGACGAGGACGCGGTCGGGCTCGGCGTCCTGCTGGGCGTCTTGCTGGGCGTCCCGCTCGGCGTCCCGCTGGGGGTCTCGCTGGGCGTGCGGCTCGGCGTCCGGCTCGGCGTCGGGGTGCTGCTCGGCGCGTGCGAGCTCTCGGAGCCGCTCGGCGTGCCCGACGGGGAGTTGCTGGCGGTCGGCGTCTGGACCCTGCCCATGTCCGCCTCCTCCAGGTCGAAGGAGCGCGTGTTGACGCCGTTCAGCGCGGCGAGGGTGTACTCCTTCCAGATCGCGGCCGGGAAGCTGGAGCCGCCCGCGCGGCCGCCGCCGGCGGTACCGGTCAGGGTGGTCTGCTTGTGCGTGCCGGGCTCCTCTCCGAACATCGCGACCACGGTGACCAGTTCGGGCGTGAACCCGGTGAACCAGGCGGAGTAGTTGTTCTCGGAGGTGCCGGTCTTGCCGGCGGCCTCGTAGGCCGAGCTCCGTACGGCCTTGCCCGAGCCGTTGTCGACGACGCCGGTGAGCACCTTGGTGACGGTGTCGGCGGTCTTGCGGCTGATGGCCGTGTCGCCGACGGCGCGCACCGGCTTGTACTCGCGGCTCGCGTGCTTGGCGGACTTGATGATGCTCGGCGTGATCTTCTTGCCGTGGCTGTCGAAGGTGGCGTAGACGCCGGCCATCTCGACGGTGTCGGCGCTCATGGTGCCGAGCGACATCGCGGGCCTGTCCTCGGGCCAGCCGTCGCGGTCGACCATGCCGAGCTGCAGGGCGGTCTTCTTCGTCTGCTTCGGCCCGACGTCCACGATCATCTGGGCGTACACGGAGTTGACCGAGTAGTTGGTGGCTTCCTGCACCGTCATCATCGGGTCGCCGTAGTTGCGGTCGTCCTGGTTCTGCGGGCTGAACGGGGTGTCGCTGCCGACCACGGGGCGCTTGCTCGTGCCGTCGTAGAGGCTGCTGGGGGTGATCGGCTTCCCGTCCCGCGTGCTCGCCTTGGTCTCCAGGGCGGAGGCGAGCACGACCGGCTTGAAGGTGGAGCCCGGCTGGAAGTCCTTGCGCAGGGCGTTGCTGGCCCACTGCTCGCTCTGCCCGGTGCCGCCGTACATCGCGACGATCGCGCCGGTCTTCGGGTCCACGGAGGTGGCGCCCGCCTGCACGGCGGCGTCGACGGCGCGGCCCTTGCGGTCGAGCTTGGACTCCAGCTCGTCCTGGACGGCCTTCTCCAGCGCCGCCTGCTTCTTCGGGTCAACGGTGAGGGTGATGTCCCAGCCGCCGGCCTTGAGCTGGGCCTCGCTCATGCCGGTCTGCCGCTTGAGCTCCTCGTCGGCGGCCTGGATCAGGTAGCCCTTCTGGCCCTCCAGGCCGGGGAGCGCCTTGGGCTTGATCGGCTCCTGGAACTTCATGTCCTTGCGCTTGGCCGCGTCCAGCTTGCCCATCTCGACCATGTTGTCGAGGACGGCGTTGAAGCGGATCATGACGAGGCGCTTGCCGTTCGGGCCGGCGGTGGCCCAGTCGTACTGGCTGGGGGCCTGCAGGACCGCGGCCAGGTACGCGCCCTGCTCCAGGGTCAGCTTCTCGGCGTCGACCCCGTAGTAGGCCTGGGCCGCGGCCTGGATGCCGTAGGCGTTGCGGCCGTAGAAGTTGGTGTTCAGGTAGCCCGCGAGGATCTCGGGCTTCTCCTTCGACTGGTCGACCTTGAGGGAGATGATCAGCTCCTTCAGCTTGCGGGTCGCCGTCTGGTCCTGCGTCAGGTAGAAGTTCTTGACGTACTGCTGGGTGATCGTCGAGCCGCCGGCCTTGCCCTTGCCGGTGACGGTGTTGAACAGGCCGCGGCCGATGCCCTTGAGGTCGATGCCCCGGTCCTCGTAGAAGGACTTGTTCTCGATCGCGATGAACGCCGTCTGCACGTCCGCCGGGATCTTCTGGATCGGCACGATCTGGCGGTTCTTCGCGCCGACGCGGGCGATGACGGTGCCGTCGGCCAGCTTGTAGACGTTGTTCTGGGTCAGCGCGTCGGCGTTGGGGTCCGGCTCGTCCACGTAGAAGTAGAGGCCGACCAGTGCGGCCATGCCGAGCAGGACGGCCCCGAAGAAGGTTCCGAGGACCTTCTTCCAGGTGAAGAAGCGGCGTATGCCGGCGGGCTTGCCGCCCTGCTTCCCGCCCCTGCCCTTGACGCGCCCGCGCGGCGCTCGCCGCGCACCGCGCTGCTGCTGCGCCCTTCGCGCTTCTGCTCGGCCCATCGCTCCCGCTCCGCTCGATAACCCCCCGACGTCAGCTCAGAAAGCTAACACCGGAGGCTGTGACAAAAACCGGCCATCGGGTGCGCATAGCGGGCAATTCGGACGTGACAATGAGCACCCACCCCACCGGAACCGACGCGAACGGAGCCCCGGAGGTTGCCGGACCCGGGCTCGCACTCCCGCCCGAGCCAAAAAACTGATATCACTTTGCTAAGCGGCCCGACCGGCCGTCAGTGACGAAACGGGGCAGACGATGACGAACACCACGGGTGGAACCGAGAGCGGCGTACGGGAGTTCCCCGCGCGGAGCGTGGGCGGCGCACTGGCGCTGCTGCTCGGCCTGGCGGGGGTGGCCGCCGGGGCGGGCCTGATCGCGCTCGGCTCGGTGTCCGGCACCGACGCGGCCAAGGCGAGCCTGATCGCGGCGGGGGTCGTCCTGACCCTCGCCGCCCTCATCGCGATGGGCGGACTGAACACGGTCGCGCCGGGCGAGGCCCGCGTGGTCCAGCTGTTCGGCCGCTACCGCGGCACCATCCGCACCGACGGACTGCGCTGGGTCAACCCGCTGACCTCCCGCCGTCGGCTGTCCACCCGCGTGCGCAACCACGAGACGGCCGTCATGAAGGTCAACGACGCCTACGGCAACCCGATCGAGCTGGCGGCCGTGGTCGTGTGGCGGGTCGAGGACACCGCGCGCGCCGTGTTCGAGGTCGACGACTTCACCGAGTTCGTCGAGACCCAGACCGAGGCGGCCGTCCGGCACATCGCGATCGAGTACCCCTACGACGCCCACGAGGACGGCGGCCTGTCGCTGCGCGGCAACGCCGAGGAGATCACCGAGAAGCTCGCCGCCGAACTGTCCGCCCGCGTCGAGGCGGCCGGCGTCCACATCATCGAGTCCCGCTTCACCCACCTCGCGTACGCCCCGGAGATCGCCTCCGCGATGCTCCAGCGCCAGCAGGCCGGGGCGATCGTCGCGGCGCGCAAGCAGATCGTCGAGGGCGCGGTCGGTATGGTCGAACTCGCCCTGACCCGACTCGCGGAGCAGGAGATCGTGGACCTCGACCCGGAACGGAAGGCGGCGATGGTGTCCAACCTGATGGTGGTCCTGTGCGGTGACCGTGCGGCCCAGCCGGTCGTCAACACGGGCACGCTCTACCAGTGAGCCCCGACGGCGGTACGGAGCCCCCGGGGCCCGGTGCGACCGGGGAGCCGGCGGCGGGAGCGGGAGCGGAAGCTGCGGCTGCGGCTGCGGCTGCGGCGCCCAAGTCCGGGCGCCCGGCCCGCAAGCAGGTGCTGCTGCGGCTCGACCCGCAGGTGCACGACGCGCTCGCGCGGTGGGCGGGCGAGGAACTGCGCAGCGCCAACGCGCAGATCGAGTTCCTGCTCCGCCGCGCCCTGGCCGAAGCCGGCCGCCTCCCCGGCGGGGCGGGCCCCATCCCGCCCCGGGGCCGCCCCCGCGCCTCTCCGGATTCCTGAGGCCGCCTCGGTACGCTCTGCGCGTCACCCGGGGGGTCTCTCACCGAATACGAGGCTCGGATGAACTGGAGCGACGGGAAGCCCGGACCGGCCCCGGAGGAAGCGGCCGGAGCGGGCGCGGCGGCGGAACCGGCATCGGGAACGGACGCGGCATCAGGACCGGCCGCGACGGCGGAAGCGGCGGCGGATCCGGCATCGGCAGCGGCGGCGGAGTCGGCCCCCGCGCCGGGAGCCGGTCCGGCACCGGCCGCCGGGGCCGCAGCGGCCCCGGGCGCCGGAGCCCGTCTGCGCCATCCCCTCGTGCGCAAGGCGGCCACCTCCCTCGCGGTGGCCGCGGCCTGTTCCGGGCTGATCTGGACGGCGCTCTCCCTCACCGGGACCCCGTACGACTCCAAGCCGGCCGGGGCCGCCCCGGCAGCGGCATGCGCGTACACCCCGACCACCACCGGCGCGGGCGGCGTACCCGTGCACGATCCCGCGCACGCCCGCCCGTACACGGCCGAGCTGGTCACCGACCAGGGCCGGATCACCATCGAGGCGTTCACCGAGGCCGCCCCCTGCGCCACCACCTCGTTCGCCTTCCTCGCCGGGAAGAAGTACTTCGACGGCAGCGCGTGCCACCGGATCACCACGAGCGGGATCTTCGTCCTCGAATGCGGCGACCCCGCCGGCAAGGGCACGGCCGACCCCGGCTACTACTTCCCCGACGAGAACCTGGACGGCGCCGCCTACCCGGTGGGCACCGTCGCCCTGTCCAAGGCCCGGCCGGGCCGCAACGGCAGCCAGTTCTTCCTCAGTTACGCCGACCCGAAGGTCCGCATGCAGCCCGACTGGACCCCCTTCGGGAGGGTGGTCGGCGGACTGGACGTACTGCGCGGGATCGCCGCGAAGGGCACGGCGGACGGGTCGGCCGACGGCCGGCCCAAGGAGCCCGTGGTCTTCCGGTCGGTGACGGTCCACCGGACGGACCGGAGCTGACGGACTCCGGCCCCAGGGCAGCCGCACCGGCCCGTCCGCCCGCCCATCCGCCCATCAGCCCGCCCATCCGCCCATCCGCCCGCGCGCGTCAGGACCTGCGGTGCAGCAGGACGAAGCCGTCCTGCTGCACCGCCGTCCGGTACCCCTGGCTCCGCGCCCGGTCGAGGGCGATGGACTCCTGGATCGCCGACTGCGGCCACCGCCACTGCGGCGCGACCGTCGTGTCGACGACGATCCACTCGGGATCCGGCCGGCTGTCCCCCCAGCCGAAGAGGCTGACGCCCGTGCGGTCGGCGAGGTGGGGCACCAGGTACGTCGACGCCTGGACCGTGGCACCGTCCGGGATCGCGTCCATCACCCGGTGGGCCGCCACGACATGGGGATCGTCCTTCCACGTCGCGGGCTGGACCAGCTGCCACAGCGGGAAGTGCGGCAGCAGGAGCAGGGTGACCGCCGCGCAGCCCGCCAGGTAGCGGTACAGGCTGCGCCCGCGCGCGCCCCGGAGCCGCAGGGCATCGGCGAAGGCCACGAAGACGACCGGCATGAGCAGCAGCGAGTAGTGGTAGCGGGTGCCCCAGTGGTCCGGGTAGTCCGAGGCGAGGCGCCAGAGCACCGAGGGCACGGCGACCAGCACGAGCGGGGAGCGCAGGGCCAGGAACAGCGTGGGGGCCAGCACGAGGATGAGGGTGGTGACCTTCTCCTGCGGGGTGATGAGACCGAGCGTGTACTGGTGGAGCAGCTCCGCCGCGCCGCCTCCCGACCCCTTCCCCGCCCCGTCGGCCGCGCCTCCTCCGGGGTTGTGGGAGAGGAAGTAGCCGTCGAACCCGCCCGGGTGGAAGGAGCTCAGCACCAGCAGGGCGAGCGCGCTCCCGGTCACGCCGGCCAGGGCGGTGAAGAGCCCCGTCCTGCGGCCGCCCGGCCCGCCCCGCCGGGCGATGAGCAGGCCGATCGCGGCCACGGTGAGTCCGAGGTCCTCCTTCACCAGCAGCAGCGGAAGCGCCCAGTACGCGGCGGCGCGCAGCCGGCCACTGGCGAGGGCCGTCAGCGAGAGCGTGAGCAGCGGGAGGGCGAAGGCCCATTCGTGGAAGTCGGAGGAGACCCCGCTCGCGATGCCCCACGCGAGGCCGTAGCAGGTGCCGATGACCGCGGCGGCCGCGGAGCCCAGCGTCCGGCGGGCCCAGAAGGCCAGTGGCAGCACGCTCCCGGCGATCAGCGCGGCCTGCGCCACGAGCAGCACCTTCACCGACGGCCACAGCCAGTACAGGGGCGCGAGCAGGGCCAGCACGGGCGAGAAGTGGTCCCCGAGGACCGGGAAGTCCGGCCCCTTGACCTCGGAGACGGGCAGGTGCCCGGACGCGTAGGAACGCACGACCTGTACGAAGATCCCCAGATCGAAGCTGCGGGACTGCAGGCGCTCGTGGATCCGCAGGGACAGGAGCATGTAGGCGAAGAACAGGGCCCCCGCCATGGCCCAGATCCACCCGTCGGACGCGGGGCGGCCGTGCGCGGACGGTTTCGGCGCCGTCCGCTCCTCGGTGCCCGACTGCTCCTCGGTGCCCGACTGCTGGGGTGGGAGTACGGCGGCGTTGCCGGTGGGTGCTCGCATGAACCTTCAAGATGCCAGCAACATCGCGGGCCGGCCCCGGGGCCGTCTCCGGGGTGGGCAGGTTCCTTCGAATGGCAGACATTCCGGGCGGCGGTGGCCCTCCCTCGCCGCTATACATCGAGCGTATACACCGCGTGTATAGTCCTCGGCATGTCCATCAGTCACGCACTCCTCGGCCTCCTGGAGGCCGGCCCCCGGCACGGCTACGACCTCAAGCGGGCCTTCGACGAGAGATTCGGCCACGACCGCCCCCTCGCCTACGGGCAGGTCTACTCGACCATGTCCCGGCTGCTGAAGAACGGTCTCGTCGAGGTCGACGGGGTGGAGAGCGGGGGCGGACCCGAGCGCAAGCGGTACGCGATCACCGACGCCGGCGTCACCGACGTCGAGCACTGGCTCACGCAGCCCGAGAAGCCCGAGCCGTACCTGCAGAGCACCCTCTACACCAAGGTCGTGCTCGCCCTCCTGACCGGCCGCAGCGCCCAGGAGCTGCTGGACACCCAGCGCGCCGAGCACCTGCGCCTGATGCGCATCCTCACCCAGCGCAAGCGCAAGGGGGACCTCGCCGACCAGCTGGTCTGCGACCACGCCCTGTTCCACCTCGAAGCGGACCTGCGGTGGCTCGAACTCACCGCCGCCCGCCTCGACCAGCTCGCCCAGGAGATACGCCGATGACCCCCGCCGGCACGCTGCTCAGCGCCACGGACCTCCGTAAGACCTACGGCACCACGCACGCGCTCGACGGCGCCGAATTCTCCATCCACGCGGGCGAGGTCGTCGCCATCATGGGGCCCTCCGGCTCCGGCAAGTCGACCCTGCTGCACTGCCTCGCCGGGATCGTCACCCCCGACTCCGGCACCATCACCTACGCCGGCCGCGAGCTCTCCGCCATGAACGACGCCGAGCGCAGCGCCCTGCGCCGCGGCGAGTTCGGCTTCGTCTTCCAGTTCGGCCAGCTCGTCCCCGAGCTGACCTGCGTGGAGAACGTCGCCCTGCCGCTGCGCCTGACCGGCGTCAAGCGCAAGGCCGCCGAGCGCACCGCGCTGGAGTGGATGGAGCGGCTCCAGGTCGACGACCTGGGCGGCAAGCGCCCCGGCGAGGTCTCCGGCGGCCAGGGCCAGCGCGTCGCCGTCGCCCGCTCCCTCGTCACCAACCCGCGGCTGATCTTCGCCGACGAACCCACCGGCGCCCTCGACTCCCTCAACGGCGAGCTGGTGATGCAGCTCCTCACCGAGGCCGCCCGCTCCACGAACGCCGCCGTCGTCCTCGTCACGCACGAGACCCGCGTGGCCGCGTACTCCGACCGCGAGATCGTCGTACGGGACGGCAAGTCCCGCGACATGGAGCGCGCGGTATGAGTCACGGGAACCACAGCAAACACAACGGTCCCGGCGCGCAGGGCGGGCAGGGCGTGCTCGCCGTCTGGCTCCGCGATCTCCGCCTCGGTGTCCGCTTCGCCTTCGGCGGCGGCCTCCAGGGCTGGACCCGCACCCTCCTCACCGGCCTGGGCGTCGGCCTCGGCGTCGCCCTGCTGCTCGTCACCAGCGCGGTCCCCAGCGCCCTGGCCGCCCGCGACGCGCGCGCCGCCTCCCGCCAGACCTTCACCTCGCCGAGCGCCGAAAAGCCCGGCCGCGACACGCTGCTGATCACCGACGTGAACCAGACGTACCGCGCCTACGGGGTCGACGGACGGCTCGTGCAGCCCGAGGGGCCGGACGCCCCGCTGCCCCCGGGCGTGAAGAAGTACCCCGGCGCCGGCGAACTGGTCGTCTCCCCCGCCCTCGACAGGCTGATGAAGACGGACGAGGGCAAGCTGCTGCGCGAGCGCCTCGACGGGAAGATCGTCGGCACCATCGGTGAAGCGGGCCTGGTGGGCCCCGGCGACCTCTACTTCTACGCGGGCAGCGACCGGCTCCCCGCGCTCCAGAAGGAGGCGCCCAACTACATCCAGCGGATCACCGCCTTCGAGAACACGCACGAGAAGGAGGGCCTCGACCCCGTCCTGACCCTCCTCGTGGTGCTCACCTTCGTCGCCCTGCTGATGCCGGTCGCCGTGTTCATCGGCGCCGCCGTCCGCTTCGGCGGCGACCGCCGCGACCGCCGGCTCGCCGCCCTGCGCCTGGTCGGCGCCGACGCCCGGATGGTCCGCCGGATCGCCGCGGGCGAGGCCGCCGCCGGATCGCTGATCGGCCTGGTCCTGGGTACCGGCTTCTTCCTGGCCGCCCGGCAACTGGCCCCGGCCATGGACCTCTACCAGCGCAGCGTCTTCCCCTCCGACCTCAACCCGGCGCCCTGGCTGGCCGCGCTCATCGCGATCGCCGTGCCCGCCGCGGCCGTCGCCGTAACCCTGTTCGCCCTGCGCGGCGTGGTCATCGAGCCGCTCGGCGTGGTCCGCACCGCGACCCCGGGCAAGCGCCGGATCTGGTGGCGGCTGCTGCTGCCGCTGGCCGGGCTCGGCCTGCTGGCCCCGCTCATCGGCAAGGGCAACGACAGCGGGCAGTTCAACCAGTGGCAGGTCTCCGGCGGCGTGGTGCTGCTCCTCGTCGGCATCACCGTCCTGCTCCCCTGGGTGCTGGAACGGGTCGTCGGCCGGATCGGCGGCGCGGGCCCGGTCTCCTGGCAGCTGGCCGCCCGCCGGCTCCAGCTCACCAGCGGCAGTTCCGCCCGGCTGGTCAACGGCATCGCCGTGGCGGTCGCCGGAGCCATCGCCCTGCAGATGCTCTTCGCCTCCACCGAGAGCTCGTACACCCAGGACACCGGCCACGACCCCTCCCGGGCCTCGATCTCCGTCATGCAGCGCACCCGCGGCGGCGGCGAGGCCGTCGCCCAGGTCCTCACCGGCACCAAGGGTGTCACCCAGGCCGTCGCGCAGTCCTCGACCAATGCCGGGCGCAGCCCGGACATGAGCTACTCGGACACGACGGTCTCGGTGACGACCGGCACGTGTGCCGCTCTCAAGGAGCTCGCGGTGCTGCCCTCCTGCAAGGACGGCGACGCCTTCGTCATCGGCGGCCCCGCCAAGCACGAGGGCATGAGCGGCGACACCGCCAAGCCGGGCGAGAAGCTGTTCGCCGGGAACATCTTCAAGGAGAGCGACGACGCGGCGACCAAGCCGGTCGCCTGGACCGTGCCCGCCGGCGCCCGGACCGTGCAGCCCCGCAAGGGCCCCATGGGCGACATGCTGAGCGGACTGCTGGTCACCCCGGCCGCCGCCCCGAAGGGCATGGGCAACTACCAGTCCTCCCAGGTGTACGTGAAGCTGGACCCGAACGTGCCCGACGCGATGGAGCTGGCCCGCAACGCCGTCTACAAGGCCGACCCGCTGTCCGTCGCCATGACGGTCCAGTCCACCGAGGTCAACGACCGCTTCGCCTCCATCCGGACCGGCCTGTTCGTGGGCGCCGCCCTCGTGCTGATGCTGATCGGCGCCAGCCTGCTCGTCTCCCAGCTGGAGCAGTTGCGCGAACGCAAGCAGCTGCTGTCGGCGCTGGTCGCCTTCGGCACCAAGCGCTCCACGCTCAGCCTCTCGGTGCTCTGGCAGACCGCCATCCCGATCGCGCTGGGCCTGGCCCTGGCCACGGTGGTCGGGCTCGCGCTCGGCACGGTGCTGTTGCAGATGACGGCTTCCCCGATCACCGTCGACGCGACCGCGGTCCTGGGGATGGTCGGCATCGGCGCGGGCGTGGCCGTCCTGGTCACCCTGCTCAGTTTGCCGCCGCTGGTGCGCCTGATGCGTCCGGACGGGCTCCGCACGGAGTAGCCACCGCACCCGCGCAGCCCCCGTACGCCCGCTCCCTAGTCCGTCAGCCAGACGGGGAGCGGGCGTACGGCTTCGCGCAGCGCGTCGGCGACGGCGCGGAACTCCTCCTCGCGGGCCGTGCCCGTCCGCATGGCCAGCGCGATCCGCCGCGAGGGTGCCGGTTCGGCGAAGTACCCGGTGGCCAGGTGCTCGTTGCGGGCGGTCTCCAGGCGCAGCGCGGTGCGCGGCAGCAGCGTCACCCCGAGCCCTCCGGCGACCAGTTGCACGAGGGTGGACAGCCCGGCGGCGGTCGTGGTGACGTCGGCTCCGGCGACGCGTCCCGCGTCGTGGCAGATGTCGAGGGCCTGGTCGCGCAGGCAGTGTCCCTCGTCGAGGAGGAGCAGGCGCAGCCCGCGCAGTTCCTCGCGGGGGATGTCCTTGCGGCCGGCGAGCGGGTGATCGCGCGGTGCGAGCAGGACGAAGTCCTCGTCGAAGAGAGGCAGTTCGGTGACTCCGGGCACCCCGAGCGGTACGGCGAGCAGCAGCAGGTCGAGCCGCCCGCCGGCCAGCCCCTCCAGCAGCGAGGCGGTCTGCTCCTCGTGGACCTGGAGGTCGAGGCGGGGGTAGCGGCGGTGGAAGAGCCCGAGCACGGTCGGCAGCAGGTACGGGGCCACGGTGGGGATCACCCCGAACCGCAGGGCCCCGGTGAAGGGGGCCCGTACCGCCTCGGCCTCCTCCAGCAGTCCGCCCATGGCGTCGAGCACGGCCCGCGCACGGCCGGCGATCCGCTCCCCGGCGGGGGTGAGCAGCACCTTGCGGGTGGTCCGCTCCAGCAGCCGGACTCCGAGCGCCTCCTCCAGCGCGGCCACGGCCCCGGAGAGCGCGGGCTGGCTCATCCCGATCGCGGCGGCCGCGTCCCGGAAGTGCAGGTGCTCGGCGACGGCGGCGAAGGCCCTCAGCTGGGCCAGCGTCGCTTGTTTCGCCCCTCTGTGGCCCAGTCCCGGGCCGTTCCCGTTTCCCGGCATTGATAGGTACCTCCGATCACTCGGTACCAGGTTAGCTATTTCTGCAATCAATGCCTCTGTGTCAGCATGTGAGATACGTCCAACCCCCCGGAAAGCCCCCAAAAGGGTCACTTTCCTTTGCGCAAGGAGAGCACGTGCTCACTGTCGGCGACCAGTTCCCCACCTACGACCTGACCGCCTGCGTCTCGCTGGAGGCCGGAGCCGAGTTCGCGCAGATCGACCACAAGACCTACGAGGGCAAGTGGAAGATCATGTTCTCCTGGCCGCTCGACTTCACCTTCGTGTGCCCGACGGAGATCGCCGCCTTCGGCAAGCTGAACGAGGAGTTCGCCGACCGCGACGCCCAGATCCTCGGCTTCTCGCTCGACTCCGAGTACGTGCACCACGCCTGGCGCAAGGACCACGCCGACCTGCGCGACCTGCCCTTCCCGATGATGTCCGACATCAAGCGCGAGCTCTGCGCCGACCTCGGCATCCTCGGCACCGACGGTCTGCCGATGCGCGCCGTCTTCATCGTGGACCCGAACAACGAGATCCAGTTCTCCATGGTGACCGCCGGTTCCGTCGGCCGGAACCCCAAGGAGGTCCTGCGGGTCCTCGACGCCCTGCAGACCGACGAGCTGTGCCCCTGCAACTGGACCAAGGGCGACAGCACCATCGACGCCGGCGCCCTGCTGGCCGGTGAGTGACGGATGTCCCTCGACTCCCTCAAGTCCGCGATCCCGGACTTCGCCAAGGACCTGAAGCTGAACCTCGGTTCGGTCATCGGCAACCAGGACACCCTGACGCAGCAGCAGCTGTGGGGCACCGTGCTGTCCTGCGCCATCGCCGCCCGTTCCCCGCGCGTCCTGCGCGAGCTGGAGCCGGAGGCCAAGGCGGCCCTGTCGCCGGAGGCGTACACCGCCGCCAAGTCCGCGGCCGCGATCATGGCGATGAACAACGTCTTCTACCGCACCCGCCACCTGCTCTCCGACCCGGAGTACGGCACGCTGCGCGCGGGCCTGCGGATGAACGTCATCGGCAACCCCGGTGTGGAGAAGGTCGACTTCGAGCTGTGGTCGCTCGCCGTCTCCGCCGTCAACGGCTGCGGCCAGTGCCTGGACTCGCACGAGCAGGTCCTGCGCAAGGCCGGCATGGACCGCGAGACGGTCCAGGAGGCCTTCAAGATCGCCTCGGTGATCCAGGCCGTCGCGGTCACCCTCGACTCCGAGGCCGTGCTCGCGGGCGAGTGACCCGGGCGGCAGACACCGCGCCCTGCGCGTCCCAGGGGCCCCGCGACCGTGGTCGCGGGGCCCCTGGGCGCGTGCGGGACTACCGCTTGAGCTTCGCCATCAGCGCCCGCATGTCCTCGACCATCGCCGCCTCCATCGCGTCCTCGTCGACGTCGGCGATCTTGTTCCCGTCGTCGTTCACGCGCGTCCACTGCACGGTGAGGGTGAAGACCGCCCCGCCGTCGAGCACCATGAGCCGCGCTCCGTCGTGGTCGTAGTACCGGTCGAGGACGGCCCGGTCGCCGAGGCCCGCGCCCACCAGCCCGGAGCGCCCGGCGAGATCCAGCCGGGTCCCCGGGTCGGTCCCGGGGCCGCTGGCGAACTCCCCCGCCGGATCGTCCTTCTTGTGCAGCTCGACCAGCGCCTGGGCCCCGTAGAGGAAGGTCCCCTCCCGGTACGGGGTGGAGACCGTGCAGTACGACCAGTCCTGCGCGGGGGACTCCCCCGCGCCGCTCCGGCGTCCCTCGAACTCCCGGCCGGCGGCCTGGCCGACCGTCTTGAGCTCGAACTCCTTGCACACATCGGCCGAGTGCCGGTAGCCCAGGCGGGGCACGTCCGGGAGGAAGCGTTCCTGCACGGCCGGCGCGCCCGCCCACACCGCCGAGGCCGCCACCACGCCGCCCAGCGCCCACAGCCACGGCCTGCGCGTGCCCCGTACGCGCTCCGGCTCCCGCCCGCCCCCGCCCGCGAGTGCCTCCGCGGTCGCGTCGGGCCCGCTCGCCGTGCGCCAGTCCCCGTCGATCTCGGGCTCGCCGATCATCCCCGTGTCCCCCGTCCCCCGCGCTTCCGCGCCCCCGCGGCTACCTGTGCAGCGCCGTCATCAGGCCGTGCATGTCGTCGATCATCGCAGCCTGGATCGCGTCGGAGTCGGGCTTCGGCGGATCGTGCGGGGGCGCGGAGCCGACCGGATTCCCGTCGCTGTCGACCGCCTCCGGGCCCATCGTCCACACGGTCACGTCCAGGGTGAACACGGCGCCCCCGTCCAGGACGGCGAGCCGCCACGCCTGCTCGTACTCGATCTCCCAGATCAGCGCCCGCTCCCCGAGCCCCGGCACCGAACGCGGCTCCGCGCGGTTCATCCCGATCCAGCCCGCGGGGGCCGGATCGGCGCCGAACTCCGCGGCGGGGTCGTTGCGTTTGTGCAGGGACATCGAGGTCTGGATCTCGTACGCGAGCCGGAGCTCCTCCGAGGGGTTCCTCGAGGTGCTCAGCCGGCAGTAAGCCTGGTCCACTCCCGGGTGTTCGAACAGTTTCGGGGTGGGGTCCCACTGGGGCACCTCGGCCAGCCGGGCCAGCGTGGGCAGCTTCGCCGCGTCGCACAGACTCGCGGGCAGCGCGTACCGCAGCGGCGGGCGGTCGTCCTGCGGGGTCACGGACCACCAGGCGCCCGCCCACAGCAGGGAGGCCGTCAGGGCTCCGCCGAGCGCCCAGCGCCAGGGGCGGCGGCCGCCGGGCACCGGGGACCCCGCGTGGCGCTCCTGCCCCGGGCCCCGCCCCTCCCCCGGCCCCTCCTGCCCTCCGGGCCCGTGCGGCCCCGGTATGCCGGACGAGCCGCCGTCGAACTCAGGCTCCGTTATCACCCGTACGTGTCTCCTCCGCGTCGAATGCCGTCTGGCCCACGGCCGTGGCCCCGTGCGGCCCGGGGCCGACCGGGGAGATCCCGTGGTGGAGCTGTTCTCGCGAGTAGGCCCTGAGATAACCGACCACGGTGTTGGTGACGGCGACCAGCGGGACGGCGACCACCGCTCCGCCGATGCCGGCGATCAGCCCGCCGGCCGCCACCGAGAGCACCACCGCCAGCGGGTGGACCCGTACCGCCCGGCCCAGGATGAAGGGCTGGAGCACGTGGCCTTCGATCTGCTGCACGGCCAGCACCACCAGCAGCACCATCAGCGCGGTGAACGGCCCCTGGGTCACCAGGGCCACGACCACGGCGAGGGCGCCGCTTATCACCGCGCCGACGAGCGGGATGAAGGCGAAGAGGAAGATGAAGACGGCGAGCGGCACGGCCATCGTCACGTCGAGGAAGTAGAGGCCGAGGCCGATGAACACGGCGTCGATGAGGGCCACCAGGACCGTGCCGCGCACGTACGCGGTCAGGGTGCGCCAGGCGCGCGGACCGGCGCCGGCCACACCGGGGCGGGCGGCGGCCGGGAGCAGGCCCGTGGACCAGGTCCAGATGCGCTTGCCGTCGTAGAGCAGGAAGAGCGTGGAGAACATCGCGAGCAGCATGCCCGTCAGCACTTCGACGAGGACCGTGACGCCCTGCAGGCCGGCGGAGGTGATCTGCTCGGTGTTGGTGCCGATGGTCTCGCTGAGGTTCTTGGCGATCTCGTTGATCTGCTTCTCGGTCACGTGGAACGGACTGTCCAGCGCGGCGAGTTTGAGGTCGTTGATGCCCTCGCGCAGCCGGGCGGAGAGGTCGTCGAGGTTGTCCATGACCTGCCAGACCACGAACCAGCCGACCAGCCCGATCACCACGAACCCGAGGATCGCGGTGAGGGCCGTGGCCAGTCCCCGGGGCATCCCGAGCCGGCGCAGCCGGACCACGAAGGGCTGGAGCAGCGCGGTCACCAGGAGGGCGGCGGCGAAGGCGAGGACGACCAGGCGGACTTCGCTGATCACCCGCATCAGGACCCAGAGCATCCCGGCGAGCAGCAGCAGCCGCCAGCTCGCCTCGGCGGCGACGCGCACGCCCCACGGGATGACGGAGACGGGGTCGGGGCGCAGAGGGGCGGCGTAGCCCGCGTGTCCGGCGCCCGGGGAGGCGGGGGCCGGGACGGAGGGCGCCGGGGAGGCGGGGACCCGGGAGGCGGGGGCCGGGGTACTCGCCGGGGACGCGGCGGGGCCGTGCCCGGGGACCCGCAGGTCGCCGGAGGTCTCGGCCTCGACCTCGGCGCGCCGTTCCGCGAGCCGGGCCTCCACGTCGCTCAGGCTCTTGCCGAGCCGGCCGAGCCAGCCTGTCTTCGCCATGTCGTTCCCTTCCCCCGCCCTGGACCGCGCGTCCGCGCGCCGGGGTACGCCTCGAAAGACCGTACACGCGAGGAGCCCCGCACCGTAGGACGGTGCGGGGCTCTTCGGGGTTGAGGGGCGCGGACGCGCACCCGTACCGGCGTACGGCCGCGGGCTAGTACCAGCCGTTGGCCTGGTGGAAGCTCCAGGCTCCGCACGGGCCGCCGTACCGCTTGGTCATGTAGTTCAGGCCCCACTCGATCTGCGTCGCGGGGTTGGTGCGCCAGTCGGCGCCCGCGGAGGCCATCTTCGAGCCGGGCAGCGCCTGGACGAGGCCGTAGGCGCCCGAGGACGAGTTCACGGCCTGGTAGTTCCAGGTTGATTCCTGGTTGATGATCCTGGAGAAGCACTGGAACTGCCCCGCCGGGACCATCTGCTGCGCGATCGCCTTGACCTGGGCGACCGTGTAGTGGGACTGGGGGGCGAAGGAGGATCCGTCGCGGGAGGCGGACCGGCTGGCGGCCTGCTCCTTCTCCTCGCGCTCCTTCTTCGCCTTCTCGTCCGCGGCCTTCTGCGCTTCGGCCTTCTTCGACTTGGCGTCCTGGGCGGCCTGGATACGGGCCGCTTCCTCCGCCGAGCGCTTGGCGTCCGCGTCGGCGGCGTGGGCGATGGAGTCGGCCTGCTGCGTCAGGGACGCGTTCTGGACCTCCGCCTGCTGGCCGACCGGGATGTCAGTGAGGAGGGTCATCCCGGACGCGGTCGTCTCGAGATCGTTCGAGGCGGGGTCGCCAGTGGCAACACCCACGACAGCGCCGACGGTGGTGACGGCGGTGGCCGAAGCCACCGCGAATCCCCGAACCGAGATCCGGCTCACACGGTTTCCTTCCAGCAGCGTCCGCAGTGACTGCGCGGGCGCAATAGTGCCCTTGACGCTGGCCTCCATGGTGGTGCGGTCACTGGAGGCGCGGGCCCGTGGGCAACTCCCTTGCGGGAGTGCCGCGTGATGCTCCGGGCGGCATACGGCCATCGATTGTGGAGTTAGCGGTGATGCGCGTATCTCACGGGAGATACAGGTGTGCCGTATGCGGGGCCTGACGGAGAACAGACTCTGCCGGACCCCGACGCCGCAGGGCAATTCTCCGTTGCGTGGGAAAGGTCACACCTGGCATGTCGCCGCTTGTTCCGGCAAACCCCTGTGCGTGGCGGCGCCGCCCGGCTAGGCTCTCTGGCCTTTGCCGGGCGGCGCCAACTCACCTTCCCGCTATGGGTGTTTTAGCTGTTTTGCGGCCCGCGCGGGCCGCCCGGCCGGCCCTATAGGTTCTCCAGCATCTCGGTGACCAGCGCGGCGATCGGGGAGCGCTCGGACCGCGTCAGCGTGATGTGCGCGAAGAGCGGATGCCCCTTCAGCTTCTCGACCACGGCGACGACTCCGTCGTACCGGCCGACCCGCAGGTTGTCCCGCTGGGCCACGTCGTGCGTGAGCACCACCCGCGAGTTGGCCCCGATACGGGACAGAACGGTCAGCAGGACGTTGCGCTCCAGCGACTGTGCCTCGTCCACGATCACGAACGCGTCGTGCAGCGAGCGGCCGCGGATGTGCGTGAGCGGCAGGACCTCCAGCATCCCGCGGTTGAGCACCTCCTCGATGACCGCGCGCCCGGCGACCGCCGAGAGGGTGTCGAACACCGCCTGGGCCCAGGGGCTCATCTTCTCGTTGGCATCCCCGGGGAGGTAGCCGAGGTCCTGGCCGCCGACCGCGTACAACGGCCTGAAGACCATCACCTTCTGGTGCTGCCTCCGCTCCAGTACGGCCTCCAGCCCCGCGCACAGCGCCAGCGCCGACTTTCCGGTGCCGGCCCGCCCGCCCATCGAGATGATCCCGATCTCGGGGTCGAGCAGGAGGTCGAGGGCGATCCGCTGCTCGGCGCTGCGGCCGTGCAGCCCGAAGGCCTCGCGGTCGCCCCGTACGAGCTTCACGTTGCCGTCGGCCGTGACCCGGCCGAGCGCCTTGCCGCGCTCGGACTGGAGGACCAGACCGGTGTGCACGGGAAGTTCCGCGGCCTCCGGCACGTAGAGCCGCTCCTCGGAGAAGAGCAGGTCCACCTGCTCCCCGGAGAGCGCGAGCTCGGTCATGCCGGTCCAGCCGGCATCGGTGATCGCGAGCTCCGCGCGGTACTCCTCGGCCATCAGCCCCACGGAGGAGGCCTTGATGCGCAGCGGGAGATCCTTCGAGACGACCGTGACGTCGTAGCCCTCGGCCTGGAGATTGCGGGCGACCGCGAGGATCCGCGAATCGTTGTCCCCCAGCCGGAAGCCCGCGGGCAGGACGCTCTGATCGGAGTGGTTGAGCTCGACGCGCAGGGTGCCGCCCAGATCGCCCAGCGGGATGGGTGCGTCGAGGCGTCCGTGGAGAACCCGGAACTCGTCGAGCAGGCGCAGGGCCTGACGGGCGAAATAGCCGAGTTCGGGATGATGCCTCTTTGCCTCCAGCTCGGTGATCACCACGATCGGGAGCACGACCTCGTGCTCGTCGAACCGCGAGATCGCGTTGGGGTCTGCCAGCAGGACGCTGGTGTCGAGGACGTAGGTCCGCCTGTCGGGCAGGCGGCTCTTTGTGCTGGTCACCACGGAAGGACGTACCCCCTCGGAAGAGGTCGGGCCATGAAGACCGGACCGGTCATCGGCACCCCTGCGCGGGCCGACTCCCGGCCCTCCACTCCGTCCGTGCGAACCGCACGTGCGTCCTGGTGCAAAGGGCCTCCCGGGCGGACGACCCCATGCCGTCCGCTGAGACTCGACACCCGTGGATCGGGCGTCGACCTGCAAGGGATATTCCCCGAATGGGTCCAGCCATGCCATGGCATATGACGGACGCTCGGTGAATCCCTGGTGAAGGCCGCGCGCGGAGGGTCCCGGGGGGCGCCCAGGGCGTACGGGAACACGCGTGCGGCGCGCCACGAAGGAGTCGGGGCGCGCCGCACGGTGCGGAGGAGGTGTCGGACAACCGCAGGTCAGACGCCGTAAGGGGGCCTGCCGGGCGGAGTCAGCTGCCGTAGCGCCGGTGGCGGGCGGCGTAGTCGCGCAGGGCGCGCAGGAAGTCGACCTTGCGGAAGGCCGGCCAGAAGACCTCGCAGAAGTAGTACTCCGAGTGCGCGCTCTGCCACAGCATGAATCCGGACAGCCGCTGCTCCCCGCTGGTGCGGATCACCAGGTCCGGGTCGGGCTGGCCGCGCGTGTAGAGGTGCTCCGCGATGTGCTCGATGTCGAGGATCTCGGCGAGCTCCTCGAAGGAGGTGCCCTTCGAGGCGTGCTCCAGCAGGAGCGAGCGGACCGCGTCGGCGATCTCCTGGCGGCCTCCGTAGCCGACGGCGACGTTGACGAGTATCCCGTCGACGGTGCGGGTGGCCTCCTCGGCCTCCTTCAGGACGCTCTGGGTCCCCGCGGGCAGGATGTCGAGGTTGCCGACGTGGTGGACGCGCCAGCGGCCGTCGGCGGCCAGGCCCCGGACGGTGTTCTCGATGATGTTGAGCAGCGGGCGGAGCTCGACCTCGGGCCGGTCCAGGTTGTCCGTGGAGAGCATCCACAGGGTGACGACCTCGACGTCCGTCTCGGTGCACCAGCCCAGCATTTCGGAGATCTTGTCGGCGCCGGCCTGATGGCCCTGCACCGTGGTGCCTCCGGACGCCTTGGCCCAGCGCCGGTTCCCGTCCAGGATCACGCCGATGTGCTTGGGCGTCTCGTCATGGTCGATGCGGCCTTCCACCCGGCGTGCGTAGAGCCTGTACACAGGACGGCGTACCAGGTCGCGCAGCTTCACGATCTTCCAGCCCCTCCGAGCGATACCCCCGTGCGGAATGCGGTGGTCCCCCCCAAGTCCACAGACCGCCACATTACTGCGCGACGGGATCCGGCATCCAACTCGGTCCTGTCACAAGTCCGTGATAGGGAGGACAACGTGACTGAAAACAATCCCTATCGGGCAGAGCCCTCGCGCTACGACTCCATGGAGTACCGGCGCACCGGCCGCAGCGGCCTCAAGCTCCCCGCCATCTCCCTCGGCCTCTGGCACAACTTCGGCGACGACAAGTCCCTCGGATCCCAGCGGGCGATCCTGCGCCGGGCCTTCGACCTGGGCGTCACCCACTTCGACCTGGCCAACAACTACGGCCCGCCCCCCGGCTCGGCCGAGCTGAACTTCGGCAAGATCTTCGCGCAGGACTTCGCGTCCCACCGCGAGGAGCTGGTCCTCTCCACCAAGGCCGGCTACCTCATGCACGAGGGGCCGTACGGGGAGTGGGGCAGCCGCAAGTACCTCCTCGGGTCCCTGGACGCCTCGCTGAAGCGGATGGGCGTCGACTACGTCGACATCTTCTACTCGCACCGCTTCGATCCGGACACCCCGCTGGAGGAGACCATGGGCGCGCTGGCGTCCGCGGTCCAGCAGGGCAAGGCGCTCTACGTCGGCGTGTCCTCGTACACCGCCGAGCAGACGGCCGAGGCGGCCCGGCTGCTGCGGGAGATGGGCGTGCGCCCCCTCATCCACCAGCCCTCGTACTCCATGATCAACCGCTGGACGGAGGACGACGGCCTGCTGGACACCCTGGAGGAGGCCGGCATGGGCTGCATCTCCTTCGTGCCGCTCGCGCAGGGCCTGCTGACCGGCAAGTACCTCGGGGGCAACCTGCCGGAGGGCTCGCGCGCCACCCAGGGCAAGTCCCTCAACCCGGACCTGCTGTCGGACGAGGTCGTGCGCCGGCTCAACGGGCTGAACGACATCGCCGCGCGGCGCGGGCAGACGCTGGCCCAGCTCGCGCTGAACTGGGTGCTGCGGGACGAGCGGATGACGTCGGCGCTGATCGGCGCGTCGAGCGTGAAGCAGCTGGAGGAGAACGTGGCTTCCCTGGCCGGCGCACCGCTGTCGGAGCAGGAGTTGAAGGAGATCGACTCCTTCGCGGTGTCCACCCCCGGCGCCAACATCTGGGCCCAGCGGGGCTGACCTGCGCCTTTGTCCGGCGCTGTGGCGACAGCGCCCCGGCGCCGCGCTCAAACGAAAAACGGGCCGGTCCGTGGGGGGGATACGGACCGGCCCGAGGGGGGGGTTCCACCATAACCCTTCGTAAAGCCTGCTGCGCGCATCAGCGCGCCACGACTACGCTCCGCAGCCGCCCGGCAGCACTCCGCAGAGCCGCAGCGGCCCCCACAGCCCTTGCGGGGCCCCGGCGGGAGCCCGTACGGACCAACCCGCGGCCGTCCCTCCCCCGGGGGACCCCGCCCGGTGCGCCGGCTTGACGCGGAAGCCCCGATCCGGGGGCGGCACACCCCCTAGGGTGGCCCGCATGGGGAACAGGGAGCGGTGGCACGACGGCCCGGGGACGCTCTGCGTGGAGCGGGGGCGGGCGGGGCCGCCGGAGGGCCTGGAAGTGCCCCCGGAGGCACCCTTCGAAGCGGCCCTGGCGGTGCCCCTGGAGGTGCCCCTGGAAGTGCCCCTGGAGGTGGCCGCCTCCTACCGGGCCCGTACGCGCGGTCTGCTCGGGCGGGACGGGATCGACGGGGCGATGCTCCTCACCCCGGCCTCCAGCGTGCACACCTTCCGGATGCGCTTCGCCATCGACGTGGCCCACCTCGACCGCCGGCTCACCGTCATCGCACTGACCACCATGCCGCCCGGCCGGCTCGGCCTCCCCCGGCTGCGCGCCCGCCACGTCCTGGAGGCCGAGGCCGGGGCCATGGCCGCCTGGGGCCTGCGCGTGGGCTCCTCGCTGCGCGTCCGTCTCACCGTCAGCTAGGCGCCACCCCGCACCGGCGGTAGGTTGGGGCGGTTGAGCTGGGGTGGCAGGGGAGCGGCATGACCGAGAACGCGCGCATCAAAGCGCTGGAGCAGATCATGCCGGCGACCCACGGAGCCGACGAGGACATCGACTGGCAGGCGGCCGAGGCCGTCTGGGGCAGCCGGTTCCCCGCCGACTACGTGGCTTTCATGGGCCGCTTCGGCGCGGGCTCGATCAACGGCGAGGCCAGCGTGCTGCTTCCGCTGCCCAAGCCCGGACTCCAGTGGGACCCGGCGCAGATGACCGAGGAGACGGCCAACGCCCGCCAGGTCTGGGAGGCGGAGGGCGGCCGGGCCGCCTTCGACGTGGACCCGGAGTCGATCCTCGCCTGGGGCGTCACCGGCGGCTCCGACATCCTCTGCTGGCTGACGACCGACCCCGACCCCGACCGCTGGCCCGTTCTGGTGGTCGGCCGGCACACCGCCGATTCCTTCGCGGTGTACCCGTACGGCATGGCCGAGTTCCTCTACCTGCTGTGCAACGACGAGTTCGACGTGAGCCCGGTCAGCATCACCTTCTGGGACGGCGGGCACCTCAGCTTCGTGCACTGGCAGAAGGCCCAGCGCCGCTGGCAGGAGGGGCGCAACCCCGAAACGGGCGAGCCCGATCCGTACGCGGGCGACTTCGCGGACTGAGTCCCGCCCGCCCCCCCTTCCGACCGTTCCGCCCGTTCCGCCCGTTCCGCCGCGCTCCATGGCCGGAAACGGGCGTTTCGGCATGTCTACGCGCGTCCGAATTGTTGATCACATATCGGAAAACACCATTCTGAAATGCCGCAGTTGGAGCATTGAACACAAGTGCCGACCCAATGGAACCAACCGCCCTCCCTCAGGAGAGAATTCCGGCCAACGGGCCATGGAGGGACACCAAGCCCGGAGCAACTCATAAGTAATAACGCGACTCAAAAGAAAATCAGGGGAACCCACCCGTGCGACGAAGAATCTTCAGCGCGGCCGCCACCACGGTCGTGCTCGGTCTGCTGATACCGCTGGCCGGCTGCGGCAGCTCCGGCGGAAGCGCTGATGACGGCGGCACCCTCCGCCTCGTCGCCGCCGAATACGGTGACACCTCGGCCAACAGTTCCAAGGATTTCTGGGACAAGGTGACGAAGGACTTCACCGCCTCGAACCCCGGCATCACGGTCCAGGTGGAGATCCTGCCGTGGGCCGACATCGACCGTGAAGTCTCCCGCATGGTCAAGGACGGCAACGCCCCGGACATGGCCCTCATGGGCGGCTACTCGGACTTCGCGGCGCAGGGGAAGCTCTATTCCGCGCCCGAGCTCCTCTCGGTCACCGCCGAGGCGAACTTCCTCCAGCCCCTCTCCGACGCCGGCTCCGTCCGCAACACCCTCTACGGCCTGCCCTTCGTGGCGAGCAGCCGCCTCCTCTTCTACAACGAGAAGCTGTTCACCGAGGCCGGGATCATCCCGAAGGACTCCAAGAACGGCTGGCAGCCCAAGACCTGGCAGGACCTGAAGGCCGCGGCCGTGGCGCTCAAGGCCGAGGGGGTGAAGACCCCCTTCGCCATGCCCCTGGGCCCGGAGGAGGCGCACGCCGAGGCGATGATCTGGGAGCTCAGCAACGGCGGCGGCTACGCCGACAGCAGCGGCAACTACAGCCTGGCCTCCGAGCAGAACATCATGGCCTTCAAGTGGATCAAGCAGAACCTGGTCACCCCCGGTCTGCTCGGCCCCACTCCCCCGTCGCAGCTCAACCGCGCCGACGCCTTCGCCTCCTTCGTGAACGGCGAGGTCGGCATGCTCAACGGCTACCCCCAGCTCGCCCACGAGGCGCGCAACAAGGGGATCAAGGTCGGCGCCGTCGCCATGCCCGTCTCGGACACGCTGAACACCGGACAGGTCCCGCCGAACGTGGGCGTGGCCGACTGGATGATGGCCTTCAAGCAGAACGGCCACCGCGAGGAGATCGGCAAGTTCCTGGACTTCGTCTACCGGGACAAGAACCTGTCGGACTTCGCCAGCCGCTACCACCTGCTGCCGTCCACGGTCTCGGCCTCCCGCACCATGGCCGGCTCCTCGGGCATGGACGAGAACGACCAGCAGTTCCTGAACGCCCTGCGCGGTGCGCAGCTCTACCCGGTCAACGACCCGTCCTGGGTGGTCATCAGCGACACCATCAAGCGCAACATCGGCCGTGCCGTGGACCCCGCCGGCGACCCGAAGGCCGTCCTGGAGGAGATCGCCGCCAAGGCGAACGAGGCCAAGAAGGCGGCGCGCTGACCCGGCGCGCCACCGACGGGGCACGGCTGCGCGCCGACCCGTCCACCCGGAAGAACCACCGAAGGCCCCGGTCGAAAGGGACCTTCGCCCCCTGCCGCACCTCACCCCGGGCGGCAAGATGGCTGGTACGGCTTTGATCCAAGGCCGAGGCCCAGTCGCCCGCGAGCGCCCACAAGGCGCGCGGGGCGGCCGGCCCACTTCCCTCTTCCTGCGCCCGCCCCGGCCCGGTCGGCCCGGCCCGGTCGCCCCGGCCCGGCTAGCTCGCGCCCTGGTTGCGCGGAGTGAAGGCCGTGCGGTACTGCTCGCAGCTGGAGTCCCACGGCAGTGACCCCTTGAGGGTGCCGTAGCCGGTGCGGGTGACCGACCACTCCACCGTGTAGGTCCCGGTGTCGCACGCGATGCGCTTGCCGCCCGGCACCTTCGTACGGCCCGTCGCGGGCCGGTTCTTGAGCTCCTGGTGCACCTGGGCCACCTCGGCGCGGCGGGCATCGCGCAGCACCGCGTGCAGGACGAGCACCTGCTTGCCGTCCTTCGTCGTCAGGATCTTCTTCACGCCCTGCGAATCCGCCACCGACCACGCGAACTCGTACCCGGGCTCCCAGGCCAGGGTCGTGGGGTCGGGGACCTTGCGCTCGTACTCCTCGGCGCCCTTGGGGCCGCGGCGGGTCACCGTCTTGTACTGGATCGAGGGATGGAAGCGGAACTGCGCCTCCACCTTGTGCATGTCGTCCTTGGTCCACATCGATTTCATCGCCTTCTCCCCGCCGCTCGGGTCCTGGAGGTACGCCGTACCGTCCGCGGCGGTGGCCGCGCCCGAGAGGGCCGGTGCGAGGGCCGCGGCTACGGCGGCGAGGACGAGGGCGGCGGTGCGGGTGCGGTTCATGCCCGGCCCAACGGGACCCTCCGGCGGGCCGGAACGACACCGGGCGCCCTTTCACCCGTACGGGATCGGACGGCGCGTCAGGCGCTGGGGCCGGTGACCACCGGGAAGCCGGTGGGGCGGCCCTGGTCCTTCAGCCAGGCCAGGACCTGGTCGAGGGCCGCGACGCTCTGGGTGCGGTCTCCGCCGCCGTCGTGGAAGAGGACCGTCGGGCCGTTGCCGATCTCGGACTTGACCGTGCCCACGATCGCGGCCACGCCCGGCTTGCTGAAGTCCTTGGTGTCGATGTTCCAGCCGAGCGGGCGCATGCCGACGGCGGCGGCCAGGGCCCGGCTCTCGGGGGTGAACGCGCCGCCGGGGGCCCGGTAGTACTCCACCTTGGCCCCGCCCGCGGCGTCCTCGATCTGCTTCTTCGCGTCGAGGATCTGCTGACGCTGGTAGGGAAGGGGCTTCTTGTCCATCCCGGTGTTGTGGTCCATGGTGTGGTCGCAGAGCCGGTGCCCGCCGGCGACGACCTTCTTGACCACGTCGGGGTGGTCCTTGGCCTGCGGTCCGATCATGCAGAAGACCGCCTTCACCTCGTACTTCTTCAGCACTTCCAGCATCTTCGGGGTCCACACGGGGTCGGGTCCGTCGTCGATGGTGATGTTGACCGCGTTGCCGCCGCTCTCCGACGCGTGGGCTATGCCGTCCGGGACCTGCCCGCCGGGCTTCCCGGGGGCCTGGGGTTCGCCGTCGCCGCCCTTGGCGGGGTCGTCGGTGCGCCGGGAGACGTTCTGGTGGTTGGTGTCGAGACCCGGGTCGACGAGCGCCGTCACCCCCCACGCGGTCGCGGCCACCGCCGCCACCGCTCCGGCGACGGCGATCCGTGCCTTCGTCCCCTGCATCCGCGTGCGCGTCATGAACCCCATGTGCTCTCTCAACTCCCCGAATCGACGTCCCCGTGTGAGCTCGCACTGGTCAGGACGCCTGCCGCGGATGCGGGGTTCCAGCCGAATGGCCCATAAATTACGGGTTGCAGGACTTTGGTCCTCCATCGTCCCGAATTCCGTCCCGCCTGAAACCGAGGGCGAGCGCACCGGCCTCATACCGGACATCCCGGTCCCAAGACCCGGGCCCGAGCCGGAGGTTCACCTACCCATGCGCAAGGCAGTGACAATCCACCCGTACGCACTTCCGCCCCTGCTCACCGCGCTGCTCGCGCTGTCGGTGACCGCGTGCGGGGCCGGCGGGGGCGCGGATGCCGCGCAGTCCGCGCGGCCCGCGGCCGAGTTGAGCCTCGTACCGGCCGACGGGGCGAAAGGCGTCGAGCCGGACGCCCCGCTCACGGCGCGGGTGAACCACGGCACGCTGACGGCGCTGACCGTGACCGGCCCCGACGGGAAGCAGGCCGAGGGCACGCTCGCTGACGGGGTGTTCACCCCGAAGGACGCACTGGCGGTGGACGCCGACTACCGGGTGCGGGCGACGGCCGCCGCACAGGACGGCGGCGGGGAGACCGTGTCCGAGTCCACCTTCCACACCCTCGCACCGTCCAAGGAGCAGACGGAGACGGTGACCGTGCTGCCCGCGGGCGGCACGACGGTCGGCGTCGGCCAGCCCCTCTCCCTGACTTTCGACCACAAGGTGAAGGACAGGGCCGCGGTCGAGCGGCGGCTGAAGGTGACCACGAACAACGACACCGAGGGCTCGTGGGGCTGGCTGACGGAAACCCTCACGGGCAGGGACCGCGTGGACTGGCGCCCGAAGGAGTACTGGAAGCCGGGCACCCGGGTGACCCTGGAGGCCCCGCTGTCGGGCGTGGCCACGGAGAGCGGCCGCTACCTGACGAAGTCGTACACGACCTCCGTCACCATCGGCCACAGCCAGCTGGCCAAGGTCGACATCACGGCCCACAGGCTGACGCTGGAGCGCGACGGACAGGTGGTGAAGTCGATCCCGGTCACGGCGGGCGATCCGGCGAAGACGCCGACGTGGAGCGGGAAGATGCCCTTGATGGCCAAGGAGGGCCGGATCAACATGAGGGCCGACTCGGTCGGCCTGACCGGATACGACCAGTGGGTCGACAAATCGATGCGGCTGACGGTCTCGGGCACGTTCGCGCACCAGGCGGAATGGGCGGAGAGCTACATCGGCTCGGCCAACAGGAGCCACGGCTGCATCGGCATGAAGACGGCGGACGCCGCGTGGTTCTACGCCCAGGCCCAGATCGGCGACGTCTTCGACGTCACGGGCGGCAAGGAAACGGTGGCCCCCGGCAACGGCTTCGGCGAGTGGAACCTGTCCTGGCCGGACTGGCAGAAGAAGTCGTCCCTGAGCTAGCCCGCCCCGCCTGACCGTCACCCGAGCCACCCCCTAGGGCACTTGGGGCGCGAGGACCCGGGGGTGCGGGGGCCGGGGGCCCGCCCCCCGCAGGGGGTCCGGGGCGGAGCCCCGCAGGGGGCTCGGGGGCGGAGCCCCGCACGGGGCCCGGGGCGGAGCCCCGCACGGGGCCCGGGGCGAAGCCCCGGTTTCGGGAAGGGGCGGGGTGGGGGAGGCCCCGCGCAGCGGCCCGGATTCCGGCTGCGGCCGGCCGGCCCGCAGGGCGACGCCCCGCCCGGGGAACGCAAAGGGGCCCCCACCGGAGCGAGAGCAACTCAGTGCACGACAACCGCCTCCGGCGCAGCCGCGGACTTCTCCGCGCCACCGCCGGCCGCACCGGCCGGCCCCGCGCCCCGCAGCGGGACCTCCTTGACGAACCAGGCGGCCGCGAAGCCCAGTACGGCGATCCCCGCACCCAGCAGGAACGCCGAGTGCGTACCGGCGGCCACCGCGTGCTGGTAGGCGTCCCGGACGGCCTCCGGAAGCTTCGCCAGGCTCGCCGCGTCCAGCTGGGCGGAGCCCGCCTTGACCGCGGCCTCGGGGCCGAGCCGGTCGGTCATGGTGCTGGTGACCTGGCTGGTGAACAGGGAGCCCATCAGCGCCACGCCGAAGGAGCCGCCGAGCGTACGGAACAGGGTCGCCGAGGAGGACGCGACGCCCATGTCCTTCATGTCGACGCTGTTCTGCGCGACCAGCATCGTGATCTGCATCAGGAAGCCGAGGCCGGCGCCGAGCACCGCCATGTACACACCGGACATCAGGCGGCTCGTCCCGGTGTCCATGGTGGCGAGCAGGAAGAGCCCGACGACCATGAGCCCGCCGCCGACGATCGGGAAGATCTTGTACTTGCCGCTGCTGGTGGTGATCCGGCCCGCGATCAGCGAGACGACCATCATCGAGAGCAGCATCGGCAGGAGCAGCAGGCCGGAGTTGGTGGCCGAGGCACCCTGGACGGACTGCTGGAAGAGCGGCAGGTACAGCACGCCGCCGAACATCGCGAAGCCGACCAGGAAGCCGATCACGGACATCAGGGTGAAGTTGCGGCTGCGGAAGATGTGCAGCGGCATGACCGGGTCGGCGGCCTTGGTCTCAGCGTAGAGGAAGCCGGCGATGGAGGCGATGCCGACGGCGATCAGGCCGATGATCTCGGTGGAGCCCCAGGCGTACTCGGTGCCGCCCCAGGTGGTGACCAGGACCGTGGAGGTGATGGCGACGGTCAGCAGGGCCGCGCCGAGGTAGTCGATCTTGGGCCGCTCCGCCCCGCTCTTCTTCGGGAGGTGCAGCACCGCGGTGACCATGGCCAGGGCCACGGCGCCGAGCGGCAGGTTGATGTAGAAGGACCAGCGCCAGCCCATGTGGTCGGTGATGGTGCCGCCGACCAGCGGTCCGCCGATCATGGCGAGGGCCATCACGCCGGCCATCATGCCCTGGTACTTGCCGCGCTCGCGGGGCGGGATCAGGTCGCCGATGATCGCCATGACGCCGACCATCAGACCGCCGGCGCCGAGGCCCTGGATCGCGCGGAAGCCGATGAGCTGGCCCATGTCCTGGGCCATGCCGCTGAGCGCGGAGCCGATCAGGAAGATGACGATCGAGGTGAGGAAGGAGCCCTTCCGCCCGTACATGTCGCCGATCTTGCCCCAGATGGGAGTGGAGGCGGCGGTGGCCAGCGTGTAGGCGGTGACGACCCAGGAGAGGTGCTCCAGGCCGCCGAGCTCGCCGACGATGGTGGGCATGGCGGTGCCGATGATCATGTTGTCGAGCATCGCCAGCAGCATCGCGATCATGAGTGCCATCAGGACGACACGCACGCTGCGCGGCTTCACCTCCTCCGAGGTGTCCGCGTTCTTCTTGTTCTCCACCATGTTCCACTCCCCTGGTGCATACGCACCGGCCCTGGGACTTACTTGCCGACCGGCTAGTTGACTACACTGTGGAAGGTAGACCCGTAACTAGCCGGGCGTCAAGTAAGTAGTCAGGGGAGAGTCATGTCCAGCAGCAGTCCGCAGCAGCGCCGTGGCGATACGCGGCAGCGCATCCAGGACGTCGCACTGGAACTCTTCGCCGGGCAGGGGTACGAGAAGACGTCGCTGCGGGAGATCGCGGAGGCGCTGGGGGTCACGAAGGCGGCGCTGTACTACCACTTCAAGACCAAGGAAGACATCATCATCAGCCTGTTCGAGGACCTGACCAGGCCCATCGACGAGCTGATCGAGTGGGCCGAGGAGCAGCCGCGCACGCTGGAGACGAAGCGGGAGGTCCTGCGCCGCTACAGCGAGGCGATGGCGGGCGGCGCGTCGCTGTACCGCTTCATGCAGGAGAACCAGGCCTCACTGCGGGAGCTGACCATCGGCGACCGGGTCAAGAAGCGGCTCTTCGCCCTGGTGGAGCTGCTCCGGACCGGCCAGGAGGACGCCCCGCTGGCCGACCAGGTCCGGTGCGTGAGCGCCCTGTTCACCCTGCACGCGGGAATGATGTTCCTCCAGCACGTGGACGGGGACCCGGAGGAGACCCGCCAGGCCGCCCTGGAAGTCGCGACGGACCTGATCACCCAGGCCCACGGCCAGGCATAGCCGCACCCCTCCCTGCTCCGTTCACTCGATCGAACGAACAAAACCCCGGATAATTACTCTGCGTAGTCATCTCGGCTACTTTTGGTGAGGTGCGTCGCGGAGAGGCCGCGGCGCCGTCCGATCCGAAGGCACCGCCGTCATGATGCGTCTCGCCCTGACCACCACCGCCGCCGCAGCGGCTCTCCTCACCACCGTTCTGGCGCCGCAGGCGCCGGCCGGCCCCCTCTCCTACGTCGCCCTCGGGGACTCCTACAGCGCCGCCTCCTTCGTGCGCCCGTGGAACACCGACGGATGCGGCCGCTCCGAGCAGGACTATCCCCACCAGGCCGCGCGGCGGCTGAAGTTGAGGCTCACCGATGTCACCTGCTCCGCCGCGGAGGTGCGGGCGGGGTTGCTGGGTCCGCAGTCCGAGCTGAAGGGGCCACCGTCCGTGCCCCCACCGGGCGGATGGACCGCAAAACCGGCGCAGATCAGGGCCGTTACGGCCGCAGCCGATCTCGTCACGGTCGGCGCCGGCGGGAACTCCGTGGGCTTCTCCGAGATCGTCGAGACCTGCGTGAAGCGCGGACTGGCCTCTTTCGGTACGGGGACACCGTGCACCGATCACTACGTGCGGGGTGGTGGCGCCGCCGGGCTCGACGCCCGGTTCACCGCGCTGGAGAGCGACTTCGCGGCCCTGCTGAAGGAGATCCGCACGCGCGCCCCGCGCGCCGCGGTGGCGGTCGTCGGCTATCCGGCCGTCGTGGACCAGCCCGCGGGCTGCGGCTGGGGGTCCTGGCACCAGCTCGGAACCGTCGCCAAGGGCGACATGCCCTGGCTCGACAGCCTGGAGCGCCGGGTCAACACCCTCCTGCGCGAACAGGCCCGCCGCGGCGGCGCGACGTACGTGGACACCTACGCCTCCAGTACCGGGCACGGGGTGTGCGCGAGCCCCGAGCTGCGCTGGATGTACGGGATCAAGGACAGCCTGACCGGCCCGGGCGAGCAGAGCGACCCGCCCTCCGAGCTCTGCCGCTCCATCCCGGCCCGGGGCGAGGCCTGCACCGTCCTCCACCCGAACCTCCGCGGCGCCACCCACCAGGCGGACCGCGTCACCGAGGCCCTGGCAGGACTGGGGGCGGGCAGACGCTGACCCTCAGACGGCCGGCCCGCCCGGACCCGGGACCGGACCCGGGGTGCGCTTCAGGCGCGCGCGGACGCCCGGTGGGTGGCGAGCTCCGCCTCGTGCAGCCAGTCCAGGTACCAGCGGGCGAAGGTGACCGGCTGCCCGGCCTGGTCGAGGAGCGGGGCGAGGTCGGCGTCGTCCGCCCGGCAGTCGGACCAGACGGTGCCGCGGTGGGTGCCGCTGACGATCAGCCACTCCCGCTGGGCACAGCCGAGGTGGGAGATGACGAGGGCCCCGGCGGTGCGTTCGGGGGCGAACAGGAGGGCTCCCCACCGCTCGTCCCATGCCTCGATGGCGTCGTCGAAGTCCTCGATCTCCTCGAAGTCCTCTTCTTCGGGGCGCACGGCGAGGAGGGCGCCGAGGGCTTCGGGATCGGGGCCGTGGTCGGGGAACGGCCGGGCGAGCATGGACAGATCGGCCAGGTCGGCGCCGTCCCCTTCCCAGCGCCAGCGGCCGTGCACGCGACGCACGGGGAAGAGCCCGTACGCGGGACCCGCGCCGCCGGCGCCCACCGAGGTGAGGAAGCTCCGGTAGTCCTCCGGCAACCGCACACCCGCCTGCGCCTCGAGCTCGGCGAGCCCGGCCGCGGACAGGGGATCCTCCAGGGCCCACCCGTGTCCGTGCGAGCCGAAGACCTTGCCGCTCCCGGGCCGGGCCCCCAGCGCGACCACGCGCCCGCGTACACCGTTCCACTGCTGATCAGCCATGCGCAGACGGTACGGGGAGCCAGTGACAGCACAGCGCCTAGCGGGACTCCCGGGACTCCCGGGACTCACGGCCCTCGCGCCAGCGGGTGAGTTCGGCTTCCACGTCGAACTCCTTGACGTTCAGCGGGGGGCCGGGCGGGGGCCTGCGCAGGGCCGTGCGGATCTTGTCGTTGATCTCCGCGAGGAGGGCGCGGACCTGGCGTTCGGTGCGGGCGGCCTCGACCGCCTCCCGGGCGTCCTCGACCTCCTTGCGCAGCGCGAGCGCGGGCGGGAGGACCGCGAAGCCCTCGCGGTGCAGTTTGCCCTTGATCCACCACAGCTCGTCGTACGGGGCGTCGAGCGAGGCCAGCGGCTTGCCGAAGCCGGGCAGTTCCGCGAAGTCCCCGCGTTCCCCGGCCTGTCTGATCTGGCGGTCCACAAAGGATTCGAAGCTGACACCAGGCGGTTTGCGCTCGGTCACGTTGCCTCCCCAGGGGTTGCCGCCAGCATAACTCCGGCCTGGATCCGGCCTCAGAGGCGTCGGTCCGACTCCTCGATCGGGATGTCGTTGATGCTCGCTTCCCGGCGGCGCATCAGGCCCGCGGCGTCGAACTCCCACTGCTCGTTGCCGTGGCTGCGCCACCACTGGCCGCTCGCGTCGTGCCACTCGTACTCGAAGCGCACCGAGATGCGGTTGTCGGTGTACGCCCACAGCTCCTTGCGCAGCCGGTACTCCAGCTCGCGCTCCCACTTGTCCGCGAGGAAGCCGCGGATCTCGGCGCGGCCGGTCAGGAAGCGGTCGCGGTTCCGCCAGGCGGAGTCCTCGGTGTAGGCGAGGGCGACGCGTTCGGGGTCGCGGCTGTTCCAGGCGTCCTCGGCGGCCTGCACCTTGGCGCGCGCGGACTCCTCGGTGAAGGGCGGCAGGGGCGGTCGTACGGAAGCAGTGGCGCTGGTACCGGTGCTGCTGGAGCTGGCAGTCATGACGGGACGCCTCTCGGCTCTGCGGGGCAGGAGGGAGAACGGTCGTTCTCGCCGCTGCCCCAAGAGTAGAGAACGAGCGTTCTCCCTGCAAGCGTTTCTGGTCTACGCTGCTTTCATGCCCACCGCCCCCGCCCCCATGACCGACGAAGAGGCCCGCACGCGGCTGCTGGACGCCGCGGAGGCGCTGTTCTACGCCGAGGGCATCCAGGCCGTGGGCATGGACCGCATCCGCGCGGAGTCGGGCATCCCGCTCAAGCGGCTCTACCGCCTCTACCCGGCCAAGGAATCCCTGGTCACCGCCTATCTGGAGCGCCGAGACCGCCGCTGGATGACGAGCCTGAGCGCAGCCGTCGCGGGGCAGGGCGACCCCGTCGGGGCCGTCTTCGAGTGGCTCGCGGGGTGGTTCTCGGAGCCGGGCTTCCGCGGCTGCGCGTTCCTGAACGCCTACGGGGAACTGGGCGCGGGCCCCGCCGGGGTGCTGGACGTCGTACGCCGGCACAAGGCCGAGCTACGGACGCTGCTGGCCGGCATCGCCGGTCCCGGCCGGGAGGGCCTGGCGGAGCAGTTGCTGCTGCTGGTCGAGGGGGCGACGGTGGTCGCGGCCCTGGAACCGGGGCCGGGGGCGGCGGTACGGGCGCGCGAGGTGGCGTACGTCCTGCTCCGCGACGGAGGAGGCAGAGGGATTCACGCGGCTGCCGAGTGATCGGTTACGCGTCGTACACAACCGGGTCGCATTGTCAGCTTTTAACTGGTGTTGGCACTTTTGTCCACCGGAAGACCGCATTCGGCGGTCGCCCTCCGGTTCCGTCGCCTTTTCCTCGCGGAGGAAACACCCTTGTCTGCTTCCCGCTGCACGTCGGCCGCCCTGGTCGTCGCGGCCGTCACCGCGACCTGCCTGCTGCCGGCCGTGCCGGCTTTCGCCGCCGGCTCGCCGCACATCCGGTTCTCCCAGCCGTACGTCCCCTCGATCGCCGCCGGCAAGACCGGCCGCGTGGTGATCGTGGCGGAGACCAGCGGCGATCCGGCGCACAGCAGCAGATTCCGGATCACCGCGCCGGAGCGGACGACCTTCCCCGAGGCCCGCTTCTACTGGAACGGCGACCGTGCGGGCGCGCCCTGCACCCTCTCGGGCAACGCCCGCCAGCTCACCTGCGACGCGGGCACCCGCGCGGGCTTCGCCTTCCCGGCGCAGAGCGACACCCGGCTGGGCGTACTCGTACGGGTGGACGCGGACGCTCCCGAGGGAACGACGCTCGACGGCGGCGAGTGGGCGGCGGCCGGCGCCTCGCCCGCCCTGTACGCGGTGTCCACCCCGGTGACGGGGCCCAAGGGCGACGACGGACACGACGGGCACGACGGCAAGCCGGGCCACGACGGCAAGCCCGGCAACCACGGCCGCCCCGGCCCCAAGGGCGACAAGGGCGACCAGGGCGAGCGCGGCGAGAAGGGCGATCGGGGCGAGAAGGGCGATCGGGGGGACCGCGGCGATCGCGGCGAGAAGGGTGACCGCGGCCAGAAGGGCGACCACGGGCCGAAGGGGCCCCAGGGCCCCAAGGGCGACCAGGGTCCCAAGGGCGACACCGGACCGACGGGTCCGACCGGCCCGACCGGCCCGACGGGTCCGACGGGTCCGACGGGCGACCAGGGACCGTCCGGCGGCCCCCAGGGCCCGAAGGGCGACAAGGGCGACAAGGGTGACAAGGGCGACCGCGGGAACACCGGCCCGGCCGGCCCGACGGGAGCGCGCGGACCGGGCGGACCGAAGGGCGAACAGGGTCCGAGGGGCCCGAAGGGCGAGCAGGGCAAGCAGGGTCCGAAGGGCGAGCGCGGACCGGGCGGGCCCAAGGGGCCGAAGGGCGACCAGGGTCCGCAGGGCCCGAAGGGTCCCAAGGGCGACCAGGGCAAGCCCGGCAACTGCAAGTGCGGCCAGGACCACGGTGGCAAGGACCACGGTGGGAAGGACCACGGCGGCAAGGGTGACAAGGGCGGCAAGGCCCGCATCGTCAGCGACAAGCTGCACGTGCGCACCGGCCCCGGCACCCAGTACAAGAAGACCGGCGTGATCAAGTACGGCACCGAGGTCCAGGTGCAGTGCAAGACCAACGGCGCGGAGGTCGACGGCAACGCCATTTGGTACAAGCTCGCCGACGGCCGCGGCTGGATCGCCGCCCGCTACGCCGCGAACCTGAACCGCATCCCCACCTGCTGACCAACCGGTTGACCGACCGGTTGACCGACCCGTCCTGATCACCTTCGGTGCGTGCCGAGGCCCCGAGCCCCGGCACGCACCGAAGGCGTTTGCGCGTCCGGACTGTCAAGCCCCGAACTCCAGGGGCATGACGCCGTGGAACGGCCCGGGGCTAATGGAGGAAGGGGTTCACGCAGAGCAGGTGGCCCCTCGTTCTCCGTCTCTGCTCGCCCCGGAGGTGACTTCTCATGACCCCCCTGCCCCGCACCCGGCGTCGTCTCGGCGTCCTCACGGCCTCGGCCGCCCTGGCCGCAGCAGGCGCACTGCTGTCCTCCGGCGCGTCCGCCGCGCCGGCCCACTCCCCTGCCGGCGCCGTCACCGCGGTGGCACCCGGGCACGGCGTCCGCCCCGGCGACGACGACGGTGACGGCTACGGCCGCCACGATCACGACCGCCACCACGACGACCACGGCCTCGTCTCCTGCCATTGGCACGGACTGGCCCAGAACGAACGCCACCATCACGCGTGGAGCTGGGGCTGGTGGCACTGTCACAGCAAGGGCGACGGCCACGGCCACGGCCACGGGAAGGACCGCGACGCCGACGGCTGGCTGAAGAGCGACCGCGTCTACCGCACCTGAGCGAAAAAACTTCGGCGGCGATGTCGAGAACCCGTGCCCGGCTCCGTCTCCTCAGTGGAAGCGGCCACAATGGGCCGCACCGCACGGAGGAGACCATCATGGCCAAGTACCTGCTTCTCAAGCACTACCGCGGCGCCCCTGCCTGCGCGAACGACGTCCCCATGAGCGAGTGGACGCCGGAGGAGATCACGGCCCACATCCAGTACATGCACGACTTCGCGGCCAAGCTGGAGGGCACCGGCGAGTTCGTCGACGGTCAGGCGGTCGCCCCCGAGGGGACCTGGGTCCGCTACGACGGCGAGGGGCGCCCGCCGGTCACCGACGGCCCCTTCGCCGAGACCAAGGACCTGATCGCCGGCTGGATGGTGATCGACGTGGACGGCTACGAGCGCGCCGTCGAGCTGGCCGGGGAGCTGTCGGCCGCCCCCGGCGCCGGTGGCAAGCCGATCCACGAGTGGCTGGAGCTGCGCCCGTTCCTGGCCGTGCCGCCCAACGTCCCCGAGTGCCACTGACGTGGACGAGGCCCTGCTCCGGAGCCTCACTCCGCACGTCCTCGGGATCCTCGTCCGCCGCGGAGCCGACTTCGCGGCGGCCGAGGACGCCGTGCAGGAGGCGCTCCTCGAAGCGGTGCGCGTCTGGCCCGGGGATCCTCCGCGCGATCCGAAGGCCTGGCTGGTCACCGTGGCCTGGCGGCGGTTCCTCGACGCGACGCGGGCGGACACCGCCCGCCGCCGGCGCGAGGACCGGGTGGAGGAGGAGCCGGCGCCGGGCCCCGCGTCCGGGGTGGACGACACGCTCCAGCTGTACTTCCTGTGCGCCCATCCGTCCCTGACCCCGTCGTCGGCCGTCGCGCTCACGCTGCGCGCGGTCGGCGGGCTCACGACGCGCCAGATCGCGGCGGCGTACCTGGTTCCCGAGGCGACCATGGCGCAGCGCATCAGCCGCGCCAAGCGGACCGTCTCCGACGTCCGCTTCGACCGCCCCGGCGACGTCGGTACGGTCCTGCGCGTGCTCTACCTGGTCTTCAACGAGGGGTACTCCGGCGACGTGGACCTCGCCGCCGAGGCGATCCGGCTCACCCGCGGCCTGGCGGCCTCGATCGACCACCCGGAGGTGTCGGGGCTCCTCGCCCTGATGCTGATCCACCACGCCCGGCGGGCCACCCGCACCGCCCCCGACGGGAGCCTGATCCCGCTCGCCGCGCAGGACCGTACCCGGTGGGACACGGCGCTGATCGCCGAGGGCATCGGCATCCTGCACGGCGCGCTCGCCCGGGACCGGCTGGGCGAGTTCCAGGCCCAGGCCGCCATCGCCGCCCTGCACGCGGACGCGCGGACCACCGCGGAGACCGACTGGGTGCAGATCGTGGAGTGGTACGACGAGCTGGTGCGCCTGACCGGCAGTCCGATCGCCCGCCTCAACCGGGCGGTGGCGGTCGGCGAGGCCGACGGCCCCCGGGCGGGCCTGGCGGCCCTCGCGGAGCTGGACGCCGCGCTCCCCCGGCACACCGCGGTGGCCGCGTACCTGCACGAACGCGACGGCGACCTGACGACGGCGGCCCGCCTGTACGCCGAGGCGGCCCACCGGGCCCCGAACCTCGCGGAACGCGACCATCTGACCCGTCAGGCGGCCCGCCTGAACTCCGCCCGCCGCGCCTGATCCCCCGCGCGGACCGGGCCCGCGCTGCCCGTCAGTCGGCGGCGCCGCCGCCCGGCCCTTGGCCGTCGTAGCCGCCGCGATGGGTGAGGACCTCCTCCATGTGACCCTCCGCCCAGGCCTTGATCCCCTTCATGAGCCCCTGGAGGGAGCGGCCGAGGTCGGTCAGCTCGTAGCTGACGGTGACGGGCACCGTGGGGGTCACGGTCCTGGTCACCATTCCGTCGCGCTCCAGTGCGCGCAGTGTCTGCGTCAGCATCTTCTGGCTCACGCCCGAGATCCGGCGTTGCAGTTCGGAGAAGCGCATGGGCCTCGGCTCGTCGCCGGGTGCCGTCCCCGGGCCGTCCCCGTCCAGGGCGGCGAGCACGAGGGCCACCCACTTGTCGGAGATGCGCTCCAGGAGCTGGCGGCTGGGACATTGCGCGAAGAACGCGTCGTACTCCGCCTTGGCTGCGGCCCGCCGCTGGGATGCGGTCGTGGTCGGCATGACTCGCGTCTCCGATCGGTCACTTAGGCACTCCGAGGTGCCTCCTTCCCACCGGTGAGCAGGTGCCTCCATGGTGGTGACAGGCCCAGGCGATGGCAAGGCCGTCCCGCACGGGGCCCCACGAAGGAGAAGTCGATGGCGCAGCACATGACGTCCCGGCGGGCCGTGGTCCGCGTTCCGTCCGGACCCCGGTCCATCCGTACGGTCACCGTCCCGCTGGCGGAGCCGGGGCCGGAGCAGATCCGGGTCGAGGTGGCCGCCGCGGCGGTCAACCCGGTGGACCTGGGGGTGGCCGGGGGTGTCTTCCACCGGCTCGGCCTGGTCGACCAGCCTCAGCACACCGGGCTCGGCTGGGACTTCGCCGGCACGGTCGATGCCGCCGGACCGGGCGCCGGGCTCCCCATCGGCACGCGGGTCGCCGGCTTCCTCGACGGATTCGACCGCGACCACGGATCCCATGCCGAGCACCTCCTGGTGTCCGCCGCCAAGGTCGCCGTCGTACCGGACGCCCTGGGCCTGACCGAGGCGGCCGTGGTGCCGCTCAACGCCACCGCCGCGGCCCAGCTCGTCGGCCTCCTCGGTGAGGCGCCCGCGGGGGCCCGGCGCCTGCTGGTGACGGGCGCGGCCGGCGCGGTGGGCGCGTACGCCGCCGTACTCGCGCAGGACCGCGGCTGGCAGGTGACCGGGACGGCCCGGGCGGCCGACGAGCCGTTCGTACGGGGCCTCGGCGCCGGCTTCGCCACCGGGCTCGGGAAGGGCTGGGACGCCGTCGCCGACGCCGGAGCCCTCCAGGAGGACGCCCTGCGGGCGGTGCGCGACGGCGGCCGCTTCGTGGGCGTGCAGCCCGCGGCCCGGCTCCCCGGGGAACGCGGCATCACCGTCGAGGTCCTCTTCGCCCGTCCCGACGGCCCGCTCCTCGCCCGCCTGCTCGAACGGGCGGCGACGGGGGAACTCCCGGCCCGCGTCCACGCCGTCGTACCGCTCGCCGAGGCGGCCGACGCCTACGAGGCCATGGCCAAGGGCGGCGTCCGCGGCCGGATCGTCCTCGTCCCCTGACACCACCTGCACCCTCCCACCGCCTCCCCCTCGTACGCGTTACTCCGACGAACAGGACAGCCGATGCTCACCACCCTTGCCACCGTTGCCACCGTTCTCGCCGGCCTCCTCGGCGCGGCCCTCATCGTCATGGGCGCGCTGACCTTCGCGAAGCCGCGGAACGCCACCGGCTTCGGCATTCCCGGCACACCGGTCGACGATCCCGCCTTCCGGTCCTGGCTGCACGTGAAGGGGGCGCGCGAGATCGTGTGCGGGATCTTCATGTTCGTCCTGATGCTCACCGCGCCGGCTTCGGTCCTGGGGTGGTACCTGCTGACCTTCGCGGTGATGCCGATCGCGGACACGTTGATCGTGCTGCGCAGCGGCGGACCGAAGGCCACCGCCTACGGCGTCCACGCCGCGACGGCGGCGGTCATGGTGGCGACCGCCCTCGGCCTCCTGCTCTGACCGCCGGACGCCACGGGCCGGGATCCGGCGCCGCCGCTGGTGCCCGTGAGCGCGCCCGCTCACTCCGCGCTCGCCCGCGCCCCCAGTCATTTCCCTTTATTCCGTTGCCAACGAGGAAGAGCCCCGGCTACGTTCACCCGAGCCGTCCGCCGCCTTGTTCCGGACCGGCACGGTCGACGAGGAGGTGTGGAGCACATGCGCACGAGTGCCCGGCAGGTGTGCCCGCGTACTGACCTTTGCCACCTCCTCACGACGGAGACACCTTGTCGTACCGCATCACTCCACTGACCGACCCCGCACACGGCGCGAACAGCCGCCGCCTCGCGTGGCTGGCATCCGACGCGGATTCCATCACCGTCGGCACGGCCTTCCTCCGCCTGTTCGACGGCGGACAGGCGCACCTGGCCGAACTGACCCTCCACGTGCATCCCGCGGAGCGCCGCAAGGGCGTCGGCTCCGGGCTCCTCGACGCCGCCGTGGCCGCCGCCCGCGCCGACGCCCGGCGCTGCGTCAGCGCGCAGGCCGAGGCCGGATCGCCCGGCGACCGCTTCCTGCCGGCCCACGGCTTCCGCAAGGTGCTCACCCTGCGGTTCGCCCGGCTGCCACTGGCGGACGTGAACCCGACCGCCCTCACCGAGATCATCGAGCGCCCGCACCCCGGCTACCGGCTGGTGTCCTGGCAGGGAACCGTCCCCGACGACCTGGCCACCACCTTCGCCGCCTCGCGCCGCGCGATGGACGACACGCCCATGGAGGACACCGACTACGGCACCGTGACCTGGGACGTGGACCGGGTCCGGGCCGCGGCGAAGGCCGTTCACGACCGGGGGGACCACTTGCACACGGTCGCCGCCATCGACACGGCCGACGGTTCGATCGCCGGGTTCACCGAACTCGTCGTCCCCGGCAACGGCACGGGCGACGGCCAGCACTACGGCACCGGCGTCCTGCCCGAGCACCGCGGACACGGCCTCGGCCGCTGGATGAAGGCCGAGTCGATCCGCCAGGCCCACGCCCGCCATCCCGGCCTCGGCGGCCTCCTGACCGACACCGCCGACAGCAACGCACCCATGCGACGCATCAGCGACGGCCTCGGCTACCTGCCCACGCACACGACGGTCCAGTACCAACTCGACCTGTAGCGGCGCGCGGACGGCGGCCCGGACCTGGATCCACCCGGTCCGGGCCGCCTGCGCGGTCCTGACGGACCGGGGTTCAAGGACGCCGTGCGGGCGCGGCAGCTTCGGCTCGCCCGCCGGCTGGGCCACGCCGGTCGCGCCAGCTCCAGACGGTGTGCCCCACAAGGACGACGGCAACGACGCACGCCGCGACGCGCGTTGCGTTCCAGGTTGCGCCGAAGACCGGCCCCCGCGAGTCCGCCTCCACGCTCAGCCGCTGGGTCGCCTCGAAGAAGGCGATCAGGGGCACAAGCAGCCGGAACGGAAGGCCGCCCACTCCCGGCGTTCGCGCGACGTTTCCCATGAACCCCAAGGGCGCACCGAACACGAGGGCCGCCATGCCCCACACGAGGGCTTGACCCCCGCTGGAGGTACCGGATTCCGCCTCCATCCCATCCGGAACGGAGGTGGCGCGTTCCATTCCGGCCGGAATGACGGGATTCATGTCCTTGAAGAGGTAGTACGCGACCACGCCGATGGCCAATCCCAAGGACGCCAGCAATGCCGACTCCCTCTTGGACCGGCGGAAGTAGCCCACGAGCAGGGCGTAGCAGGCCCACGGCCACCCACTGGAGAAAACGGTACCCACGGCGACACAGAAGGGATTGCTGAGTCTTCCGACAACGGGACCCAACAGACCAAGCACCAAGCCCGCTCCGAGAGACACGGCGACCGGCACAACGCGACCGCGCACACAGCGCACGATTACCCTTCCCTCGTCGGTGGGTACTTCCGATGTGGAGTCTTCGCACCTCTGGGCTGCGCAGGAAACCGGACAGCCACCGCGAGGCCGCCCGTCAACCTACCTCACCTCGCGTTCGCATTCAGGTAGTTCGGGCGAGGCCTCAAACCCTCAGTGGTGCTGCTGGCGCTCGGTTCCGGTGTCGAAGAAGGCGTCGAGGTACGCGTTCGGCTCCAGTGCGCTCGTGCGGAACAGCGAGAACGCCTCGGCACCCGAGCCCGGTGCGCCGTCCATCCGGTAGGACTGGGCGAAACCCAGGTAGCCGAAGCCGTTGTCGGCCGCGTACACCTCGGCCTCCGCCTCGGCGAGGGCAATCGCCTCGTCAGCCGATACGGCCTGCCAGAGCGTGATCCGCTCCTCGTAGCTCCTCCCGTCCTGGGTCACCCACTCGAACACGCACCGGACCCCGTACCAATCCACGTCCTGCTCCCTCTCCCCTCGTGCCGAATCGACCCCGCCCCCCGTACACCTATTGCGGCCGGGCTTCCAAGTAATTCACATAGAGGATGACCGAAGGGACTCTGACGTTCAGACTGCCTGCTGTTGTGGTCAGTTCTTCCTCGTAGGCCAGCAACTTGCCGTTGTGAGTATCGAAGATGAGGGTGCGCTTCACGGGGAGCCCGCCGTAGTCCGAATCCACGGAGAACGATACGCCGGGACGCCCCGCCCGGTCCGCCACTTCCCCACGGTAGACAACACCCTCCGTGCCGGCCAAGACGCGGAGCAAGGCGGCACGTTGCTGCGGGGAGAACAGGTTGCTGAGGTTCCGCTCCGAGAGGGAGTCGAAGAGCTGGCCGGGTCCAAAGGACTCGTAGCCCAGGGATAGCCATCGGGCCATGCCTGCCGTATCGCTTGGTGCCGGCTTGTTCCTGAGGTCCGACGCGTCGGCGGGGCCGGATGCGCCGGACCAGGACGTGGGAGTCTTCCCCGCTGATCCTGAACCTTCCCAGATTCTGCGCTGCGCACCGTTTTCGAATACCGGCGGCTTCGTTTTCGCTTTCCATTTCGCCGACCCGTCGGGCTTCCGCCAGACCTGACGCACTTCGGGAATGATCGCAGAAGTGACTTGGATCCCGTCGATCCGCGTGGACAGCGCCCAGATTTCGTGCTTGAAATACAGAGCTTGCCCGTCTACCGATTCACGGCTCCCGGCCTCCGCGGTCCGAGCGAGTTCATCCAGTGCACTTTGGGCGGACTTCCCTGAGTTGGTGTAGTGCAATGCCGCGGGTGTGAGGGCAAGGACGGGTTGCGCGTTGGGCCCCAGGACGTTGACGGCTGCGAATGCGCAGACCGTCATGGCCGCTACCGCAGAAAGACCGAAGGCCCAACGCCGACGAGGGGCAGCCACCGACGCCTTGCCGGGTGAGCTGCTGTCGCGAGGCGACATCAGCGTCGTCACCAAGGTGAATTCCCGCTCCGCATCCGCGGCTTGCCATCCGGCCGTTTTTGATGGATCCATGGAGCGGAAGATCTCATCGATATCACTCACTGATCCCGATCCCCTCAACCCTCGCCGGGACGCACCCTGCACCATCTGATGAAACCCGTGGCCGTTGGTGGGATGCCGTTCCCTTTTTGAGCCGCTTGCGCGCCCGGTGCAACCTGACGTGATAGGCCGGCGTACTGCATCCCATGATTTTGGCGGCATCTCGGGCGGGGAGATCTTCCCAGAGGGAAAGTCGCAGGACTTCTTGATCGTCCAGGGATAGGCCGTCGAAGGCTGCGGCCATCAGCAGCCGGTTCTGCACGGATTCGGCATGGTCCGACATGCTCTCCGCGCGCTGCCCCGCCAGCTCTGCCAGGAGGCGCGTTTGGCGCTCCTGCGCACGGTAGGAGTTCGCCAGGACGTTCCTGGCGACGCCGTACAACCAGGGCAAGGTCGACGTCGGGGGAATATCACCCAGTCTCCGCCAAGCCGCCATGAAGACCTCGGCCACCAGGTCGGAGACCTGGGCCGGTTCACACCGACGCCGGACGTAGCTCTCGATGTTCGAGTAGTGGCGCTGGTAGATCGCGGTGAAGCGTTCTTCGTCAGTCGTCGTGGTCACATCCCCTCCGACCTGTCTATGTCCGACCGCTCGGATCTCTTACAGCTCAGGCCGAAGATTCTCTGCCCGGGTCTCTCACGTCATCCCGAAAACGGTGTGTTCAGGGGAGTTCTGGACCGCCAGGGTCCTCCCCGCGCCCCTCACGGGGCGGGCAACGGACCGGCTGGCGCGGGCAACACGAACGGACAGCCGTGTGCCCGGTCCGGCGGATCCGGCGGACCCGCCTGCACGCCGTAGCGACCCACCAGGCGGCCACCCGCGCGGAGCCCGATACCCGACCCGGGCGGGCTCCTGAACTCGGCCCGCCGGCACGCCTGATGACAGTCAGGGGGCCAGGTACCCGGCGGCCCCGGCGACCGGCAGGCTCGCCCAGGTCCGCGTCCCGCCACCGGGTTCCCGGGACTCCCCGAACCCCCAGGCCCCGCCGCAGTCCCGCACGACGGCGGCCATCACCCGTAGGGCGGCGCGGCGGCGGGCCTCGCAGTGGGCGGCGAGGCGGGGGTGGGTGTGGGGGGCGTGCCCGTCGTAGACGGTGAGGCGGAGAGCCCCTTCGCGGTGGCGCAGGGCGAGGTACAGGCTCCGACCGGGGTCCAAGTACCAGGCAGCGGCAATGAGTTCCCCTACGACCTGCACGGCGGCCGGCGCGACCCGGTCGAGGTGGTGGGCGTGCAGGACGGACCGTACGGTGCTGCGCGCGATCTGGGCGCTGTACGGCTCCCCGGGCACGGTCAGGCTGCACGACAGCCCATCGGGCGACGGCGGCTCGCCCGACGACGGGCGGGCATCGGAGCAGCCGGGGCTGGGGGGCATGAAGGGGCTGAGCATGACGGACTCCCTGTCGTGACGCGAATGAGGACGCAACCTCGGTGAGCTCGACGCGCACGGGTTGCTCTCGCGTGGGTGGGAGTAGTGGCTCGTCGCCGAGGCCGAGGCATGCTGCGGCGATGCACTTCCAACTCCCTTGCGTGAGCGGTGCACTACCCAGGGTAGCGAAGTCGGTGGTGAATTCGCCACCAGAGTCCGGAAGTTTGCCCACGGTGGATCCATGGGGCGTCCACACGGCAAACTGCAGCCATGCCCCCAAGGACCTCGCCGACCGAACGACAGAAGCGACTGGGCGCCGAGCTACGCAGGTTGAGGCTGGCCGCAGACGTTTCCGCCGAGTCCGCCGCAGGGCTCCTCGGTGTCGACCGCTCCAAGATCTCCGCCATCGAGCAGGGAATCCGCACCATCAGTGAGGAGCGCCTCCGGTCACTGGCCTGCCACTGCGGCTGCGCCGACGAGCGGTACATCGACGCGCTCGTCGACATGGCGCAGCCCCAGAAGCGCGGCTGGTGGGAGCACTACCGAGGCCGACTGTCCTCGGGGATACTCGACATCGCGGAGCTGGAATCTCATGCCAGCCGGATCCGGTGCGCGCATTCGGTGCACATTCCCGGACTCCTGCAAACCAGTGATCACGCACTCGCCATTTTCCGGTTCGCGGTACCGGCCCTCCCGGAGTCAGAAACCGCCCTGCGGCTGGCCCATAGACTGGAACGACAGCAGGTACTGGAAGGCGACTCGGCACCCGAGTACGTCGCCATCCTGCACGAAGCGGCGTTGCGGATGCAGTTCGGTGGCCGCCTCGTCGCGAGGGCTCAGCTGGAGCACCTCCTCCAGATTTCCGAGCGGGACAACGTCGTGATCCGTGTCCTCCCCTTCGAGGCCGGAGGGTTCCCGGGGGCCGGCCAGACGGTCAACTACCTGGAGGGACCGGTCCCACAGCTCGACACCGTGCAGAGCGACAACACGCACGGACCCGACTTCCTGCACACCGAGGCCCAACTAGATAAATATCGCGCCCAGTTGGACTGGATGGCACGACTCAGCCTGGCACCCGACGAGTCCCGTGAGTTCATCCACGACGTGGCGCGCCAACTGTGAGGGGAACGATGGCCGACATCACCTGGGAAGACCCCTACTGCGCTGAGGCCAGCGCTTGCTACCGGATCGGGGTGGACGGGGAGGGCAACAGCTACATAGCCCTCGCAGGCCACGAGGACACCTACCTCACCGACACCCGCGAGGCACTGCAACAACTGATCCGGGACATCAAGGCCGGCAAGGCCGACCACCTGCTGTAGGCGCTGGCGCCGGTCCGCTCGCCGGGGCCCGTGGGCGGACACTCCCCTCCCCCGAGCCCCGCGCACGGACTCGTCCTAGGGAGTTAGCAGCGCACGTGGGCGACGTCGTCGCGGATCCATACGAGGGCGCGGCGGAAGACTGCCCTCCGCGTTCCGTCCTGTGCCTCAAGTTCCAGGCCAAGTGCTGAAAGCGGGTCCAGGAATGCCATCTCCTGGAGGCCCTCGGGGTCTGGCTCACGCCGGTCCTGCCACTGGGCGAAACCTGCGTAGAGATCTCGGGCGACTGGCCAGGCAGGACCGGGGACGAACCTGCAAATGAACCAGGGCATGTCGACCGAGTACTGATGCAGTTCGCCGACAAGGGTGGGGCCGTGCATCAAACGCCACCTTGGTTCCAAAGGGGACTCCAGCCACTCGTGTGGGCGATGCGCGCCGGGCAGTTCCACGCGGTGGAGCCGACGGCGCAACTCGGAATGGGCAGGCCTGACCCCGGGGAGGCTTCCCGGGACTTCATCTGCCTTCGCGCACCGAGAGTGAGAGGGAACGCCGTGAGCGACGTGACCTGGGAAACGCCCTTCTGCGGCGAAGGGAGCTCCTGCTACCGGATCGGCGTGGACGAGGACGGCAACAGCTACATCGCCCTCGCTGGCCAGGAAGACACCTACCTCACCGACACCCGCGAGGCACTGCAACAGCTCATCCGCGAGATCAAGGCCGGTAAGGCCGACCACCTGCTGACGGACTGACCCCGCCCCCGCCGGAGCGGGTGGCGGGGTCGCGGCCTACTTGATACTGCGCGGGAAGGTGACCTCGACTCGGCGGTTCTTCTTGCGGCCTTCCTCGGTGCCGTTGTCGGCGATCGGGTAGTCCTCGCTGTAGCCGCGTACGTCGAAGGTGACGCTGGGATTGGTCACCGTCTTCGCCAGCTCGGCCTGGACTGCGTCGGCGCGCTTCTTGGAGAGTTCCTTGCCGTGCTCGTAGCTGCCCTGGTCGTCGGTGAAACCGAAGATCCGGACAGTGGTGGCCTTCTGGGTGTTGATCTCCTGCCCGATGGCCTGGATACGGGCAGCGGCCTGAGCGTTGAAGATGGCACTGTCCTCGGGGAACATCACCTCGGACTGCAGCGCCATCATGACGGTCTGGTTCGTCTCCTGGCGCCGTTCCTCGCCGCCGATGTCCTCGACTACCTCCACCATGTCCAGCACCTTGGGGGCGGCGAGGATGCCGCCCTGCGGGAGCTTCAGCCCTGGCGAGTCGGACCTGATGGGCGTGGGCGCCGAAGCCGACGGTTCCGTGCCTGGGGGGACAGAGGGCGTGACATCGTCCGCGTAGGCGCTGGTCGCGCCGATGAAATGCGCCCCGGCGATGACGAGGCCGGCGACGGCTGTGGCAGCTGTGATGCGATGGCGATTGGTCATGGGGTCACCCGGATATTTTGATCGTGGCCGCGGCAAAGGTCGGCAGACCGAACACGACCTCGGTGGTGGTGGCGGGTGGCGCGGGGAACTGTGCGAAGAAGGGAGCACTGTCCCCACCCTTGATGAAGGCGATTCCAGTGGTGCATGCACACCTGCCCTCCGTATCACGCAGCACGAGGTAACGCTTCTTCCCCACAGAATCAACCAATGTTGCGCCGGCGACGGATGCCGGACTGGCTGTCCTCTCCTCACCGCGCAAAGGCGCAATGTTCACGAATGAAGCCGAACCTGTGTTCTTGATCTGGCCACTGACGGTGACGTATCCGTCTTGGTTACGCACAGCCGAGTTGATCTCCAGCACAACGCCGGATGGCCCCTGCGCCGTAGCGATCACTTCGGGAGGACCAGCGTCCTTGCTCGCAGTGGGTCCCGGCTGCTGGGGCGCGCTTCCTTGATTCTGGGGGGTCTCGGACTTCGTTGGCTGCTGTGCTTTCTCACCGTCTCCGCCGCACCCGGCCAACGCGAGGGCCAAGACCGCCGCAACCGCAACGGCCGCTCCGCCACGGACCTTCACCTTCTGCCGCATGCTCATGTACGCCGTTCCTCATCTCTCGTTCGATGTCAGTCAGCCAGTCGCACAACGAAGAGTTTCCTCGCTAGCTCGTACAAAGAACCGGGATGCGACGGATCCACGGTGATATCCGATCCATCCCGGCACTGAATGTCGACAGGCCCGCCACCCTCGGACGGTGGCGGGTTGGGCGCGGGTTGCAGGGAACACCGTGGTTCGATCAATGCCGTTGCCTTGGCGTGGCCACGCATGTTCTCGGTCCCGGGGACGGCCGAATCCCCGACCGTCCCATTGGTAGTCACCTTGACGGTGAACTCCGGGACGTCGATGTCGCATTCCGAGACAGTGGCGTCGTTCGTGCCAGCGAACGCACTCGCCGCGTCACAGACCCCCTCGGTATCGAGGCGACGGCCCCTGACAATCTCCGTCCAATCCTCCGGCGTGAGGACGAGGAGATTCCAGCCCGTGAGGGCGTTGTCCCTGACCTCCTGTGCAGCCGCGAGCGCGGCTGCATCCGCGGCACCTTGCGCTTTGCTACGCGTGGCCCCCGCCATCCCAACGGCGACGAAGACCAACGCGGCGAAGAGGAGGCAGGCCATCATCGCAACGTAGAAGGGAAGAACCTGCCCCTCGTCGCGCTGGCCTGCCGCGGCCATCAGGTAGTGATGTTCGTCAAGACGGTTCCGATAGCAGCTGCGATGTTGGCCGCGAGCCCAGACCCGATGATCGCCGCGATGATCGCCGCGATGATCACGATGATCCCGAGGTACTCGAAGACCGTCTGCCCCTCGTCCGCACCCCGCCGCAGCCGGTTCTTCCGTTCGACGATCGCCTTGAGCAGCTTGAGGTTCTGCATGGGAGTCCTCTCCAGACCTGGCGCCGATGTCGATTCGCGGACGGTACGTCGATGCACCAGCAGTTGCAAAGGGTCCCGGGACCCAATTACGGACCCACTGCGCACTCCGTCTACCCATGGCCAGCCACCCCCGGACGGGCGGTTCCCAGCCAACGGGCTATCGCCTCGCTGCGCGTGGCGGTTTGGAGCTTCGCGAAGATCCGGTTGATGTGGTTCTTGACCGTCTTCTCGCTGATAAAGCAACTGGCCGCGATCTGTTGGTTACTCATGCCGGAAGCGATGAGACCCATGATCTCCTCCTCACGCGAACTCAGCCCGTACACAGCATGGTTGGGAAGGCGCTCCGAAGACTGTCCCACAGTTCGTTGCGGATGCGAAGAGGCCCGTAGTTCCGTGAGGACCGCGCTCGCTGCGGTCGGGCTGAAATGCGCCCGCCCCACGCGGACGTCTCGGACGGCTTCAACCAGGTGATCCGGCGTGAATTCGCCGTGCACCAAGTAGCCACCCGCACCCAGCAGCAGCGCTTCCCGGACGATCTCCGACTCCCGGCTGTACGTCAGCATCAGCACGGGTGCGAGCTGCACCAGGTGGGGCAGCGCCGAGATGCCATCCACCCCCGGCATCCGGACGTCCAACAGGATCACGTCGGGGGTGTGGAGCCTCGTCAGGTGCAGTGCCTCGCGGCCGTCCGCCGCTTCCGCCGCCACCTCGATGTCTTCAACCGTCGCCAGCAGGGCCGCCAGGCCCGCCCGTACGACCGGGTTGTCGTCGGCAATGAGCACGCGCAGCGGCAACCCCATCAGACACCTCTCCCCGCCGGTAGGGCAGACAGCGGAAGGGCCAGCCGGACCCGTGTGCCCGGCCGCCCACCGCTGCGGGTCCCTATGTCGAGCCGGGCACCGATCGCCGCCGCCCTCTCCGCCATGCCGAGCAGGCCGAAGCGGCCCGCGCTGGCCAGCTCCGCGACGTCGACGCCACTCGGCAGGCCCCGGCCGTCGTCCTCGATCACCAGCATCAGATCGGCGTCGGCAACGGCGGCCTCCACCGTGATCCGGGCCGCCCCCGCATGCCGTCGGGCGTTCTCCACCGCCTCCCCCGCCACCGCCAGTAGGTGCCGGGCCACCGGGGAAGGCACCACCGGGAGGGTGCCGGTCACGCGCAGCTCAGCCGTGTCGGGGGCGATCCGGGCGCGGAGTTCCGAGGCCAGGGACACCCCCGGGGCGTCCAAGTCCCGGCGCAAGTCAGCCAGTACGTCCCGGGACTCCACCACCGCGCGGCGGGCCGCCCCGGCCACCAGGGCGGCCTGGTTGCGGAGGGCCGCCGGGTCCGTCGTGCGGGTCAGGGAGTCGGCGGCCAGGGCCAGGCCGTGCAGGGTCTTCGAGACGGAGTCGTGGAGCTCCCGGGCCAGGTGGTCTCGCTCCGCCTGGACCGCCTCCGCCACCGCCAGGCGGGCCCGGGTCTCCAGCAGGGCTTGGCCGGCCGTTCCGAAGCGGAGGAGCAGGTCGCGGAGGCTGGCTCCGATCGCCCCGGCCAGGACGCAGAGCATCGACAGCATCAGGGCCTCGGTCACCACGGCCACCACGGCCGCCTGGATGCCCGCGTAGACCGCCGAGCTGCGCCAGCCGTAGACGATCCCGGCCAGGAGCGGGGTGCACACCGAGGCCAGGAGGAGCGGGGAGCCGGGGGTGGCCGTGATGAGGAGGAGGCCGCTGAAGAGCCAGTCGACCGCCAGTGGCCAGCGGTGGCGCAGGAGGAGCGGTCCGAAGCGTTCCCAGTCTCGGAACAGGAGGTAGGACAGCATGAAGGTGAGCAGGACCGCGCCACCCGCCAGGTGGGTCGGTGCCCCCGGCGGCGTGCGGCTCAGGACCACCGGCGTTCCGAGGGCGATCATCACGAGGCGGAAGGCGAAGACCTGGCGGCACAGCGCCTGCAGGGCGTTGACCTGGAAGGCGATCGGCAGTTTTACCGTGGGGCGCTCCACCTGCGGCTGATCCCGCGCGGCGGTGAAAGCCGTGACGTCCAGCGAGACAGTCATGGCTCAGCCGCCCCCGAACAGGGCGCCGAAGTCGACGTCCGATCCGTAGAAGAACCCGCCGATGAGCAGGATCATCGTCCCGGGCAGCATGAAGGTGGTGACGGCGAAGGTCGCCCTCGGGACGGCCCTGGCGGCGCGGCGGCGGGCGTTCTGGGCGTCGGTGCGGCGCATGTCCTCGGCGATGGCGATGAGGGTGTCGACGATCGGGGAACCCAGTTCTTCGCCCTGCTGCAGGGCGGTGACGAACTGCGCGACCTGCTCGGAGTCGTTGCGCCGGCGCAGCTCGTCGAAGGCCTGGCGGCGGCTGACGCCCATGGTCATCTGTTGCAGGGTGATCCGGATCTCGTCGGACCACGGGCCCTCGTACTTGTCCGCCACGCGCTCCAGTGCGGGCCGGAAGCCGATCCCGGCGCTGACGACCACCGCCAGGACGTCCAGGAAGTCGGGCAGGGTCCGTTCGATGTGGTCGCGGCGGATCCGGATCGCCGACCAGAGACCGGCCTCGATCCAGAACACTCCGAAGGCCACCATGACCAGCGCTAAGACCAGCTGGCCGTTGATCAGCATGGCGAAGGCGCCGACGCCCCCCAGGAAGGCGTAAACCGCTCGGCGTGCGGCGTAGCGGTCGATGGTGAGGCCGGACGGGTTGCCTGCCCGGTCGATCTGGCGGCGTTTGCGGGCCACCCGGTCCGGGCCCATCAGGCGCAGTATCAGCGGGGCGTAGCGGATTCCGGCGCGGTCGATGAGGGAGCCGACGGCCGTCGTGCGGGTGGCTCCGACCTCCAGGGCCAGCATCAGGTCGCTCGGGAGTTTGGTGTCCGCGCGGTAGAGCCGGATGCCGTGGAACACGCCGAAGACCGACAGGGCCACGGCCAGGGCGAGGAGCAGCGCGATCATTCCGGCCTCCTCAGACGGCGATCTTGGTCAGGCGGCGGATGAAGACGAAGCCGAGCGCGAAGAGCCCCAGGGCGACCAGGACGGCACTCTGTCCGAAGACGGATCCCGTCATGCGGTCCAGCGCGCCGGGCATCATCGCGTCCACGAGGAGCAGGGAACCGACGCCCATGATCGGTACCAGGTACGCCGTGACCGTCACCTGGGACAGCTGCGTACGGACCTCGCGGCGGGTTTCCTTGCGCTGTTCCAGGGTGACCGTCAGGTTGCGCAGGCTGCCCACGATGGCACCGCCCGCGCGGGCGGACAGGACGAGGGTGGAGACCAGGACGACCAGTTCTCGCGAGGGCAGCCGCTCTTCGATCTCCCCCAGGGCCTCCTCCATGGAGTGGCCCACTGCCAACCGGTCCGCCACCCGGGCCAGCTCCTCGCCCGCCGGAGCCTCCAGCTCCTCGGCGGCCATCCCGATGGCCGTGCGCAGAGCCAGGCCGGCCTGGGTGGCGTTGGCAAGGATCCGGGCCACGTCCGGGAGTTGGTTGATGAACCGCTCCGTGCGCCGGGCCCGCTGCCAGTTGAGGAAGGCATTGGCCCCCCACAAGGCGATCAGGCCGGCCACCGGGCCGAAGAACGGGGCCAGCAGCGAGGCCGCGACCAGCCAGATCCCGGCGACCGAGGCCAGCATGTAGACGAAGAACTCCCCGGGGGTGAGGTCCAGGCCGGTCACCGCGAGCTTGCGCTCGATGGCGCGGCCCAGCTTGGTCGTGCGCAGGCGCCGGTTTACCGCGGGGAAGCGGCGCCTGCGACCGAGGGGTTCGGGCAGGCCGCTCGCCGAGAGGCGCTCGATGAGTGCGGCGCGCTGGGCGCGGCCGGTGGCGTAGGCGTGGATGCCGAGGACCGCCAGCACGCAGGTCAGCAGCGTGGCGCCGAGGGTGAGGGAGATCAGTGGGTTCACAGGGCGGTCCGGGTGATGCGGCCGGCGCGGGGGTCGGGGAGGGGGAGGGGGCCGGTGAGCGGGTCGGTGAAGGGGGCGTCCGCCGGTGCCACGCCGAAGGCCTGCGGGATCGGCTGGTTGTTCATGTAGAGGCGGTCCGCGAGCCAGCGCGGCAGGGGGTAGTACTCGAAGCGGCCGTGGACGCGGCCGTCCGGGCCCATGGGCTGGGCGGCGAAGCGGCAGACCGTGGTGATGCGGAAAGGTTCGCGGCCGTGCGAGTCGAGGAGGGAGATCTCGGTGATGCGGCGGGCGCCGTCGCCGAAGCGGGTGAGCTGGACGATGATGTTCACGGCGCTGTTGATCTGGTCCTGGAGCGCCTCGAAGGGGACCTCCACCTCCGACATGGAGGCGAGGGTCTGCAGGCGCATCAGGGCGTCGATCGCGCTGTTCGCGTGGACCGTGGCGAGCGAACCGTCGTGACCGGTGGACATCGCCTGGAGCATGTCGAGCGTCTCGCCGCCGCGGACCTCGCCGACGATGATGCGGTCGGGGCGCATGCGCAGGGAGTTGCGGACCAGGTCGCGGATGGTGATCTGGCCCTTGCCCTCGACGTTCGGCGGGCGGGATTCGAGCCGGATGACGTGCGCCTGCTGGAGCTGGAGCTCGGCGGAGTCCTCGATGGTGATGATGCGTTCGCCCTCCGGGATCAGACCGGAGAGGGCGTTGAGGAGGGTGGTCTTGCCGGTTCCGGTGGCGCCCGAGACGATCACGTTCAGTTTCGCCGTCACCAGGCCGGAGAGCAGGAGCAGCATCTGCTCGTCCAGCGAGCCGAGGCCGATCATCTCGTGCAGGGTGAAGGCCCGGGGGAAGCGGCGGATCGTGAGGGTGGCGCCGGTCAGGGAGAGCGGCGGGATGATCACGTTGACGCGCTCGCCGCTGGGCAGGCGCGCGTCGACCATCGGATTGGCCTCGTCCACACGGCGGTTGACCGTGGAGACGATGCGCTCGATGGTCTGCATCAGCTGCTCGTGCGAGGCGAAGCGGAGCGGGAGCTGCTCCACGCGGCCGGAGCGCTCCACGAAGATCTGGTCGGGACCGTTGACCATGATCTCGGAGATGGTGGGGTCTTCGAGGAGCGGTTCGAGCACGCCGAGGCCGAGGGCCTCGTCGACGACGCGGCGGATGAGCTGGGCACGCTCGACGGTGGAGAGGACCGGCCCCTCGCGGCTGATGATGTGGCCGAGTACGCGCTCCAGGCGCGCGCGGCGCTCCGCGGGCGCGAGCGCGGACATCTCGGCGAGGTCGATCTCCTCGAGCAGCTTGGCACGGTACGAGGAGACCAGGCGGCCGTCCTCGCGCGGATTGTGCCGCTCGTCGGGGGTGTTGACCCTGGAACGCAGGCTCATGGTCCGGTCACCTTCGGGTCGTCGTTGGGCATGACGGCGCTCCGGGTGACCGTCCGGTCGGCCACTCCGGGGACGACCGATTCGATCGTGAGAGTCACCCTCACCCTGACCGAGTCACGGGTCTTCACCGGCGGGTCGATCGTCGCTCCCCGCGCGAGGTTCGCCGAGATCGCCGCACGTCCGGCGGCCACGCCCGCACCCGGGTCCCGGGCCTCCACGCGCGCCGCCGTACGGGCGGCGGTCTGGGCCTGCTGGACCACGTACGCGGACCAGCCCAGCTGCATGCCGCCGAGTCCGACCAGCAGCAGGATGGGGAGGAACCCGAGGTACTCCAGGGAGATCGCACCCCTGTCGCGCCGGGCCTCGCCGCGCCGGCCTCGGCGAATACCGCCGAGCCGGATCCGGATCCGGTTCATGTCAGTCCTCCTCGTCCGGTGAGCCGCCCGAACCCTCGATGGGGACGCCGATGTTGAATCCCGGGAACAGGATCGGGAGGTTGAGCCGGACCGTGGCCGTGTAGAGGTTCCCCGACTTCCCGCAGGTCGCGGTCATGGCCCAGGCGCCACCGATGTGCTCGCCCGCCGCCTCCTGGCACGCACCGCCTCCGTGCACCGCCCCCGCCCGTGCCGCCTCGTCCGCCGCGTTCCCGGCCAGGGAGAAGGCGTAGCCGATCAGCACCATCTCCCAGACCGCCACCACGGCCAGCAGGATGTACGGCAGCATGCCGACGAACTCGATCACGAGCTGCCCGTCGTCCCCGCGCTCCCGCCACCGGAACCGTCTCCGGCCGTCCACCCCTCAGCCCTCCCGCCCGCGCCGCGACCACGGGCCGAGTGCCCCCCGGTCGCCCCTGCCGCGCAGCCGGGCCACCGCCCCGGCGCCGCGTACGGCCAGGGCCGCGCCGGGTTCGGGCGTCGCCGGCGCGTCCGGGGAATCCGGGGCGGTCAGGAGGCCCAGCTCTCCCGCCACCGTCCACAGGGCCTGCTTGACCGTCGAGCGGTTGTCGAGGTCCTGGACGCGGCCCGCGTCGACGACGGCCTGGAGTTCCTTGAAGGCGGCCGGCACGGGGGTGCGTACGGAACGGGTCTTGGTGATCTTCTCTATCAGGGCGGGCTGGATCTCGGTCTGCTTGGACCAGCGGTTGACGACCATCGTGGTCTCCTCGGCCTTTCTGACCTGCAGGCGTTCCCACATGCGGACCATCCGTTTGGCGGCCCGTACCGCGACCACGTCCGGGGTGGTGACCAGGACGGCGACGTCCGCCAGCTCCACCGCGGCCGCGTTGGCGCCGGTGACCTGGGTGCCGCAGTCGATGACGACGAGCTCGTAGCGGGCGCGCAGGGCGGCGATCACGTGCCGGGCGGCCCGGTCGTCGACCTCCTCGCCGCGTTCCCCGTCGGCCGGGGCCAGGAGCAGCGCGAGGCCGGTGCGGTCGTCGTAGACGGCGTCCGACAGGACGCGCGGGGAGATGTCCTGGATGCCGGCGAGGTCGGCGATGGAGCGGCGGAACTGCACGTCGAGGTACGAGCCGACGTCGCCGGCCTGGAGGTCCAGGTCGACCAGGGCCGTACGCCGCCCGGCCGCGACCGCCGCCAGTGCGAACTGCACGGCCGCGAAGGTGGCGCCGACCCCGCCCTTGGCCCCGGTGACGGTGACGACCCTGCCGCCCGGGCCGCTGGGCAGTTCCGGGCCCCGGCCCAGGTGGCGGCGTACGCCCACGGACCACTGGGCGGCGGCCTGGACGCGGGCGGCGAGTTCCTCGTAGGCGAGGGGCAGGCCGATCAGGCCGCGGGCGCCGGAGTCCATGGCGGCGGCGAAGAGGGCGGGGCTCGCGTCGGAGGTGACGAGGACGACGCCGACGGCGGGGAAGCGCAGGGCGACCTCGCGGATGAGGTCCAGGACGGGGAGCGGACCGATCCGCTCGTGTACGAGGACCACCTCGGGCAGCTCGTCGATCGACTCGGCGGCCAGCCGGGCGAGGGTGTCGAGGAGGAAGGTGGAGTCGGGGACGGGGGCGGCCGGCTCGGCGGCCGGGAGCTGGCTGAGCAGGGTGGCGATGACGCGGGCGGACTCCGGGTCGCCGACCGCGGGGAGGATGCGAGTGGTCATCGGCGCCTCACTTGTCCCCTTCGAGGGTGTAGAAGTGGTCGCCCGGGTTGGGCGCCGAGTCGGTGCCGGGGGCCACCAGGGCCAGGCGTACGTGGACTGCGAAGGACTCGGCGTAGGCCACGCGCTGGGTGTCCTTGGTGGACAGGGCGAAGGTGATCGGGACACCGTCGGTGGGGCTCTTCTTGTCCGCGTCCTTGGCGTCCAGGGGCGTGAGCTTGCCGACGTTGATGACGCGGGCGTTGGCCACCATGAGCACCGACTGGTCGGGGCCGTCCGCCTTCTTGCTCTTGAACGTTCCGATGATGTTGACCTTGGCACCGGGGGTGATCTTGCCCGCGACGCCCGTGGAGGCGTCGATCATGATGGCGATCTCCTGCTCCCCGGCCTGGAGCTTCGGCTTGTCGACGAACATGTCGCTCTGGAGGAGCGAGCCCTTCTTCAGGGTGGTGAGGGCCAGCTTGTCCCTGAGGACGGCCAGGTCGGTGACGGCGGTCCCGGACAGCCACCGCTCGGGGACCGTGACCTGCTCGAACTGGCCGGCCGCCAGTGGGGTGTACGGGGCTATGTCGCCCTTCACCCGGTAGGCGGTGACCTCGTTGCCGACCTTGGAGTTGACGTCGCCCATCACGACGAGGACTCCGCCGAAGGCGGCGAGGGCGCACAGGACCGACAGGATCAGCAGGATGACGCCGCGGCGCTGGCGTGAGTTCATGGCCGTCTTACCTCGCCGTTCTTCATTCGTTCGGGCCGGTCAGTGTCTGGGTCTGGATCTGGGACGGAGCCGGTCCGCGAAGCCGGAGCCGGAGCCGGAACCCGGGCCGGAGGAGCCGGATCCCGAGCCGGGGCCCGAGCCCGAGCCCGGGCCCGGGCCGGATGCGGGTGCCGATGCCGGTGCCGCCGCCGAGCCCGCCGCCGCCGGGGCCGCCGGCGGCAGCAGTGGGGCGGCGCAGAAGCCGCAGCGGTCGCCGATGAGTTCGAAGCCGCACCAGCGGCATTCCTCGCGGCGGACCGAGGCGACGAGCTGGTAGAGCACCGAGGGGTCCGGGATGGCGGCCGCGAACTCCACCAGCTTCGGTGTGGCCCACCAGGCGGCCGAGTCGGCGGGCAGCGGGTTCTCCATGACGCCCTGGACCCGCCAGGCGGGGGCCAGGTCGGAGGCCACCCAGTCGGAGGCGAGCTGGCCGCGGGCGAAGGTGAGGTGGGTGGCGAAGTCGGGGCCCGGGGGCAGGGTGGCGCCGCCGCCGTGGGTTCCGCCGGAGCCCGAGCCCAGTTTGACCAGGTGCGGGGCCGGGTGGGCCAGTACGGCGAACTGGGCGCTCGGGGACCAGGACTTGGCGTGCGCCTTGAGCCCGACCGGCACCCGGTCCAGCTTGGCGACCGAGCCGAGCAGGGCGCCCGCGTAGATGTAGTGCGCGAGCAGGCGGGCGGCGGAGGCGAGGACGCCGGGGCTGAAGTCGCAGATGCTGAGCTGGCGCAGCTGACGTACCAGCAGGGCGAAGCCCAGCGGAGGGAGATCGACGTCGACGAGGGCGATCCGGTCGGTCTCCAGGATGGCCCGGACGGTGTGCAGGCGGCGGACGGCGGAGGCGCGGAGCCAGGTCGGCACGAGGACCACCAGGTGGCCGTGGCGCTCCAGCAGGCCGGCCGTCTGGGCGAGCGCGCCCTCCAGGTCGAGCTCCTCGGGCGGCGGCAGGACGGCTGCGGCCGGGGTGTGCCGGTCCGGGGCCGGCAGCACCAGATCGGCGCTGGTGACAGCAATGGCGATCGGCACGCGCATCCCCCCGTTCACCCCGTCATCCACGGGCGTTCCCCTGACCGCGGCGGGTGCGCGCATGCTGCGCGACCGCAAACGATCAACACCCTTCCCCCTTGCCCCAGCACCATATCCACGTCCTTCCTGACAGGGCAGGGCCTTGCACATTCCCGTGCCACGGGCACGTGTCAGTGAGGGCGGGAAAATCCGGACAACAAGGATGGCAGGACGGCAGGCAGATCGATCAGTTCAAGCCATATTGCAAACACTCTTGACATGGACATTGGACTAGACCAACTTGGCTGCGGGGCACCCCACATGCCCCGCACCGATGTCTGACGCGTTCTCACATCCCCACTCCCCCCACCGGAGCCCACGTGAACCGCATACGCTCCCTCGCCGTCCCGCTCGCCGTGACCCTCGCCGCCGGCGGGCTCACCGCCCTGGCCGCCGGCACCGCCCAGGCCGCCGACGTCAACGTCGTCCGCAACGGCGGCTTCGAGTCCGGCCTCACCAACTGGACCTGCACCTCGGGCAGCGGCGCCGTCGTCGCCTCCCCCGTCTTCGCGGGGGCCGGCGCCCTCAAGGCCACCCCGTCGGGCCAGGACAACGCCCGGTGCAGCCAGGTCGTCACCGTCAAGCCGAGCTCGACCTACACGCTCAGCGAGCAGGTCAACGGCTCGTACGTGTACCTCGGCGCGACCGGGACCGGCACGCAGGACGTGTCCACCTGGACCCCCGGCACCGGCGGCGGCTTCCAGAAGCTGTCCACCACCTTCACCACCGGCCCGAGCACCACCCAGGTCACCGTCTACACCCACGGCTGGTACGGCCAGCCCGGCTTCGTGGTCGACGAGTTCAGCGTCTTCGGCCCCGACGGCGGAGGCGGCACCGACCCCTCGCCGACCATCCCCGGCGCACCGTCCGGCAGCGCCGTTTCCGGCCAGAGCTCCAGCGGGCTCACCCTTTCGTGGAACACGGTCAGCGGGGCCGCCGGGTATTACGTGTATCAGGACGGCGTCCGCGTCCAGACCGTGACCTCGGGCACCTCCGCGCAGATCACCGGGCTCGCCGCGTCGACCACGTACTCCTTCCAGGTCAGCGCGTACAACGCCGCCGGCGAAGGCGTGAAGGGCCCGGCCGTCCAGGGCACCACCACGAGCGGCGGGGGCGGCAACCCGAACCCGTCGGTGCCCAAGCACGCGGTGACCGGCTACTGGCAGAACTTCAACAACGGCGCGACCGTCCAGAAGATCTCCGACGTCTCCGCGCAGTACGACATCATCGCCGTCTCCTTCGCCGACGCCACGAGCACGCCCGGCGCCATCGCCTTCACCCTGGACTCGGCCGGCCTCGGCGGCTACACGGTCCCCCAGTTCAAGGCGGACATCGCCGCGAAGAAGGCGGCCGGCAAGTCCGTCATCCTCTCCATCGGCGGCGAGAAGGGCACCATCTCGGTGAGCGACTCGGCCTCGGCGACCAACCTCGCGAACTCCGCGTACGCGCTGATGCAGGAGTACGGCTTCACCGGGATCGACATCGACCTGGAGAACGGCCTGAACCCGACCTACATGACCCAGGCGCTGCGCGCGCTGGCGGCCAAGGCCGGCCCCTCCCTCGTCCTCACCATGGCCCCCCAGACCATCGACATGCAGTCGACCCAGGGCGGCTACTTCAAGACGGCTCTGGCGGTGAAGGACATCCTCACCGTCGTCAACATGCAGTACTACAACTCCGGCGCGATGCTCGGCTGCGACGGCAAGGTCTACTCCCAGGGCTCGGTGGACTTCCTCACCGCGCTGGCCTGCATCCAGCTGGAGGGCGGGCTCGACCCCTCGCAGGTGGGCATCGGGGTCCCGGCCTCCCCCAGCGGCGCGGGCAGCGGTTACGTCTCCCCGGCCATCGTGAACAACGCGCTGGACTGCCTGGCCAGGGGCACGGGCTGCGGGACCTTCAAGCCCTCGAAGACCTATCCCGGCCTGCGCGGCGCGATGACCTGGTCGACCAACTGGGACGCCAAAGCGGGTGGCGCTTGGTCCAACGCGGTGGGTCCGAAGGTCCACGGCCTGCCGTAGCAGGTAGGTGTGTGGGGTTGGCTGATTGGCCGATTTCGGGTTCTTGACCCGGACATGCCATAAGAGCACGCTGTGCGCGTCCGCACGGCTACCCCCACACTCCCACCCAGGAGAACGCATGCGGCTCCACCACCGCCGAAGGGCCGCCGTCACGGCGGCCCTTCTCGCGCTCGCGCTCGGCGCACCCGCCTACGGCCTGAGCGCGACGGCAGCCCCTCCGCCCACCCCGTCGACCGCCACCCAGGACGAGGCGATCGCCCAGTACGAGATCCAGGGCCCCGCCACCGCGGTCGAGCGCACCGCCCTGCTCCGTACCGGCGCCTCCATCGACGAGGTCGACGCCCGCTCGGTCGTCGTCAGCGCCGACACGATGCAGGCCACGAAGCTGCGCGCCCTCGGCTACAAGCTGACCGCGCTGCCCGGACCGCCGGACCGCAGGGATGCGCGCGACATCGCCGCCGGGATCAACGACTTCCCGTCGAAGGACGCGCTCTACCACAACTACGCCGAGGCGAACGCGGAGATCGACCAGCGCATCGCCCAGTACCCCGCGCTCATGAGCAAGCGGGTCATCGGAAAGTCCTACCAGGGCCGGGACCTGATCGCGATCAAGATCAGTGACAACGTCGCGACCGACGAGGCCGAGCCCGAGGTGCTCTTCACCGCGCACCAGCACGCCCGCGAGCACCTGACCGTCGAGATGGCCCTGTACCTGCTCAAGGAGTTCGGCTCCAAGTACGGGACCGACTCGCGCATCACCAACATGGTCAACGGCCGCGAGATCTGGATCGTGCCGGACCTCAACCCGGACGGCGGCGAGTACGACATCGCCTCCGGCTCGTACCGGTCCTGGCGCAAGAACCGGCAGCCCAACGCCGGCTCCTCCTACGTCGGCACCGACGAGAACCGCAACTGGAACTACAAGTGGGGCTGCTGCGGCGGCTCCAGCAGCAGCAAGAGCTCCGAGACCTACCGGGGCGCGGCCGCCGAGTCTGCGCCCGAGGTGAAGGTGGTCTCCGACTTCGTGCGCAGCCGCGTGGTCGGCGGCAAGCAGCAGATCACCGCCGCCATCGACTTCCACACGTACAGCGAGCTCGTGCTGTGGCCGTTCGGGTGGACGTACAACGACACCGCGCCCGGACTGAGCGCCGACGACCTGGCCGTGTACAAGAAGATCGGCACCAGCATGGCGGCCAGCAACGGCTACACGCCGGAGCAGTCGAGCGACCTGTACATCACCGACGGGACGATCGACGACTGGCTGTGGGGCACCCAGAAGATCTTCGCCTACACCTTCGAGATGTACCCGACGGACTCGGGCAGCAGCGGCTTCTACCCGCCGGACGAGGTCATCGACCGCGAGACGGCGCGCAACAAGGAGGCGGTGCTGCAGCTCCTGGAGAACGCGGACTGCATGTACCGGTCGATCGGCAAGCAGGCGCAGTACTGCCCGTAGCGCCGGCCGACGCGTGAGCCGGGGCGCCCCACCGCCAGGGGGGCGCCCCTTCGCGCACCCGCCGGGCCGGGCCTTCGCCTAGGTCGTCTCTTTCGGATCTTGTCGGCCGAGCCCGCGGCGTCTGGTGCCGTGCCTGGGCGTGCTGCCGGGGCGTTCGCGTACTGGGCGTAC
>NZ_JBSFDF010000022.1:0-119221 GCF_053593795.1 Streptomyces sp. NPDC002104 | reverse complement strand
GTCCTGCCTCCGCTGACCGGTACCGCCCCCTGGCTCGCCCTGGCCGCGGCGACCGGCTTCGTCGTCCTGCAGATCGGCGCGACCGCGGTCCACCTTGGAGGATCCGCGGGCCGCGGCATGGATGCGCCGGGGCTCAGGCCTGGGTGAAGGCCGCGACCTCGAAGTCGGACATGTCGAGGCCGCCCTGCTTGGTGTCGTCGTTGGCGAAGACGAAGGACTCGATCGGGACGTCCCGCTCTGCGCTGAGCTGGGCCACCAGCTCCTGGAGGACCACCGTCTCCAGGACCACCCGGACCGCGTCCGCGACCTCGGGCAGGCGGACGACCGACAGGCTGTCCGCGGGCTCCACCTCGGCCGTGGTCATGAGCAGCGTGAGGTGGCCGGCGCCCGCCAGCGAGCGGGCCAGCTCGATCTCGCGGCCGTCGCCGTAGACGAGGTGGAGGGTGTTGCCCGCCGACTCCATCTCGCCGTGCAGGTAGTTGCGGGTCGCCGAGTGCGCCGCGGTCATCCGCACCACCTCGCGCAGCAGCAGCGCACCTTCCTCGGCGGAGGCCCGGGAGGCCCCGGCCGCCACACCGTCGGAGGCGATGCAGCGGGCACCGCGCTCCCGCAGGCCGGCCACGACCTCGGTGGCCTGTGCGTGGACCGCGGTGGTCTGCTCGGCGATCTCGCCCCACGGGTCGCCCGCGCGGCCCGCGACGGCCCCGGCGATCAGGTCGAGGGCGACGATCGTGCCGGTGTAGCCGATGGTCGAGGCGTACGAGTCGGGCTCGTTGCCGAGGTCCACGGTGAGGTCCGCGAGGTCGCCGAGCGGCGAGGGAACCACGTTGAGCAGCGCGGTCTTCGTGATGCCGGGGGCGGCGCACTCGAACGCGGCGATGGTCTCGGAGCTGCGGCCACCCTGGGAGACGGCGATCAGGCAGTCGGTGTCGAAGCCGGCGGTGCCGGTCTCGATCTCGCTGGACAGCACGCGCTGGGTGACGATCCCGGCCTCGCGCAGGTGCTGCACGGGGACGGCGAGGGCGGCGTACGAGGCTCCGATGCCGGTGAACAGCGGGCGCTCGGCGGCGCGCAGTCCGGCGAGCTCCGGGGAGGCGAGCTGGGTGCGGACGCGGTCGGCGATCCGGGCGAGGGCAGCGCCCTGGTCGGCCTGGCCTTCGAGGAACGTGATGCGGGATCCGGACATGGTGGGGGGTCCTTAGCGGAGTCTGGGGGTCGCCGGCCCCCGCCGGTTCGGGCGGGCGGGGGCGGGCGGCCGGGCGGAGCGGTCGGGCGGAGCCGGGCGGGTCCGGCGGGGCGGGGCCGGGCGGGGGGAACCGCCGGCCCGGGGCTCAGGAGGCGTCGGCCTTGGTGAGCGGATTGCCTTCCTCGTCGCGTTCGCGGCCCGGGGTGGGGAGGTCGAACTTCACGATCGCCCAGCGGAAGAGCACGTAGTAGATGGCGGCGAAGGCCAGGCCGATCGGGATGAGCATCCAGGGCTTGGTGGCGATGCCGTAGTTCACGATGTAGTCGATCGCGCCGGAGGAGAAGCCGAAGCCGTCGCGGATGCCGAGGGCGTAGCAGACGGCCATCGAGACGCCGAAGAGGAAGGCGTGGATCGCGTAGAGGAGCGGGGCCACGAACATGAAGGCGAATTCGATGGGCTCGGTCACGCCGGTGACGAAGGAGGTCAGGGCGACGGAGATCATCATGCCCTTGACCATGGTCCGGTTCTCGGGGCGCGCGGTGTGCGCGATGGCCATGGCGGCGGCCGGGAGCGCGAACATGTAGATCGGGAAGCCGCCGGTCATGAACTGGCCCGCGGTGGGGTCGCCGGCGAGGAAGCGGGCGATGTCCCCGTGCACCTCGGTGCCGGTGGCCGGGTTGACGAAGGAGCCCGCCTCGAACCAGGGGAAGACCGAGAAGAAGTGGTGCATCCCGATCGGGATGAGGGCCCGGACGACGAGGCCGAAGAGGCCGGCGCCCCAGGCGCCGGTGCCGACCAGCCACTCGCCGAAGTGGAAGAACCAGCCGCCGACGGTCGGCCAGACCACTCCGAATACCACTCCCATGCCGACGCCCGCGAAGGCGCTCAGGATGGGGACGAGGCGGCGGCCGCCGAAGAAGCCGAGCCAGTCGGGCAGCTTGGTGCGGCTGAAGCGCTGGTAGAGGAGGGCCGCGACGAGGCCCATCACGATGCCGCCGAGCACCTTGGCGTCGAGCGGCTCGCCGTCCACGCCCTTGGGGAAGGCGGGGCTGGCGAGTACGGCTTTGAAGACCAGGTAGCCGACCACGGCCGCCAGTGCGGTGGAGCCGTCCGACTTCTTGGCGAAGCCGATGGCCACACCGACCGCGAAGAGCAGCGGCAGGTTGGCGAAGACGGTGTCGCCGGCCGCCGCCAGGACCATCGCGAGCTTCTGGATGAGCAGCGGGAAGTTCTCCCGGCCCAGCAGGTCGTGGCCGCCGAGGCGGGTCAGCAGGGCCGCGGCCGGCAGCGTGGCCACGGGCAGCATCAGGCTGCGGCCGATGCGCTGCATGACCGGCATGATCCGGCCCGGCTTCTTTCCGGCGGCCGGTGTGACCGCGGCGGTGGCCGTACTCATCTGGTGCTCCTCGTCGAGCGGGGTGGTGGGGACGACTCGAAGGTAGCCAGTGGTTCTGGATTGGTCAACGGTGGTCTCTTGTGGTCTTTCAAAAAATATCAAGACGAGGGCTTAGGTCCCGATCCGCCCGGGCCAGAAGCCAGCCGAAGTGGTAGCAAGTGGTATGGTTTGCCCTATGACCGACGACGCTGCCATCGCCGACGCCACCTCCTCGATCACGGCGAACGCCCGCGCCGCGGACCCCCTGTGGGCCCAGGCCGCGGACCGCATCCGCGAGGAGATCGCCCGCCGCGGCCTGTCCGAGGGCAGCAAGCTGCCGCCCGAGCGCGAGCTGTGCACCCGGCTGGACGTCTCCCGCGTCACCCTGCGCCGCGCGCTGGCCCGCCTCGTCGAACAGGGCCTGGTCACCGCGTCCCACGGGCGCGGCTGGTTCGTCGCGGCGCCGGTCGCGCCCGCGCCCGCCCGCGAGTGGCCCAAGGACCTGGAGTCCTTCACCGCCACCGCCCGGCGCAAGCACATGCGCGCCAGCTCGGTGGTCCTGCTCCACGACACCGTCACCGCGTCCCTGGACGACGCCGACCGCCTCGGCGTGCCCGCCGGCACCCCGCTCCTGCGCCTGGAGCGGGTCCGGCTGCTCAACGACGTCCGGATCGCCGTCGACCGGACGCTGGTCGTCGCCGACCTCGCACCCGACCTCGCCCGCACCGACTTCCGCGAGACCTCCCTCTTCGAGGAACTGCGCCGCTGGGGCGTCGAACCCGACCGCGCCGAGGCCACCATCGAGGCGCGCAACGCCGACGGGGAGCTCGCCGGGCATCTGGGCATCGCCGAGGGCGCGCCCGTACTCGTACTCGACCAGACGGTATACACCAGGGACCAGCGGCCGCTGCTGCTGTCCACGGTGGAGTACAGCGGGGACCGCTACCGGCTGCGCACCACCCTGCAGACAGACTGACACCGCGCGTCCGGCACGCGGTAGCCCCGTTCGGCACCCGCCGGGAGCCCCTTCGTCACCCGTGGGGAGTCCCGTTCGGCACCCGCCGGACAGCCGAAAGCCCCGGTCCGGGTGGTCGTCCGCCCGGCCGGGCGCCCGGTGGGTCCGCCGGTCAGATGCCCGCGAGGAACTCCAGCAGTGCCCTCGGGGTCGGTCGCGTACATCATCCCGGTGACATGGGCCGCGGCCTGCGGCATCGCGGTCACGTTGTACGGCGCGAGCATCCTGTCGATGACCTCGTCGGCATAGGGCCGCATTCCCTCCGCGAGGAGCCGCTCGGCAAGGCCCAGGCGGAAGGTTTTGCCGTCCTCGGATTCCGGTGCGGCGGAGGTGTCGGAGAGGACGAGGGCCCGCACGCGACCCGGGTGGCCGAGCCGCATCTGCAGGGCGATCCGGCCGCCCATGGACACACCGGCGACGACCGCTTGTTCGACGTCCAGACGGTCGAGCAGATCCACCGGATCAGCGGCGAAGCCGGCGAGCGTCGTCTTCCCCGGCAGCACCGGACTTTTCCCGTATCCCCGCAGGTCAGGGGTAATCACGCGGTAACCGGCCGTGGTCAGTGCGGCCGTCTGGGGGGCCCACATCGAGTGGTTGAACGGATGTCCGTGGATCAGGATTACGGGGGCTCCCTCGCGGGGACCCAAGTCCTCGAAAAAGAGTGTCACGCCATTGCCAATTTGGGGGTTCATGGAAGGACTCCAAGGGGCTACATTGAGCCACTCGCGTTCACCTGACAGCCCGTTGCCTTTCACCCGTGTTTTGCACTGGGGGCGACGTCAGGGACGCAGACTGTGCAACCACCCCACCGCCCAGAAGGACCGAAGGCTCCGTGCCCGTACCCGTACTCCTCGCCGGCCGCTCCGTGCGGCTTGAGCCCCTCGCCCCCCACCACACCGAGGCCTTGGCCCTGGCCGGGGCCGAGGATCGTACGACTTACGCCTTCACTCCCGTGCCCCACGGGTTGCAGGCGTCACACGAGTACATCGACCGTGCCCTCGCCGATCAGGCGGCGGGTCGATCGCTCCCGTTCGCGGTGGTCAGAGCCACCGACGGCCGGGTGGTCGGTTCGACCCGGTTCCTGGAACTCGACTACTGGCAGGGGCCGCTGGTGTGGCCCGCCGTGCCGGGGGTCCCGTTCGGCGATCCGGCGACGGCGATCCCCGATGCCGCCGAGATCGGCAATACCTGGCTGTCCCCCGCGGCCCAGGGCACCGGCATCAACACCGAGGCGAAGCTGCTCATGCTCCGCCATGCCTTCGAGACCTGGGGCGTCCGGCGGATCTCGCTCCGCGCGGACGCCCGCAACGGACGCTCGCGCGCCGCGATGGAACGGCTCGGCTTCACCAGCGAGGGGGTCCGCCGGGCCCATTCGCGGGGCCTGGACGGCGCCGTGCGCAGTACGGCCTTCTACTCGATCCTCGACGAGGAGTGGCCGGCGGTGCGGTCGGTCATCGAGCTGCGGCTGTCGGCCGGGGCGCAGCGCAAGCGGCGCCGCAAGACGCTCATCCCGGCGTAACGGTCCTCCACCGAGGATCCGGACGCCCCGTCCCCGTCCCCGTCCCTGCTCCTGCCCCTGTCCCCGCCCCCTCTTCCCGGTGTCAGCCGAGGAAGGCGGGGGCGAGGGCCGAGGTCATCAGCCGGGCCGGGGCTCCGCTGCCGTCGGCGGGCAGGGAGTAGAGGTCTGCTCCGAAGTCCCCGGGCAGCGAGTAGACGATCGTCTTGTCGTCGGTCCACACCACCTGGTCGTCGACGCTGCGCTCCTCGGCGAGCGGTGCCTCGGCCATCGTGGCGAGGTCGAGGACGTACAGCCGCCACGGGGCGTCCGGCGACAGGCCGGGCACCCGCTTCTTGAACACCAGCCGGGTCCCGTCGGGCGACAGGGACGGGCATTCCAGGTTCTCGCGCAGCGTGGTCACCGTGCGTGCGGCGAGGTCGCCGCGGACCAGGTGGGTCCGACCGCCGGTGGCGAGCGTCGCGTAGAAGGTCCGCTCGTCGGCGGCGAAGGTGACCCCCCAGAAGTTGACGTCCGCGTTGCGGTAGGTCTTGCCGTCCTTGTGGATGGTGAAGTCCTCCAGCGAGGCGTCGTACGTCCCGGTCCGCAGGTCCAGCACGGAGGTCCGGGTCGAGAAGTTCGTACCGGCGTACGAATCCCCGCCGACGAAGACCGTCCAGGCGACCAGGTGGCCGCCGGGCGAGACCCGGGCCCGGGTCGGGATGCCGGCCAGCGGCCGGGAGGCGACCTCCTTGAGCCGGGAGTCGAGGACCACCGCCTTGTAGGCGTCCTGCACCCCGCTCTTGTCGGCCTGGAGGCAGATCCCGGTGCCGCCGGCCGCGTGGAAGCGCAGGCAGCTCACCCCGGAGGCGGTACGCGGACCTTCGGGCGCGCCCGCCGCCGCGGTGGCGAGCTCGTCGCGGTGCGGGCCCCAGGCCATGTTCCGGAACACGATCCGCCGGCCGCCGGCACCCCCCGCGAGGGACACCTCGCCGCGGGTGATCGCCGGCCCGCCGGCCTGCGCCCGGTCCTTCTCCCCAGCCCGCGAGGAGGCCCGTACGACGGCGAGCGCGCCGATGGCGGCGAGCAGGACGACGGCGGAGACGAGGATCAGGATCCGGCGCTGGAGGGGCATGGGTGGGGCCTTTCGTCGGCTACGGGGGATTCAGGCGGCCGCGGTGTCGGGCGCAGCAGTGTCGGGCGCAGAAGTGTCGGGCGCAGCGGTGTCGGGCGCCCGGGTGCCGGACCCAGGGGTGCCGGGCGCCGGGGTGTCCGGGTCACCGCCCGGTCGCAGCCGGACGCACAGCGCGACGGCCCCGGCCAGCAGGACGGCGGCGGCGCACAGGGCGGGGCGGCGGCCCCAGAGGGTCCAGGCGGCGCCGAAGGCGAGCGAGGCGGCGAACCGGGCGAGGGCCTGGCCGGTCTGGACGAGGGCGAGGCCGCCGCCCCGGTGCTCCTCGGGGACTGCTCCGGCGGCCGCGGCCATGAGCACCCCGTCGGTGGCGGCGTAGAAGCCGCCGTGCAGCAGGAGGACGGCGTAGGGCAGCGCGGGATGGGAGCCGCCCGCGAGCAGGATCCCGTACGCGGCGAGCAGCGCGAGGTGCCCGCCGAGGAAGACGGCCCGGCGGCCGATCCGGTCGGCGAGCCGGCCGAGCGGCAGCGCCAGCAGGAAGAAGGCGGCGGCGGTGCCCAGCGGCAGCAGGGCGAACCAGCGGTCGGCGATGCCGGCGGAGCGCTGCAGCAGCAGGAAGACGAAGCCGTCGCTGACCGTGCACAGGCCGAGCAGCAGCGCGCAGAGGCCGATGCGCCGCAGGTCGGGGCGGCGCAGCAGCCCGAAGGCGGCGCGCAGCGAGACGGGGGCGGCGCCGGCCGCGGGCACGGTGCGCCGGCCGGGTACGAAGAGCACCAGCACGAGGACGCCCAGCGCGGCCACGCAGGCGCTGACGGTGAAGACGGCGTCGTAGCCGTCGGCGGCGCCGCGCAGGATCAGGAAGGCCAGGACGGGCCCGATCAGGGCGCCGGCGGTGTCCATCGCGCGGTGGACGCCGAAGGCCCGGCCCCGCTCCTCGGGCGCGGCGGCCAGGGAGATCAGGGCGTCGCGCGGGGCGGTGCGCAGACCCTTGCCGGTGCGGTCGAGGGCGAGGACGGCCCCGATGGCGGGCAGGGTGTGGGCGAGCAGCAGCAGGGGTTTGCACAGGGCGGAGAGCCCGTAGCCCAGGCCGGCGAGGGCCTTGTGGCGGCCGAAGCGGTCGCCGAGGTGGCCTCCGGTGAGCCGGACCAGGGCGCTGACCCCGTTGTAGAGGCCGTCGAGCATTCCGAAGCCGAGCGGGGTGAGCCCCAGTCCGGCGACGAGGTAGAGCGGGAGCACGGCCGTGACCATCTCCGAGGAGACGTCGGTGATGAGGCTGACCGTGCCGAGGGCGAGCACCGTGGGGGCGAGCGCGGCGCGCCGCCCGGGGCGGATGCCCTGGGCGGCGGCCTGCGGCTCGGGGGTCACGGCGGACGCGGGGGTGGCGCGACTGTCCGCAACGTACATGGTCAGGAAGTCCAGATCCCCGTGATGTCCTTGGCGGTGGCCGCGTTCCCGGCGTGGGCGGTCAGGCCGGCCAGGCCTTCGAGGGTGCGCAGCACGTCGTAGTGGTTGTAGGTGGTGGAGGCGCTGGAGCCGGGGGTCACGGACTGGCCGTAGAACACCGTCGGGATCTTGTTCCCGGCGAGCCGGTTGTCCTCGTCGAAGGTGACGACGAGCAGGCTGTTGTGGGTCTTGGCCCAGTCCGCGTAGGCCTTGACCTTGTTCTTGAGCCAGGTGTCGCCGGTGCCGACGGAGCAGTCGTGCATGTCGTTGCAGAGGTCCGGGACGACGAAGGAGACCTTGGGCAGGGTGGTGAAGTCGGTGGGGAACTGGGTCATGGTCTTCGCGGTGCTGGTGGGCACGTTGGAGAAGGCGAACCAGGGGTTGTGCTTGCGCGCGTAGTCGCCGCTGGAGCAGGTGGTGGAGCCGGCGCTGGGGAGCCCCTCGTTGTAGCTGCCCCAGGTCTTGCCGGCGGCGATCAGCTCGGAGGCCAGGTTGGGCGCGGAGCTGAAGCCCGGCGTGTAGCAGCTGTCGCCGGTCACGCCCTGGTTGGAGCCCGAGAAGAGCTGGAGGTAGTTGGGCTGGCTCGGGTGCGTGATGCCGTAGGAGGCGGTGAGGTTGGCTCCCCCGGTCTTGAGGGAGTTGATGTACGGGGCGCTGGAGCTGCCGATGACCTGGCTGTAGGCGTGGTTCTCGAAGACCACGACGACTATGTGGTCGGGCGCGGGCAGGCCGGCCGCGTGCGCGGGCTGGGCGGAGCCGATGCCCGCCCACAGCGCGGCGCCGGCGGCGGTGACGCCGAAGGCGGTGGCGAGGGCGGTCTTGCGGCGGGACCGTGAAAAGGGCATGCCGAACAAGGGAATTACCTCCGGGCAGGGTGGTCTGGGGGCGGCGCGGACGTACCGTACCCAGCGGCATGTGCAGAGGCCAGGGATACTTGGCGAACAGAACGGGAACTCCACAGGCCCTTTTCGCGTAGGGCAACGTGATCCTCTTCGGAACACCAAGAGACGTAAAAATCGGGAACCTGCGGGCACGTACGCTCATCTTTCGATCGAAAGCAGTCCCAACCCCGCCCCCACGGGGCAGCACCAGCTGGAGAGCCACCTCACATGTCGTACGCACCCGACGGACAGCAGCAGCCGTACCGCTCGGAAGGGCCCTACCAGCAGCAGTACCGCGCCGAAGAGCCCTACCAGCAGCAGTACCGCCCTCCGCGGCCCGAGGAGCCGCGGCAGCCCGCGAGGTCGCGCCGGCGGCCGTCCCGGGTCCGGCGCTGGGTGATCGCGGGTGCCTCCGTCCTCGCGCTGGCGGGCGTGGCCTCGCTCGTGATGAGCCACTACGAAATACCGCCCTTCACCGACAAGGGCGAATCCGTCTCCTTCGGGCAGCTGCCGCCGTCCGGCGGCGGCGGGGGCGACACCGGTGGCGCGGCGCTCCCCACCCCGCCGCCGCACTCGAAGATGTCGATGCCCACCGGCCCGGCGGCCGACTTCAAGAACGCGATGACCCTGCCCGACGGCACGCACGTCGCCGTCACCACGATCACCGGCAAGAAGTCCGGGTTCAAGGGCAAGGTCTGGGTGTGGGCGCCCAAGGAGTACGGCGACCCGAAGTTCGCCAAGAGCGGCTTCCCGGTCATGATCGCGCTGCCCGGCGGCGCCGGTTACCCGAACAACTACTGGATGGGCACCGACCTGGGCCTCCAGAGCAGCATCAGCAAGTGGTACGCCGCCGGGAAGAGCAAGCCCTTCCTCCTGGCCATGCCGGTGCTGAACCCGGGCCCGGACGACAAGGGCATCTACTGGGACGCCTCCGACATCCCGGGTCAGCCCAAGATGGACACCTGGCTCACCGACGACGTCCCCGACCTGATGCGGCAGAACTTCCGCACGGTCAAGTCCCGCGACGGCTGGGCCTACATGGGCTCCTCCACCGGCGGCTTCGCCAGCCTCAAGGCCGTGCTGAAGTACCCGGAGAAGTTCAAGGCCGCGATCTGCTCCGGCCCGGACATCCTCCCCGACTCCCCCCTGTGGAAGGGCCACGACAAGGAGAAGGCGGAGAACAACCCCGAGCTGCTCGCCAAGGCGCTGATCGCCAAGCCGGGCGCCCCGGACGTCTACCTGGCCTTCCAGGTCGGCACCAACGAGAACAACAAGAACACCCTGCCGAACGTGCAGAAGTTCATCGCCACTTACGGCAAGGGGCCGATCCACACCAGCATGAGGGTCATCCAGGGCGGCCAGCACAACGCCAAGACCTACGTGCCCAACATGGGCGAGGGTCCGGTCCAGTTCATCAGCAAGGTCATGGAAGGACCCGTCGAGTAGGCGCCCCGCCCACCCGTACGGGCTCCCCGGACGCCGGCTCCTGTGCCGTCGGCTCCGCACGCCCCGGCCCGCCGAACACCTTCGGCGGGCCGTCGCCGTTCCAGGGCGCCCAGCCGGGATCCCCCTCGACGGCGAAGCGCACCCAGGCCGCGTGCATCTCCCCGGCCAGCTCCTGCGGGGTGTCCGGCCCGGCCAGCCAGGAGGCCTCGGGCGCGTCCAGGGTGTCGAAGACGAAGCCCAGCTCCAGGGCGTGGCAGGAGCCGAGACCCGGGATGCCCGAAGGCCAGGCGAACTCGTACACGAAGCTCGGCGCGCTCCGCCCGGCCGCACCCGCCAGCGCGCGCAGCGGATCGCGCAGCAACCGGTCGGTGAGCAGGTGGCCGAGGAGGTCGGCCGGTCCCGCGCCGGGCCGCTCGGCGCGCAGGGCCCGTACGGCGGCCCGGTCCTTTCCGGAGCGGATCCGGCCCAGGGCCACGGACAGCGGTCCCAGCCGGTCCAGCAGCCGCATCGCGCCGGTCGGGGCCAGCCACAGCCGGTACTCCTCGGCCGTCCAGCCGAGCAGCAGCGGTACGTCTCCCCGCGCGGCCGCCGCTTCGAGGGGATCGGCCGGCAGCGTCCCGGGGTCGGCGACCAGGCCGAAGGCGGGCCCGCCGAGCAGCGGTGAGGAGCGGCGCAGGACGGCCGCCTGGGCGGCGAGCAGATCGGGCAGGGAGGCCGCGGTGAAGGCCTCCGCGGTGGCGGGGATCTTGAGCAGGGCGGCCATCCGCCGGACCATGGCGCGCACCCGGTCCCGCGGCAGCACCTCGGGGGCGCCGCTCTGCAGGACGGCCTGCCGGAAGAGGCCCGCCGCGCGGGGTGCGGCGAGCAGGGCGCCGATGCTGATGGCTCCGGCGGACTCGCCGAAGACGGTGACCCGGCCGGGGTCGCCGCCGAAGGCCGCGATGTTGTCCCGCACCCAGGCCAGGGCGGCGATCTGGTCGAGCAGCCCGCGGTTGGCGGGGGCGTCGGGGAAGAGGCCGTAGCCGAGGACGCCCAGGCGGTAGTTGACGGAGACGAGCACCACCCCGTCCCGGGCGAAGGCGGAGCCCTCGTAGACGGGGACGGCCGAGGAGCCGCGGGTGAGGGCTCCGCCGTGGATCCACACCATGACCGGCAGCCGGGCCCCGGGGGCGGGCTCGGGGGTCCACACGTTGAGGTTCAGGCAGTCGTCCCCGGGGATCTCGGGGTCCGGCAGCAGCGCGGCGAACGCCTCGGGGTAGGGCACCTTGGGCGCGGTGGGGCCGTACGCTCCCGCGTCGCGCACCCCCTCCCAGGCCTCGGGCGGCCCGGGCGCGGCGAACCGGCGGGCTCCGACCGGCGGGGCGGCGTAGGGGATGCCCCGGAAGACGGCGATGCCGCCCGGCCCGGTCCTGCCCTCGACCTCGCCGTGGGCGGTCCGGACCCGGGGTCGGGAGCGGGGGAGGTCCCGGTCCGGGGTCTCGCTCGCCGCTGTGGCCATCGTGTCCTCCTGGGTCTGCGGGGGCCGGGGCCCCTGCTGCCGGGGCTCCTGCTGCCGGGGCTCCTGCTGCCGGGGCCCTGCTGCTCGGGCTCCTGCAACCGGGCCTCTGCCGCCGGGCCTCTGCCGCGGGGCTCCCATTGTCGGGGCTCCTGCCCTCAAGCTCCTGTTGGCGGGGCTCCCGGGCTGCCGGACCGGGTGATCCGGACAGCGCCGGTCGCACCGTCGCACAGGCATCCGCGGGGTGACAAGGCGTGACCCCGGGCGGGGCGCGCCGGGTTGGGCGGGGCATGCGATCCCTGTCTCTCCCCCACACCCTTCGGAGCCTCGTCCGCACCGGATCGGTCCCCGTCCTGCTCGTCGCGGCCGTGGCGGGGGCCGGTGTCACCGCGTACGCGGCCGACGGCCCGACCGCCGCCCTCGGGACCCCGACGGCCGTCGGGCCCGCCTTCCAGTACCTCGGCACGGACGACCGCCCGCACGGCCTCGACTCCCCGAAGGGCTGCGTGGACGCCCTGGGCGGCGGCGGACGGGCGGTGACGAACAAGACCGGGAGCACGGTGGCCCTGTACCGGGAGCCGGGCTGCGTGGGCACCCCGGTGGCGGTGCTGGCGCCGGGCGCGGTCACGCCGGTCCGCCCGTACTTCTCCTCCGCCCGCTTCTCGGCCGGTTCGTAGTCCGGAATCGGCGGGTGGTCCGGAACCTCCCGACGGTCCGGGATCACCGGCGGCCCAGCGACCGTGACCCTTGGGCGCTCTCCGCGTTGTATGCCATGTCAAACGCCGCAGCTTCCGTTTTCTGCGGCACCCCATTCCTTTCTAGGAGATCTTGATGTCGCGTATCGCGAAGGCATTCGTCATCACCGCTGCCGCCGGTAGCGCCCTGGCCGCCGGTGCGGGTCTGGCGGCTGCCGATGCCGGAGCGCACGGTGCGGCGGTCGGCTCCCCCGGTGTCCTCTCGGGCAACCTGCTCCAGGTTCCGGTGCACGTCCCGGTCAACGTCTGCGGCAACACCGTCAACGTGATCGGCCTGCTGAACCCGGCGTTCGGCAACACCTGCATCAACGCCTCGGGCCACGAGGGCGACCACCACACCGAGGGCAACTACGGCGGCTGATCGCCGAGTGACCCGAAGGGCCCCCGCCGTCCGGCGGGGGCCCTTCCCCGTGTTCCCTGGCGGCTCACCCGGACCGGGTGCCACTGGGCCGCCGGATGTCACTCGTAGCGGTAGATCCCCTGGTGGCCGAGCATCTCGCGCGGGGTGACGTCCCACGGCGGCATCGGCTCGTCGAGGGAGATCACCCGGCCGCGCTGGAGGTCACCCAGCGGGAGCGGGGCGGCGGGAAGGTACCCGGAGGCCGGGTGCCGCTGCTGCCAGCGGTCCCAGAGCAGGTCCACGAAGGCGTGGTGCAGCCAGAAGGCCGGGTCGTTGGGGGCGGTGCCGCCGGTCATGTGGCCGCCGATCCACTGGTGCACCTTGTTGTGGTTGCGCCACTTCTCGCTCTTCGGGGCCGCCCAGCCCTCCAGTTTGTTGCGGAACCCGCCGCGCCCGGCCGTGGAGTCCCAGGGCGAGCTGTCGTACAGCGGGTCGTCGAGCGCCCACTGGAGCTCGGCCGGGGTCGGCAGGCTGATCGGGTTCTGCGGCCGGCCCAGGTTGCGGGTGAGGAAGGCGGCCTCGGTGATGCCGACGGTGACCGTCCAGTTGCCCGTGCCGTAGGCGAACGGGCCGGTCATCACCTGGCGGTCGTTCGCGCGGCCGGTCCCGCCGAGGAAGTCCTCCGCCCACAGGGAGGAGGCCGGGCTGCTGTCGGTGGTCCAGTCCCAGTACGGGATGCTGACGCCCGGGTCCACCGTCTGGAGCTGGCGCTCGAACTCCAGCAGGTAGCGCCGGTGCCAGGGGAAGAAAGACGGGGACATGTGCCCGACGCGCAGTTTGCGGTCCCGGTCGGGGACGAAGTACTTGTCGTGGGTGCGGACGAACCCGTCGTAGGTGCCGTTGCGCTTGAGCTCGATCACCGCCGCCGTGAAGCGCTTCTTCTGCGCGCTGGTCAGGTTCTTCTGGTTCTGCCGGGTGTACACGCCGTGCTACTCCTGTCGCCCGTGGTGCGCGGCGGCGAACGCCAGCTGGGTGGTGCCCAGTTCGTCGACGGCCGCGCGGGCGAGCTCCAGCGGGGTCGCGTAGGACTGGAAGTGGTTGATCCCGCTCAGGTACGTGCCGTCGGAGCGGCGCATGACGTGCAGGGCGCGGCCGTCGATGCGGACGGAGGTCCCCGCCGGGTCGACGGCGATGTGCCGGCCGCGGTACGTCTCCTCGCCCGCCGGGGTCAGCGGGGCCGGTGTGAGCGTCTGCCGGGGACGGCGGGCCCGCAGTACGGGGGCCAGCGCGGCGGCCGTGCCGGCGAACACGGCCGCGGTGAAGGCCGTACGGAGGACCGCGCGACGGGTGAGTCGTGCGGCGGGTGCTGCGTACATACGGTCTCCCTCACTCGGTGGCGGGTGGCTACGGGTCTAACGCGGCGCGGCGGGCGAGGTCACCGGGGAGCCGCGCGGCGCCTCGTGTGGTTGTCGGAGGAGGCCTGCGCCGCCGGAGGCGCGGATCACTCGATGGGCCCAGCCGAACGCGCGGATCCGGCGGCCGTGCGTGTCCCATGGGACGGACGCACGTCGTCTCGTGCGTGGTCGCGTGCGTCGTCCCCGGGAGTGCCATGAGCGTGCCGTCCGATCTCCCCGGCGAAGCCCCCGCACCGGGCCGGACGGGTGCGTCACGCGCCACCGGGCGGATCGTCCTGAGCTCGCTCTCGGCGGTGCTGATCACGCTGACCTGCGTGCTCGTGCCGGTCTCCCTGATCACCGTCTGGGTGCACGACATCGTGCTGGACACCGGCCGGTACGTGTCCACGGTCGCCCCCCTCGCCTCGGATCCGGCGATCGAGGCGGCGGCCGTCCACCGCATCACCGAAGCCGCCGACGTCCGGGTCGACGGAGCGCAGGTCACCTCGGACCTGGCGAAATGGCTGGAGGCGCAGGGGCTGCCGCCCCGCGTGGGGACGGCGGTCAAGGCGCTGGGGCCGCAGCTGGACTCGGCCGCGGACGCGGCCGTCTCCAAGGTGGCGACCCGGTTCGTCGAGAGCGACCGGTTCGAGACCGTGTGGACCACCGCCAACCGCGCCGCCCACACCGCGGTGGTGCACGCGCTGACCGGCGAGGGCCGCGGTGCGGTGGGGGTGAAGGGGGGCACCGTCACCCTGGATGTCGGCGCCGCCGTGGAAACCGTCAAACAGGACCTCGTGGCGGCCGGCCTGTCCCCGGCCGAGAAGATCCCCGACGTCGACCAGCAGATGGTGCTCCTGCAGTCCGACAAGCTGGAGAAGATCCGGGGTGCGGTCCACCTGCTCGACGTCGTCGGCAACTGGCTGCCCGTCCTCACGGTCGTCCTCGGCGCCGCCGGAGTGCTGCTCGCCCGGCGCCGTCGACGCGCCCTGGTGACCACGGCGCTCGGCGCGGCCGCCGCGTGTCTCCTCTTCGCCATCGGGCTGGCCGTCGTACGCCACCTCTACCTCGACCGCCTTCCCGCGCAGGTCCAGTCCCCGGCGGCGGCAGCGGCGGTCTTCGACACCCTGGTGCGCTTCCTCAGGGTGAGCATCCGGACCGCGCTGGTCCTCGGTGTCGTCGTGGCCCTCGGGGCCTACCTGTCCGGCGCCGGCCGCCTGCCGCGGGGCCTGCGCAACCGGGCCGAGCGCGCGGCCGACTCCGCCGCCGTGTGGGGCGAGGCCCACGGAGTGCGCACCGGGCGCACCGGCGGCTGGGTGGAGGCGCAGCGCGGCCGGCTCACCCTCGCCGCACTGCTCGTGTGCGCGCTCGTGTTCGCCCTGTGGAACCACCCGACGGTGCTCACCGTCCTGCTGCTGGTCCTCGTCCTGCTGGCCGTGCTCGCCGTCCTGTCCCTGCTCGCGGCCGGTGGCCGCCGCGCCGACCGCGCGGGACGGCTCTAACCGGGCGAGGTCACGGCCTCATCGCGTGGCGGCGCGGCGGGGTCCGCGGGCGTGCGGAGCCAGGCCGCCGGGAGCGGTTCGTGGGCCACCACGTACCCGACGGCGATGGCGAGGGTGATCACGATGAAGAACGCGATGAGCCAGGACAGCAGGACGAAGACCGAGCCGAGGCTGCCGAACTGCTGCAGGCTGCGGTCCACGGCATGGGGCATGTAGACCCTCGACGCCACCGTCAGGGACTGCTCCCCGAATCCGGCCAGCAGCGCACCGGGCAGCAGCGGCAGCCACGGGATCCGGGAGCCGAGCAGCAGGTGCTGGGTCCACCACCACAGCAGGGTGCCGCTGACCGCGGCGAGGGCGAAGCCGCTGATCCGGCCGATGCCGAACGCCGTCTGCACCAGCCCCTGGAACAGCAGGGCGACGAGCCAGACGACGAGCCAGGCCAGCCACCGCCAGGCGGCGACCCGGGCCTTGGACTTGGGCAGGTGCCAGGAGCGCTCGCAGGTCTTCTGAAGGGCCCGGCTGCACGCGGTCGCCGACAGCAGGGTCACCACGATCCCCACCCCGCCGGTGCCGGCGACGGCCGTGGCATCGGCGGCGGAGTACACCGACTGCACCTGGTCCAGCGTGGCGTCCGAGAGCCCCAGCGTCGTACGGATGGACGTGACCAGCTGTTGCTGGAACCACTCGGGTGCGAGTGCCCCGATGACGAAGACGGCCGGCACCGCGCCGAGGAAGGCCTGGGCCGCCAGCCTGGTCGCACAGTCCAGCACCCTGACCGCGGCGAGCTGTGCCAGGAGCCGGCCCAGCAGCGGGGTGTGCTTGCGCATCCACCGCGGGACGACGCGCAGGTGAGGGATCGTCTCCGGTCCGGACACGGTGGACTCCTCGGGGCGCGGTTCCCGGCGGTCGCGACCGCCCTTCCCGAGAACAATGACGGAAGGAGCCCCGTTCCGGCATGTCGCCACTCCCTCGACCGGCGGCGGCCGGCGGCCGGCGCCCGCGGTGGCGTCAGGCCGGGGTGCGCTGGAGCCGGGGCAGGTGCAGATCGCGGAAGATGGCGGTCATGCGCAGGGCGAAGACGAGGGCGGCGGACACCACGATGTCGGCCGTGTCCGGAACTCCGGCCCAGTGCAGGCCGAGGTAGCAGAGGGCTCCGGCGAGCGCGGCCGTCGCGTACACCTCCTCGCGCAGCAGCAGCGGCGGGAACTCCCCGCAGAGCACGTCGCGGACGACCTCGCCGGTGACGCCCGTCAGCACGGCCAGGATGAGCACGGCGACGGGGGTGACGTGCGCGTCGATGGCGGCCCGGGCACCGATCACGGTGACCACGGCGAGCCCGACGGCGTCGACGACCATGAGCGCGCGGTGCGGGAGCTCCCAGCGGCGCAGGTAGAGCATGGTGGCGACGGCGACGGACCCGATGAGGACGAGCAGCAGCCAGTCGTGCGTCCAGTAGAGCGGATGCCGGCCGAGGATGAGGTCGCGCAGGGTGCCGCCGGAGATGCTGGCCGCGAAGGCGAGGACGAGCCCGCCGAAGGGGTCCATGTTGGCGCGGTGTGCGGCGAGGACGCCGGAGGCCGCGAAGGCGGCGATGCCGAGGAGGTAGAGGGCGTGCAGCACGGCGCCTCCTTCGAGGGACGGGTACGGGGGGACCCGTAGAGGCTGCCCGATCCGATCGCGGGCCCGCATCGGCCGTTCGGCCGGAAACCGGGGCGCCGGGGCGCCGGGGCGCCGGGGCCCCGGGGCGGGGCGGGGCGGGGCGGATGCCCCGCGGGCGCCGGCCCGGACCGGCCCGTCAGGCGCCGTCGCCGAGCCGGTCGCGCTGGATGCGGTGGGCGAGGGCGCGGCGCACGGAGGCCGGGGCGTCCGCGGTGGCCCCCGAGGGGAGGTCGAGGCCGCGGCTGATCGCGTCGTAGGCCTCCCGGTAGCCGCCGGGCAGGTCCGCCCCGTGCACCCTCAGGTCCTCTTCGACGAGGCGGCGCAGCTCGTCCACGTCCCGGGGCGTGAAGCGCTTCTTCCCCCGGGCGACGGCATCGACGTGCCGGGCACAGCGCGCGGAGTCCGGGTACGCCGCGGCGATCTCCTCGGCCAGACCCCACAGGCGCCCTTCGAGCCACGGCATGTCGCCCTGGTCGAGGGAGAGCCGGACCGGCGGGAGCGGCTCCTCCTCCTTGTACTTCGCCACCTGCTTGGAGACGGCGGGCTGACTCATGTCGGTGAGCCGGGCGATCTTGTCCTGCGTCCAGCCGAAGCCCGCGAACACCTTGATCATCTCGGTGCGCAGCCTGCGCATCTCCTCGCCCGCGCGGATGACCTCGTTCATCTCGGCGAGCATCCGCCCGGCCTGCTCCTCCGTCAGCGACTCGGGAATCCGGGGCGCACCCGCTCCACCTGCCACTTCGTCTGCCGCTCCATCTGTCATAGCTCGGTTATACACCGGAACCGCGCCAGGGCGACACCCATCCATAACCGAGTTGTACAACCTGGTTATGGATGGCAGGCTGCCGTCATGCCCACCTTCTGCGCACCCGACGGAACCCTGCTCGCCCACCGCACGATCGGAGACGGCGACCCGCTCCTCTGCATCCCCGGAGGCCCCGCGGACTCCCGCTACCTCGGCGATCTCGGCGGCCTGTCCCGGCGCCGCCGGCTGATCCTCCCCGACCTGCGCGGCACCGGCCGGTCGGCGGTTCCCGAGGACCCCGCCTCCTACCGCTGCGACCGGCTCGTCGAGGACGTGGAGGCGCTGCGCGAGCACCTGGGGCTCGCCCGGATCGACCTGCTCGCCCACTCCGCCGGGGCCAACGTCGCCCTGGGGTACGCGGCCCGGTACCCCCACCGCATCGGCAGGCTCGCCCTGATCGGCCCCGGCACCCGGGCCGTGGGGATCGAGATCACCGGTGGGACCCGGCTGGCACTGGCACGGCTCCGCGCGCACGAGCCGTGGTTCCCCGCGGCGTTCGCCGCCCTGGAGGCCGTCAACGCGGGCACCGGCAGCGACTGGGACGCCCTCACCCCCTTCTTCTGCGGCCGCTGGGACGACGCGGCGCGGGAGCACCACGCCGCCGGCCGGCCGGTCAACCAGGAGGCCGTGGCCGGGTTCGGCGCCGAGGGCGCCTTCACCCCGCGGGCCACCCGGGCGGCGCTCGCCTCCTTCGCGGCGCCCGTTCTGCTGCTGACCGGGGAGTTCGACCTGAACAGTCCCCCGAGCTCGACGGCCGAGCTCGCGGGGCTGTTCCCCGACGCCACGCTCTCGGTGCAGCCCGGAGCGGGCCACTACCCCTGGGTCGACGACGCCGGCCGGTTCGCCGCGGCCGTCGACGCGTTCCTGGGGTGATGACCCGCCCCGCACTCCCGAGGCACCCCTACGGCGCCGGGAGTTCCGCGAAGTCCGCGACCAGGCCCCGGTGGTGGCCGGCCGTGCCCAGGGCCAGGGAGTCGGCCTTGGCGCGCTTGAGGTACAGGTGCGCCGGGTGCTCCCAGGTCATGCCGATGCCGCCGTGGAGCTGTACGCACTCCTCCGCGGCCCGCACCGCCACGCCCGAGCAGTAGGCCTGGGCCACCGCCACCGTGAGCGGCGCGTCGGCGGCGCCGGCCGCCAGCGCGTCGGCCGCGGCGCGGGCCGCCGCACGGGCGGAGGCCACGTCGAGCCACAGCCGGGCGAGGCGGTGCTTGAGCGCCTGGAAGGAGCCGAGGGGGCGGTTGAACTGGTGACGGGTGCGCAGGTACGCCACCGTCTCCGTCAGGCACCACTCGGCGATCCCGAGCTGCTCCGAAGCGAGCAGTCCGGCCCCCGAGAGCAGCGCTCCGGCGATGGCCGCCCGGGCGGTGGCCGGATCGGCGAGCAGGGTTCCGGCGGCTCCGTCCAGGTGGACGGCCGCCAGCGGGCGGGTCAGGTCCAGCGCCACGAGCGGGGTCCGCGTGACCCCCGCCGCGTCGGCGGGGACGGCGTACAGCCCGGTGTCGGCGAGGACCAGCAGGACGTCCGCTCCGACGGCGTCGGCGACGGAGCCGACGCTCCCGCCGAGCGAGCCCCCGCCGGAGTCCCGGACCGGCGTCGGCAGGGGCGCGCCCGGGGCCAGGGTCAAGGGCAGGGCGGGCACGCAGACACGGCTGCCCGCCGCGAGCTCCCGCAGGAGTTCGGCGGACTCCGCGCTCTCGCAGCCGAGCAGGATCTCCGTGGCCAGGACAGCGCTCGTGAGGTACGGGACGGGCGCCGCGGCCCGGCCGAGCTCCTCCAGGACCACGGCCGCCTCCCGGTGGCCCGCCCCCTGACCGCCGAGCTTCTCCGGTACGAGGAGCCCCGCCGTCCCGATGTCGGCGGCGAGCACCCGCCACAGTGCCGGGTCGTGGGGCGCGTCCGTCTCGATCCGGGCCAGGACGGCCGCGCCGTCGCAGCGGGCGGCGAGCAGGGACCGTACCGCCGTGCGGAGTTCCTCCTCGGTCTCGGAGTACAGCAGGTCCAGCGGGGCCGCCGCGGGAGAGCTCATCGGGCCAGGTCCTTCCACGCGAGGTCCTTGTCGTCGCGCGGCTCGGCGGGCAGACCGAGGACGCGTTCGGCGACGATGTTGAGGAGGATTTCGCTGGTGCCGCCCTCGATGCTGTTGCCCTTGGCGCGCAGGTAGCGGTAGCCGGCGTCGCGGCCGGTGAAATCGACGATCTCGGGGCGGCGCAGGGTCCAGTCCTCGTACAGCAGGCCTTCCTCGCCGAGGAGTTCCACCTCCAGCGCGCTGATCTCCTGGTTGAGGCGGGCGAAGGTCAGCTTCATGCCCGAGCCCTCGGGGCCGGGCTGGCCCTGGGCGAGCTGCTGGCGCAGCCGCTCCCCGGTCAGCCGGGCCACCTCGGCCTCGACCCACAGCTCCAGCAGCCGTCCGTGCAGGTCGTGCGTCCGCAGCTCCGGGCGCTCGCGCCAGGCGGCGGCGACGGGGGCGATCATGCCGCCCTCGCGCGGGATCCGCATGCCGCCGATGGAGACGCGTTCGTTCATCAGGGTGGTGCGGGCCACGGCCCAGCCCTGGCCCACCTCGCCGAGGCGGTGGGAGTCGGGGATCCGGACCCCGGTGAGGAAGACCTCGTTGAACTCGGCCTCGCCGGTGATCTGGCGCAGCGGACGCACCTCGACGCCGGGGGCGGTCATGTCGCACAGGAAGTAGGTGATGCCCTGGTGCTTGGGCAGCGCCGGGTCCGTGCGGGCGATGAGGATGGCCCAGCGGGCGGTGTGGGCGCTGGAGGTCCACACCTTCTGGCCGTCCACCACCCAGTCCCCGCCGTCCTCTCCCCCGCCCCCGTCCTCGCGCACCGCGCGGGTGCCGAGGGCGGCCAGGTCGGAGCCGGCGCCGGGCTCGCTGAAGAGCTGGCACCACACTTCCTCGCCGAGCCACAGGGGGCGCAGGAAGCGCCGCTTCTGCTCCTCGGTGCCGTACGCGAGGATCGTGGGCGCGGCCATGCCGAGGCCGATGCCGATCCGGCGCGGGTCGTTGTCGGGGGCTCCGGCCGCCTCCAGCTCGGCGTCCACGACGGCCTGCAGGGAGCGGGGCGCGCCGAGGCCGCCGAGGCCTTCGGGGTAGTGCACCCAGGCGAGTCCGGCGTCGAAGCGGGCCCGCAGGAACCGCGCGGGCTCGGTGGTGGCGGGCGGGTGCGCGGAGAGCAGTTCCCGTACGCGGGCGCGCAGGTGGTCGGCGGTGAGCGCGGCGGCCGTCATCGGGAGCCTCCCGCGGGGGTGCCGGGCAGCGTGGCGTCCAGGGCCGTGTCCAGGGCCGGTACGACGACGAGCCGGCCGGTGGTGGTCCCGTCGGCGAGGCGCTGCACGGCGTCCGCGGCCGCGGCGAGCGGTACCCGCTCGCTGACCAGCGGCCTGATGGAGCCGTCGGCGGCGAGCCGGGTGAGCTCGGCGTGGCAGGCGGCGATCGCGGCCGGGTCCTTGGCGGCGTACAGGCCCCAGTGGAGGCCGAGGATCGCGTAGTTCTTGACCAGGGCGTGGTTCAGCGCGGGGGTGGGAATGGTGCCGCTCGCGAAGCCGACGACGACGATCCGGCCCTCGAAGGCCACGCATTTGGCCGAGGCGGCGTAGGCCTCGCCGCCGACCGGGTCGTAGACCACGTCGGCCCCGCGTCCGGCGGTGAACTCCTTGACCCGGGCGACCGGCTCCTCGCTGGTGCGGTCGATGACGAGGTCGCAGCCGAGTTCCTCGGCGGTGCGCACCTTGGCCTTGCCGCCGACGACCCCGATGACGGTGGCTCCGGCGGCCTTGCCGAGCTGGACGGCGGCGCTGCCGACCCCGCCGGCGGCGGCGTGCACCAGGAGGGTCTCCCCCGCCTGGATGCGGGCCCGGCGGTGCAGGCCGAACCAGCCCGTCTGGTAGCCGATGTGCAGGGCGGCCGCCTCGGCGTCGTCGAGGGTGTCCGGGGCCGGGAGCAGGGCGCGCGCGGGGGCGGTGACGTACTCGGCGAAACCGCCGTGCGGCAGGCTCGGGTTGGCGATGACGCGGCGGCCGTCGTCGGTCTCGCCGCAGATCTCCACGCCGGGGGTGAAGGGCAGCGGCGGGCGGATCTGGTACTGGCCGCGCACGAGCAGCGCGTCGGGGAAGTTGACGTTGGCGGCGAGCACCTTGAGCCTCACCTCGCCCTCGCCGGGCACCGGTTCGGGAACCTCTTCGAGGCGCATGGCCTCGCGGGGCTCGCCGGGGGTGTGTACTCGCCATGCCTGCATCCGGGGCCTCCAGCCGCCGACGGGAACCACGCCTCGCGGGCATACTAAGCGGTCGCTTGCGTCCTGGGAACCAGTGGGAGCCCCCAGGAACGAACCCGTCCGGAACGACACGCGCCTCGACCCTGCCCGCCCGCGCCCCGCTCGGGCAACATATGGCAGGCGCACGTCATGATCGGATATGACGCGCCACGGGGGCCCCGCCATGGGAGCGGGGCGAACTTCTTTGGGGGAAGCACCACATGACGAGAAGTATGTCCGCCGCCGCAGTCGCCGCCGCAGTCGCCGCCGCCGTCCTCGCGGGACTGATCACGGCCGCCGCTCCGGCCCCGGCCGCACAGGCCTCGGCCACCGCGTGCGCGCCGGAGGCGGTCCGCCTTCCGAGCCTGCCCGACGGCCCCTGGAGCGACGCCGGCTCCGTCGAAGGCCTCGGGGCGGCAGGCCTCTCGGTCGGCCGGAGCCGGGGCCTGCCCGCGTACTGGACCGCCGACCGCGCGGTGCACGCCGTGCCGATCCCCGCCGGATTCCAGAGCGGCAGGGTCGCGGACGTCAACGCCAAGGGCCTGATGACCGGCACCCTGGAGCGCTCCTCGGACAACGCGCGGGCCGTCTTCACCTACCGTGCGGGCGACGCGGCGGTCCGGCTGCTGACCGAAACCGCCACCCGCACGGGCGCCGGGGAGGTCAACGACGCCGGCCACGTCGTCGGCATGGACGCCGGCACGGCAAAGGAGTGGGTGAACGGAGCCGTCGCGCGCGAGCTGCCGGTCCCCGCCGACGCGCACGCCGGCACCAGAATCGTTTCGCTGGACGGCATCAACAAGCGCGGAGACGTCCTCGGAACCGCCCAGACGAAGTACGACGACCTGGAGAACGACCGGATCGTGGAGTTCACCTTCCCGGTCGTGTGGCCGGCCGGCGGCGGCTATCCGCCGTACAGCCTCCCCGTCTGGACCGAGTCGGACTGGACCGTGGGCACGCAGGCGAGCGGCATCGACGACAAGGGCCGCGTCGTCGGGTTCGAGCAGGAGAACCACCGGGACGTGCGGCGCCGGACCCCGGCCGTCTGGAAGAAGCCGTACGACGCCCTGCCTGTCAGCCCCGCGCTGGTCACCGGCTACGAGAACCTCACCCTCGACGCGATCAGCCCGACCACGAACGTGACGGTCGGCACGGCCGTCACCTCCGTCGAGGGCTACGCGCGCTACGTGCGGGCCGCGTACTGGCCCGGCACGGGCGCCCCGCTGGTGCTGCCGGACCCGGCGGGCGCGAGCTCCGACACCAACACCGAGGCCCACGCCGTCTCGGACGACGACCGGGTGGGCGGCTCCTTCCGCGACCTGACCACCGGGACGAGCAGCGCGATGCTCTGGACGTGCGCGGGCAAGCAGGCCTACGCCCCGAAGAAGTAGCACGGGAAACAGAACCCGGCACGGGCATGGCGGTCTCGGCGCCCGCACGCTAACGATGGGCCGCATGGAGAACACCTTGCGCGGTCTGCCCGCGCCGCCGCCGCTCGGTTCCACCGCCCTGCCCCCCGGTACGTACGCAGGGCAGGCGGTGCTCGTGACCGGCGGCGGGACCGGACTGGGCAAGGCCATCGCCACCGAGTTCGCGCGGCTCGGGGCGGATCTGGTGATCGCCGGCCGCCGGATCGAGCAGTTGAAGTCGGCTCAGGACGAGCTGGCGGCCGTCCCCGGCGCGGGCCGGGTGACGGCCGCCGTCTGCGACATCCGCGACCCCGAGCGGGTCGCCGAGGTGTTCGACGCGGCCGGGGCCGCCTTCGGCGGGGTCCCGGACGTGCTCGTCAACAACGCGGCCGCCAACTTCCCCTCCCCCGCCGAGGACCTGTCCCCCAACGCCTGGCGGGCGGTGGTCGACATCACCCTGACCGGCACCTGGTTCGTGACCCGGGAGTTCGGGCGCCGCCACCTCGCCGCGGGCAGCGCCGGGTCCATCGTGAACATCGGCGCCTCGTACGCCTGGACCGGCGGTCCGGGTTACGCGCACAGCGCCGCCGCCAAAGCGGGGGTGAAGAACCTCGTCGAGACCCTCGCCGTCGAGTGGGGCCCGTACGGCATCCAGATCAACGGCCTGGTCCCGGGGCTGTTCCCGCACGCCGACATGACCGAGGACATCCGGGGCGGCCTGGAACGGGCCGCCCCGGACGACAAGGACTCCCGCCAGCCCGCCCTGCGGGTCGGCGCACCGCGCGAACTGGGCTGGGCCGCCACCTTCCTGGCCTCGCCCTACGCCCGGTTCATCACCGGCCACACCCTGGTGGTGGACGGGGCGAACTGGCAGCGGCGCTCCCTCGTCAACCCCGAAGTGGTCTCGGTGCGCGACCAGTTGGGGAGGGGGCCGTTCGTCCCGTGACGGGGCAGGGGCCGGCCGGTGGCGCGGCCGGCATGCCCGGACCGCGCGGCCGCCCGGCCCACTACGCCATTTCGGCGCGATGCGCCAGGGTGCGATCGTGTGGCACATTGACGCCGTCTACAACCCCGGTCAGTCCCTGGAGGTGTTGCGGTGAGCACGGTGAGCACGGGCCGCCCGTCGTTGACGGCGCGGCGCAGGGAGGCCACGTGGTACGAGATCGCGGAGGCGGCCGCCGACCTGTTCTCGGAGCGGGGGTTCGAGGCCACCACCGTCGACGACATCGCGCGGGCGGCCGGCATCTCGCTGCGCACCTTCTACCGGTACTGCCCGACGAAGGAGGACGCGCTGACCCCGGTCCTGACGGCCGGCGTCTCCACCCTGGTCGAGGAACTCGCCCTGCGGCCCGCGGCGGAGCCCCTCGCCGAGGCGGTCCAGGCCGCCTTCACCACCGCCACCGCGGGCACGCGCTACGAGGGGCCGGGCCAGACGGCCCGCCTGATCCAGGTGATGGGCGGCGTCCCCGCGATCCGGATGCGCTGGCTCGCGGCCGCGCGCGCGATGCAGGACCGGCTGGTGCCGGTCCTGGCGGTGCGCACGGGGCGCCCCGAATCCGCCCTGGAGACCCGTGTCCTGGCGGCCGTCCTCATCGACGCCGTCACCGTCGCCCTCGAACACTGGGCCGCCGAAGGCGGCCACGAACCCCTTCCCGCGGTCTCGGCGCGCGCTCTGGCGCTGCTGCGCCTGGAGGAGTAGCGGAGCCCCGGCTGTCACGGGACCCGGCTGTCAGCGGACCCCGCTGTCAGTGGACCCCGCTGTCAGTGGACCCCGCTGTCAGTGGCCCGGTGGATCATGGGCGGCATGTCCTTCGCTGATCTGACCCTTGACCGGTGGCGCTCGTTCGACCTGCCGGAGGCCCGCCGCTTCGCCCGGGAAGCCGCCGGTTCGGTGGGCGGCCGGGTGAGCCTGGTCGACACCACCGACCACCTCGGCGGCCCGCTCCACCGGGTACGCGTCGAACGGGACGGGCAGGAGTTCGCCCTGATACCCGGGGGGACGGTCCGCCTCGGCTTCGACCTGGACACCTGGGACCCCACACCGGAGCAGACCGCCGACTTCGAGCGGAGCCTGGCCGAGGAGTACGGCTACGGTCCCGATCTCAAGGCGCATCTCGCCGAGTTGCTCAGCCCTCCCCGGACCGTCACCCTGGCGACGGTGTTCATGGCCGTGGCGAACGAGCCGCTCACCGAATCCCCCGCCGCAATGCCCGCGGTGCTCGCGGGGCGCGGACTGCGGATGCCGGGCGCGGACGCGTGGGAGCACGCCTGCGGGGCCGGCGCGCGCACCCTCTTCCGGTGGGGCGACACCTGCCCGCTCTCCGAACCGTCCTACGGCGCCGGGGCGTTCGCTCCGCGGTGCGAGCCCAACGCCTTCGGGCTGCGCATCGCCTACGACTCGTACACCGCCGAGATCGGCGGCGATCCGGGCGCCGTGCACGGCGGGGACGGCGGCGAGTCCGTGTGCGGCGGGTACGGGGACCTGTGGGCCTGGCTGACGCTGGCCACGGCGAACCGCAACCCGGCGATGGCCGAGTTCGCGTACGGCCCGGAGGGCGAGGACGCCTGGGAGGCCTTCTCCGTACGGCCGGTCCTCAGCCTCCGGTGAAGTGCGGGGGCCGGCGCTGCGCCTTGGCGGTGTAGCCCTCGCGGCAGTCCTCCGAGGTGAGGGTGAGGGCCGCCGTCATCGCCACCCGGTCGAGGGCCGCGGGCAGGGCGGCGTCCGCGTAGGAGTCGATGGCGCGCTTGATTCCCTGGACGGCGAGCGGGGCGTTGGCCGCGATCTCCGCCGCGAGCGCGCGGGCGGCCTCGTCCAACTCCTCGGGCGGCACGACCTGCTGAACGATGCCCAGCCGCTCCGCGGTCCCGGAATCGATGCGGCGGCCGGTCAGCGCCAGGAACTTGGCCCAGCCGGCCCCTGCCTCGCGGGCGATGCGCAGATCGCCGCCCGCGTCCACGGCGACGCCCAACTGGGCCTCCGGCAGCGCGAATACGGCGTCCTGCGCCGCCACCCGGATGTCCGCCATCAGGGCGAGTTCGAAGCCGAAGCCCAGGCAGTAGCCCTGCACCGCGGCCACGACCGGCTGTGGCAGCCGGGCCAGGACGGCGAAGCGTTCGTGGACCCAGCGGATGCCCTCGTAGTAGTTGCGGTTGCGCTCCGCCGCCGAGGCTCCGGTGATCGAGCCGCCCGGGGCCGTCACGTCGATGCCCGCGCAGAACGCCCGTCCCTCGGCCCGCAGCAGGACCACCCGCACGGCGGGGTCGAAGCGGATGCGGTCCGCCAGCAGGCCGAGCTGGCGCGTGGACTCCCAGCTCCAGCCGTTGAGCTTATCCGGCCGGCAGAGGGTGAGTTCCGCGATCCCGTCCGCGACGTCCAGACGGATCCGTTCCTCACCCTCCGCTATCTCCGTGCTCAGGGTGTCGATCACGCGGACACCCTAGGCCCGTCCGGCTAACGCGGGAAGACCTCGAACGGCACCGCCGGACGGCCTCCGAAGCGCGCGGCCGCCTGCTGGGCGTTGCCCGTCAGGAAGGTGCGCACGTAGGTTTCCGGGTCCTCGTCGGTGAGCGCCGCGATGTACGCCTTGTGCTCCATCAGGGACTTCACCGAACGCTCCAGACCGGGGCCGGCGTCGGCCGCGTGCGTGGGCGTCGTGGTGCCGGACACCGCCACCCAGCGCACCCCGTTCCACGGCTCCAGGCCCTGTTCCGTGAGGAGTTCGGGGAAGATCCAGCGGTTGCCGGCGTCGCCCGCGGCGTCGAGGGTGGCCCGGCCGACCGCCTTGTGGTCGGGGGTGTTCCAGTACCCGCCGCCCTCGGCCCCGCCCCAGGTGTCGCGGTGGTTCATCGTGATCACCAGTTCGGGGCGGTGGCGCCGGATGGCGGCGGCGATGTCCCGGCGCAGGTCCAGGCCGTACTCCAGGACCCCGTCGCGGTGGCCGAGGAACTCCACCGTGGGGACACCGACGACGGCCGCGCTCGCGCGCTGCTCCGCCTCGCGCAGCGGGGCGCAGGCGGCCGGGTCGATGGTGTCGATGCCGGCCTCGCCGCGCGTGGCGAGCAGGTAGACGACCTCGCGGCCGCCGTCCGTCCAGTCCGCGATGGCCGCGGCGCAGCCGTACTCCAGGTCATCCGGGTGCGCCACCACGGCCAGGGCACGCTGCCAGTCGGTGGGCATGGGCTCCAAGGGCGCGGGCCCGTCCAGTCGTTCGTTCATATGTCGCACCATAGGCCAATGGACACTCAGGAGCCGGTGGTGGCCCTGCTCGACGCCACCGGGTCGTTCTTCGAGCCCGCGGTCACGGCCTTCCCGGGGGCGGACGGCGCCGCCCGGGAACGGGCCGCCCTGCTGGATCCGGGCGCGGTGGGAGCGGCCGACGTGCACCCGTTCGAGCGGCGCCCTAGCATGAAGCATGGCGTTCCGAAGGTACGTGCGGCTCGTACCCGCGGCCCTTGTCGCCTCGGGTGCGCTGCTGCTGACGAACGGCTCCCCGCCCGCGACGGCCCAGGCCCGCGTTCCCGCAGGGGTCACGACCCCGGCCGTGACGCCGTCGCCCTCGCCGTCGCCGTCGCCTTCGCCTTCGCCTTCGCGGGCCGACGACGAGCGGCTCGCCCTCGACACCCTCGACGAGGTGGTGCGGGGCGACTTCGCCGCCGTCTCCGCCCGCTTCGACGAGACGCTCCGCCACCAGGCGTCTCCCGAGGCCCTCGCACGGTCCTGGAAGGACTACCAGGATCAGTTCGGGCCCTACCGGTCGCACGGGAATCCCCAGCAGGTCGGCACCGTCCACGGGTCGGTGGTCAGCGTGCCCCTCCACATGGAGAAGGGAACCGGGGAGTTCCGCGTCACCTTCGACGAAGGCGGACACCTCATCGGTCTGTACTTCCTCCGCGCGGGCGTCCCGGTCCCGTAACTCCCCCGGGTCCGGGGAGCTCAGGCCTCGTCGCGTACGAGGGCCAGCAGCCGGTCCAGGACGCGCGGGCCGCCGGCGCGGACCCCGTCGTGCTCGAACTCGTCCGTCACCCAGGTCTTCAGACCGCGGATCGCGCGGGCGGTGGCCAGGGAGTGCGCCGTGTCGACGTACATGTCGTCGTGGTAGACCGCCGCGGCGACCGGCACCTCGTTCGCGGCGAGCCGCGCCGGGTCGTACAGCGGGGTCCAGCCGGTGCGGGCCGTCAGCAGTTCGGCGGTCTCGCGCAGCGGGGCGAGCGCCGGGTCGCACTCGAAGTGCCAGGGGTGGATGGTCTCGCCGGTGAAGTACAGCGGCTCCGCGCCCGCGAGGGTCTTCGCGGCGTCGAACCGCGGATGTCCGCCCCGCACCTCCTCGGCGGCCCAGCCGATGGGCGCGCCCGGGTCCTGGGCGTAGATCGCCTCGTGCATGAGGGCGTACAGGGGGTGCCCGGCGAAGGAGAGCTGGGCGTGCACCGCCTCCAGGAAGCCGTCGGAGAGCGCGGGCCCGGCCGGGGTGGGGACGAAGGCGTCCTCCAGCAGGTAGTGCAGTTGGTGGCTGCCGTCGGAGCCGCCGAGGAGCAGACCGAGGGACTGGAAGGCCTCGGCCGTCAGCAGGTAGCCGCCGGGGAGTTCGGCCGGGCGCTCGACGAGGTGGGCGGCGATGCGGCGGGCGCGCTCCACGTCCATGGGGTAGCGGGCGTAGTGCGCCCGGTTCTTGCGCTCGACGCGGGGGTACGCGGCCTCGTACACCTCGGTGGCGGTGGCGTCGAGGGAGGGCAGCCCGCCGGTGATGAGGGCGGCGGCCAGCCCCTCGGGGGCGGCGCCCAGGTAGTGGGTGACGCAGAAGCCGCCGAAGCTCTGGCCGAGGACCGTCCAGGGCGCTCCGCCGGTGAGGAGCGGGCGGATGGTCTCGGCGTCGCGCACGATGGAGTCGGCGCGGAAGTGGGCGAGGTACTCGGCCTGCTGCGCGGGGCCGCCGCGCAGCGGCAGGGTCTGCCGGTTGGCCGGGGTGGAGCGGCCGGTCCCGCGCTGGTCGAGCAGCAGGACCCGGTACTCGGTGAGGGCCCGCTCCAGCCAGGCCTGGCGGCCGACGAACCGGCGGGCGCCGAAGCCGGGTCCGCCCTCCAGGTAGAGCAGCCAGGGCAGGGACGCCGGGTCCTTGCCGGTGGCGACCAGTTCGCGGGCGTACAGCTCGATCCGCTCCCCGTCGGGGCGGGCGTGGTCGAGCGGTACGGAGAAGCGGTGGTCGGTGAGGACGACACCGGGCTGGCGGTAGCCGCCGGCGGCGTCGGTCTCGTGGGGCACGGGGTTCACGGGGGTCACGGGAGGTCCCTGGGGTCGGCGCGGTGCGGTGGGTACGCGGCAGCCGTCCCGGGGCCGGTGGGTGGTGACGACCGTGACGGCGGGCCCGCCCGAGCTTACGCGAGGCCCCCCGGCACCGGTTGGCCCGATGAGTGCCTCGACTCCGTCCAGCGTCCGGGCGAGCCCGGACGCTGGACGGAGTGCCGAGTTCGAGCTCGACCTGCTCCCCTCCGAAGAGGGTGGACGGGATCGGGAAGGAGGCCGCGGTCTGGATCGGCTCCAGCTCGACGGCCGCCCGGCTCACCGGGCGTGGCGCCACCAGTAGCGCCCGACGACGAGCTCCTCCAGGGAGCCGAGCCGGTCCGCGGCCAGGCGTGCGTGGACATCGGGGCCTTGCAGTGCGATGCGGAGGTCGGCCGCGAGGTGGGTCGCCTCGCGCACCTCGCAGCCCGCCCGGAGGGTGTCCGGGGAGGTCCCCGTCGCACGGGCGATGACGTCGAGGACGGTCTCCGTGTGCGGGCCGGCGAACCGGGCCAGGAAGAACCAGTCGTCGACCGGATCCCCGAAGCGGGCCCATTCGAAGTCCAGCAGGGCCGTCACGCGGCGACCGTGCGCGAGCCAGTTGCCCCAGTGGCAGTCCGCGTGGACCGGGACGGCCGTACGGGCCCGCTCCGGGGCGTCCTGCGCGATCGCCCTGAGTCCGTCGAGCAGGCGGGGAGGTACGGCCGCACGGCCTTCCCGGTCGCACTCGGCCAGGCGCTCGATCTCCGCGAGGAGCGCGGCCCGGCCGGTGAACCCTCCGTGGTCGAGGGTTTCCCCCAGGGTCCCGTCGGCCTGGGCCTCGGGCACCCAGGCATGGAGCCGGCCGAGCCGCTCGACCGCCTCCACGGCCAGCGCGCGTGCGGTCGCCCCGTCCACACCGGGCAGGCCCATGCCGGGAGCCGTCCCCGGCACGCGGGCGTAGCAGGCGTAGCGGACCTCGCCGACCTCCAGCCGCCGGCTCCCGCTGCCGAGCAGCGGGGCCGTGAGACCGGCGGGCAGGTGGGGCGCGAGCGCGATCTCCCGGTTCAGCCGCGCGTGCGACGCGGCATCGATGAGTTTCACGACCACGTCCGAGCCGACGTACACGTGGTGCGAGCCGCTCTCGGCGGTGGTCATGGGGCCGGGGTCCCGCCCCAGGGCCGCCGCCGCGATGGCGCGGGCGGCGATGGCGCGGGCGGCGGCGGCGCGGGCCTGCCCGGGGCCGGTCGTCGTCGCGTGGGTGCTCAGAACTCCACCACCGAGCGGAGCACCTCGCCGCGCTCCATGCGGGTGAAGGCCTCCTCGACCCCGTCCAGTGCGATGCGCTCCGAGACGAACGTGTCGAGGTCGAGCCGGCCTTGCAGGTAGAGGTCGACGAGCAGCGGGAAGTCCCGCTCCGGCAGGCAGTCCCCGTACCAGGAGGACTTCAGGGCGCCGCCGCGGCCGAAGACGTCCAGCAGCGGGAGTTCGAGCTGCATCTCCGGCGTCGGGACGCCGACCAGCACCACCGTGCCGGCCAGATCGCGGGCGTAGAACGCCTGCTTGTACGTCTCGGGGCGGCCGACGGCGTCGATGACCACGTCGGCGCCGTTGCCGCCGGTCAGCTCCTGGATGGCCTTGACCACGTCCTGCGTACCGCCGTTGACGGTGTGCGTGGCGCCGAGTCCGCGCGCCCACTCCAGCTTCCGGTCGTCCAGGTCCACGGCGATGATGCGGGAGGCTCCGGCCAGCCTGGCTCCGGCGACGGCGGCGTTGCCCACTCCCCCGCAGCCGATGACGGCCACGGAGTCCCCGCGGCCCACGTTGCCGGTGTTCAGGGCGGCGCCGAGGCCGGCCATCACCCCGCAGCCGAGCAGCCCGGCGGCGGCCGGCGAGGCGGCCGGGTCCACCTTGGTGCACTGGCCGGCGGCGACCAGGGTCTTCTCGGCGAAGGCACCGATGCCGAGGGCCGGGGAGAGCGGGGTGCCGTCCTCCAGGGTCATGGGCTGGGTGGCGTTGTGCGTGTTGAAGCAGTACCAGGGACGGCCGCGCTTGCAGGCCCGGCAGCTCCCGCACACCGCACGCCAGTTGAGGACGACGAAGTCGCCGGGGGCGACGGAGGTGACGTCCGGGCCGACCGATTCGACGACCCCGGCGGCCTCGTGGCCGAGCAGGAAGGGGAACTCGTCGTTGATCCCGCCCTCCCGGTAGTGCAGGTCGGTGTGGCAGACCCCGCAGGCCTGGACCCGTACGAGCGCCTCGCCCGGGCCCGGGTCGGGCACGAGGATCGTCGTGGTCTCCACCGGTGCGCCCTTGCTCCTGGCGATGACCCCTCGTACGCGATGCGTCACGTGCTACCCCGATCTCGATCATGGTTCCGTCGGCTCTGACCGGAGGTCCCACGAGGGTTCCACCGGTCCCGCCAACGTACACGCGCAGTCCCGGGTCCGGGAGTTGCCCCGCGTCCCGACGAGGTTGCCGGCGCGGTGACGGGTGGGGCCGGTGCGGTTCCGGGCGGGGTGCGAAAATCGCGTGTGGGCGGGTGCGACCGCTGCTCTACTGCGCGGATGGAAAACGACCCGAACACCGGTACTCCGCCCCGCGACCCCTGGCTCGCCTACTTCGCCGACCGCGGGCACGCGGCTGTCCGCCGCATCGGCGCCGGCTCCGAGGGCGTCGTCTACGGGCTCGGCGGGGGCCGGGCCGCCAAGGTGTGGAGCGGCCGGCCGCCGGCCGGTCTCGCTCTCACCCGCCAGGTGTACGCGGACCTGGCGCGGCACCCGCTGCCCTTCGCCACCCCGGAGATCTTCGACGCCGAGGAGCACGGAGGCGTCCTGGTCACGTACGAACGCGAGCTGCCCGGGAACCCGATGAGGGCCGACTCCGCGCACGCGGACTACGAGCGCGAGCTGCCCGCCCGGCAGAGCGGGGCACTGCTGTCCGTGCTGCGCGCCCTGGCCTCCGTACCCGGCACCGAGGCGATGCGCCGGCTGACCGTCCAGGGTGACGACCGTCCGCTGTGGCGGGATCACGACTCCTTCCGCGAGGCCCTCGCGGCCCTGGTCCACCGGGCCGCCGCCCGGCACGGCGACGCCCTGGCCGCTGTCGTACCGGACTTCGGGGCGGGAGTGGAACGGACGCACAAGGCCCTGCTCTCGCTCCCCGACGCCCCCGTGACGGCGATCCACGGCGACCTCGTGCCGCCCAACATCCACACCGACGCGTCCGGCCGGCCCGTCGCGGTGCTCGACTTCGGCTTCTGCACCACCGCGGGCGACCCGGCCTTCGAGGCCGCGGTGACCGCCGCCGTCTGGGACATGTACGGGCCGTACGCCGACGAGCACACCGCGGAACTCTCCCGGCTGTTCGCCCAGGAGCTCGGCCACCCGCCGGCGACCCTCACCACCTATCGGGCCGCGTACGCCCTCATGACCTACGACCTCTTCGGCCTCGACGAACGGGACGGGCACTTCCGGTGGTGCGCGCGGCAACTGCGCCGCAACTCCGTGTTCAGCGGTGCGGGGGCCTGATGCGACCGGCCTAGAGCCGCTGCCCGGACAGTTCGGGCGGCAGGGCCGCCCGCAGGGCCGCGCCGAAGGCGGCCACGGCGGGGTGGGCGGCGCTGCCGCTGCGGAAGGCCACGTTGGTGCGGCGCTCCATGGCGAGGCGGGTGAGCGCGACGGCCGGATCGGTCTGTCCGGTGATCCCGAGCTGCGGCACCACGGCCACCCCCTGGCCGGCCGCGACCAGGGCGAGCACGGTGGCGAACTCGTCCACCTGGTGGCGGATCCTCGGCACGAACCCGGCGTCCTCGCAGGCCCGTACGGTCATCGCGTGGCAGAGCGTGCCGGGTGTGGCGGTGATCCAGGGTGCGTCGGCCTGCGTACGGAGCAGCGCGCGCTGTCCGGCTCCGTCCGCCTCGGCCGCCCCGGCCGCGTCGCCACTGTCCCCCGTGTCCCCCGTGCGGCCCGGGCCCCCGGGTGCCCGCCCGGGGGCCGCCAGGTACATCGCCTCGCGGTAGAGCGGCTCCGTCGCGAGACCCGGCTCCCGCGGCGCGGGGACGAAGTCGTACGCGTGGATCAGCGCCACGTCCAGGTCTCCCGCGCGCAGCCCGTCCGCCACCGCCGCCGGGTCGGTCTCGGACACCATCGGCTCCAGTCCCGGATGCCGGCGGGCCAGCTCGGCCAGGGCCGCCGGGACGACGGCCCTGGTCGCGGTGGGGAAGGAGCCGATCCGCAGCGCGCCGGCCAGTCCGCCGCGGGCCTCCGCGAGCTCGGCGTCGGCCCGCTCCAGCAGCTCCAGCACCGCGTCGGCGTGCCGGACCAGGTTCTGGCCGGCGGCCGTGAGCCGGACCCGGCGGCCGGTGCGCTCCAGCAGGGGCAGGCCGGCCTCGCGTTCGAGGACCGACAGCTGCTGGGACACCGCCGAAGGGCTGAAGGAGAGCGCCTCGGCCACCGCGGCGATGGTCTCCCGGTGGGCGAGTTCGCGCAGGAGGCGCAGGCGCCGTACGTCGAGCATCGGATCAGCTTACGCTTCGGATAAGAAAAGCGAACTGGATTCGATGCTCAGCACGGGTGAGGCTCGACCCATGACCAGGACGCGCAAGACCTCGCCCCCCACCACCTCCTCCACCCCGCACGGGATCCACGTACCGCTGATCACCCCCTTCAGCGCCGACGGCGAGGTCGCCGCCGACGCCCTGGAGACGCTCGCCCATGAGGTGCTCGACGCGGGAGCCACCGGGATCGTGGCCCTGGGCACCACCGGTGAGCCCGCCGCCCTCGACGAGGCCGAGCGCGACCTCGTCACCGACGTCTGCGCCCGGGTCTGCGCGGAGCGCGGGGCGGCCCTGACCGTGGGCGCCGGGGCGAGCGGGACCCGGGCCGCCGAGGAGTCGCTCGGGCGGCTGAAGCGGTGGCCCGGGGCGCGGGCCGCGCTGGTGACCGTGCCCGCGTTCGTCCGGCCCGCGGCCGCCGGTGTGCTGGCGCACTTCGAGCGGCTGGCGCGGGTGAGCCCCGTACCGCTGATCGTCTACCACGTCCCGTACCGCACCGGGCAGGCGCTGGACGCGGCCCTGCTGCGGGAGATCGGGGCACTGCCCGGGGTGGCCGGGGTGAAGTACGCCGTCGGCTCGCTCGACGCGGAGGCGGTGGCACTGCTCGGTGACCTGCCGGACGGTTTCGCGGTGCTGGCCGGCGACGACACGTTCCTGTCGCCCCTGCTCGCGCTCGGCGCGGCGGGCGGTGTCCTCGCCTCGGCCCATCTCGCCACGGACCGGTTCGCCGAGCTCGCGGCCGCGTGGCGGGCCGGCGAAGCGGACCGGGCCCGCCCCCTGGGCCACGCCCTGGCCCGCCTCTCCGCGACCCTCTTCGCGGAGCCCAACCCCGCAGTGATCAAGGGGGTGTTGTACGCGCAGGGCCGCATCCCGACCCCTGACGTACGCCTCCCCCTGCTGCCCGCGGGCACGGAATCGGTCGCTGCGGCGCTGCGGGAACTGGCACGGCTGACCTGACCCCTCCGGGCCCGCCGGCCACGGGTCACTGGCCACCAGCCGCCGGCCGCCGGTCACGGGTCCCCGGCCGCCGGTCCGCCCGCGGCGGACGAGGCCAGCAGGCTCACGCACGGGGCGTACCCGACGCACGCACGAAGGCCTATTGACCCGGGATGGGCGATTCGCCGCCAACGGGCGGGTCGCCCGAATCGGCCCCGGCGACGGGCGACTTGCCCGAATTGGGCCACCGCCCGCCGGCCCGTGATGTGAGTCACGCCGACGGCGTCAACATCATTTCCCCGTGAGGGGCGATTCCCTTTTCCCGGTTGGATATTCGGGAATTCCCGCAGATCTTTTCAAGGTCATCCACGGCGGCGAATGCGGGAAGTTGATCACCGGGTCGAATTCGTGTCTTGTTCCGGCGCGCCGGACTCGCCTACGGTCACCTCATTCCCGGTGGTCAGCTGCCGAATCCGGTCACCACCAGGGGCTCTTCCGTACCCCCCACGTGAGGAATTCCGCCATGCCCGGACAGGGAAAGCACCGTCGGCCGAAGCAGCACCACGCCCTCACCCGCAAGCTGGCCCTCGCCGGTACGGGCAGCGCGGCGCTGGCCCTCCCGCTGATCAGCGCGACCACGGCCGGGGCGGCCGAGGTGACCGTCGCCCCCACGACGTACTCCGTGGTCAGCGGCGACACCCTGAGCAAGATCGCGGCCGAGCACTCCATCGGCGGCGGCTGGCAGAAGCTCTACGAGGCCAACAAGGGCATCGTCGGCGCCGACCCCTCGGCCATCCGCCCCGGCCTGAAACTGAACCTGAACCTGACCGCGGCGGCGGCCGCGCCCGCCGCCGCACCGGCCGCGGCCGAGCCCGCCAAAGCCGCGACCGGCTACGCGAACAACCTCGACGGCTGGATCCGCGAGTCGCTCGACGTCATGGCGCAGCACGGAATTCCCGGTAGCTACGAAGGAATTCACCGCAACGTGATGCGCGAATCCTCGGGCAATCCGCTGGCCATCAACAACTGGGACTCCAACGCCGCGGCCGGCATCCCCTCGAAGGGGCTCCTCCAGGTCATCGACCCGACGTTCAGGGCCTATCACGTGCCCGGAACCCCGCTGGACTCCTACGACCCGGTCGCCAACATCACGGCCGCCTGCAATTACGCGGCGGCGCGCTACGGTTCGATCGACAACGTCAACGGCGCCTACTGAACCGGCTTGCGGTAGACGCCGTGCGCCGCGCGGGCCCGGCTCACTCCAGCCCGTACCGCCGGGCCGATTCCTCCTCCTGTGCCAGCCGGTGCATGGCCTTCAAGACCGGCTGGACGAGGACCACCGCGGCCACCGCCGTCTCGACCTTCTCCTCCTCGGAGGGGTACGCCTCCATCAAATCGAAGTCGCGCTCGGCCGCCCGGTGCATCAACTCGGCGTACGGGGCCATCAGTTCGGCGTCCCACGGATAGCCGAGCCGCAGCAGGGCGGACACCGCCGACACGAGCGAGCGGTGGACGGGGGACAGTTCCCCCACCTCGCGGGCCGACGACCAGCCCAGCATCTCCAGCAACCGGTCCACTTCGCGCCGCGCGGTGATCACCGCCGGGTCCCCGTCGTCCGGCTCGGGCCCCTGCGGCAGGGCCCACAGGGCGGCGCCGATCCGCATCGTCCGCCCCAGGGACGCGTCGTCCACGTGCGCGAGCACGTCCCGGGCCGTGGCCACCGGAATCCCGCCGACCTGGATCAGGGCGCGGACCAGCCGGAGCCGCCGCAGATGCCCGTCGCCGTAGTCGGCGGTCGTCGCACCGACCCGGCGGCCCGGCGCGAGCAGGCCTTCGCGCAGGTAGTACTTGATCGTCGCCGTGGAGACGCCACTGCGCTCGCTCAGTTCCGCCAGCCGCATCCCTGCGATCCTTCCCTTGGAGAGTCTCGCTATCCAAGCATGCGGGGGAAGGGCTCTGCGCGTACCACGCGGCGGCCGCAGTCAGCTCTTGTAGACCTTCTTGATCTTGAAGTCGGTGCCGGCGAGCACGTAGCCCCCCTGACCGTACGGATCGTCGATGTACGGGCGGATCGCGGGAGCGCCGAGCCAGGGGGACACGTTGAGATAGCGCGAACTCGGGATCTCGACGGCGAGTTCCTTCTTCGACGCGTCCATCAGCGCCGGAAGGCGGTCCCAGTCGAGTGCGGCCATGTCCATGAGCTCGTCCTTGACGGTGCCCGCCGGGCCGGTGCGCTTGGCGACGCCGCCGCGGTACTGCCAGGAGTCCACGGTCCTGGCTCCGGGGGCGGTGGGGATGTCGGCGAGCACGTACTCCTCGTAGACCTTCATGTCGACGAAGGTGGTGGTGCCCGCCTGCTGCTTGAAGGCCGCGACGGCGGCACGGATGCCGGCCGGGGTGATCAGGCTGCCCTGCGGCGGGGCGACCGGCTTCGAGCTGCTCGCCTTCGGGGTCGGGGTGGGCGTCAGGGCCACGGCGGTTCCCTGGGCCGGGGAGGCCGGTCCGGAGGCGGACGGGGTGCGCGAGACCTGCTGGTCGCCGTCCCTGCCCGCGGAGTCGCCGTCCTTCCCATCGGGCAGCCAGTTGACGAGGCCGACGACGCCGGCGGCCAGGACCACCGCGAGGAGTCCGGCGAGCAGGGCCGGCCGGCGCGGGCGCGGGCGCGGGACGGGCGGCGCGGGGAAGGTCACGGGGACCGTGGAGGCGTACGGGTTTCCCGCGCCCGGAACGAAGGGCGTCGGCCGTACCGGTAGCGGTACGGAGCCCATGGCGACCCCGGGGGCCGGGGTCGCCGGCCCGAAGCTCCCGAAGCTCCCGAAGCTTCCGAATCCGCCCTGGCCGGCCGGCGGTACGGGCGGGGTGGCTCCGGCGAGAGCGCTGCTCGCACCGCGGAGCAGTGCTTCCAGTTCCTCGGCGTCGGGCCGCACGGACAGGTCCCGTACCAGCAGCCGTTCCAGTACGGGCCCCAGCGGGCCGGACCGGACCGGCGCGGGGATCGGCTCGTCGAGCACCGCGACCACGGTGGCCAGGCTGGTGGCCCGGCGCAGCGGGTGCACCCCCTCGGCGGCCACGTACAGCAGCATCCCGAGCGACCACAGGTCGGAGGCGGCCAGCCCCTCCGCGCCGCGTGCCCGCTCGGGGGCTATGTACTCCGGCGAACCGATCAGCGCACCGGTCGAGGTGAGCGCGGTCGCGCCGTGCAGGGCGGCGATCCCGAAGTCGGTGAGCACCGCGGAGCCGTTGGGGCGCAGGAGCACGTTGGCCGGTTTCACGTCGCGGTGCAGCACGCCCTCCGCGTGCGCGGCCCGCAGCGCGGAGAGCAGGTCGAGCCCGAGGCGCAGCACGTCCGCCACCGGCAGCGGCCCGCCCTCCAGCGGGTCGGCCAGGGAGCCGCCCCTGACGAGCTCCATCACGATCCACGGATGGCCGTCCGAGCCGGGCTCGGGCTCCACGATGTGGTGGATGGTGACCACGTTCGGGTGGGCGAGCCGGGCGAGGGCCCGGGCCTCGCGGACGGCCCGTTCGCGCAGTTGGACGACGAGCCCGGGCTGCGCGGCGGCGGTCGCCGGGTCCGGCGGCCGCACCTCCTTGAGGGCGACCTCCCGGTCCAGTGCGATGTCGCGGGCGCGCCACACCGTTCCCATACCGCCACTGCCGAGGGGACGGGCGAGCTCGAAGCGCCCGTCGATCAACCGTCTGCCGGCCTCACTGCTGTCCATGGCCGGTCATCGTAGGCGCCACCACCGACGCCGGCGTACCCGGTACCGGGACGTGGACAGCCCGCGCCCGGGCCCGGCCCGGTGCCGGACGGTGCGGCGCCCGGAGTCCACGAGAGGGTCCAGGCCCGGACGGAGGTGGAACGGTGCCCGCATGGCTCCCGCCCGTCGAGTACGTCGAGACCATCGCCCGGGCGACCTCGTACGCCTGCCTCTACTTCACCGACACCGCCGGCCGCCCGGTGCAGCTCCGTGCGACGTACTCCACGGAGATCTGGCAGTGGCCGGGCGAGCAGATCGCCGGCATCGTCCTGGATCGCGAGGAGCACAGCGAGGTACGGGTCCACTCGGTGCGGGAGTGGGAGGCGCTGATGAGCCCCGTGAACTTCGCCCGCCTGCGCGAGATCGACGCGGCCCGGCGTACCGGCACGGTGGCCTACATGGAGCTCTGAACCCCGGCCCCGGCGGTCAGTCGCGGGAGTTGCCGAAGAGGAGTCGGTAGGCGATGAGGAGGACCAGCGAGCCCGCGATGGCCGATCCCCAGGTCGCGAGGTCGAAGAAGTCGTTCTGGATCGAGCGGTTCAGGAACTTCGCCGAGAGCCAGCCGCCGGTGAAGGCGCCGGCGATCCCGATGAGGGTGGTGCCGATCAGCCCGCCCGGGTCACGGCCGGGCAGCAGAACCTTGGCTATCCCGCCCGCCAGCAGTCCGAGGATGATCCAGCCGATGATGCCCATGCCCGTTCACTCCGCTCCGCTGTGCGCGCCTCTTCGTGCGCGCGACGTCCGTTCAGGTCTCACAGGGGGAGACGTCTGAACAGGCGAAACGGTTCTCAGGCGGGACGCCTGGACCCGGGGGCGGGCCTGAGGGCGGCGATGGCTACGAGGCCGAGCACCGTGGCTCCCACGACACCCACCGCTCCCGCTGCCCCCACCGCTCCCTGCGCCAGGAATCCGCCGCGGGAACGCCAGGAGAGCACCGACAGCGTCGACTGGGCGGAGGCGAACGAGCCCGCGCTCAGCACGGAACTCACCGAGGCGCCCGACAGGGCCGAGCCGACCGAGCCGATCGACAGCACGCTTCCGACCGATCCGATGGACAGGATCGAGCCCACCGAACCGATGGAGAGGATCGAGCCCACCGAACCGATGGAGAGGATCGAGCTCTTGGAGCGGAGGGAGAGGAACGAAAGGTGGTCGGCATACATGCGGCTCATGCTGCCACACCGGCCATCGGCGCGGGCTGAGGCGTGGGCTGAGGTACGGGCTGAGGCGCGGGCTGAAGCGAGGACTGCGGCACGGGCTCCGGCGAGGACCGCGGCGCGGACTCCGGCCCGGACTGCGGCGCGGACTCCGGCCCAGGCTCCGGCGCGGACTGGGCCGCGGCGGCCGTCGTCTGCTGCGGGGTCCGGGTGAGCAACAGCACGCCCCGGGCCGCCGCGAGCGCCCCCGCCACGGCCAGCAGGACCCCGACCGCGCCTCCTTGGATCCGCTCGCCCAGCAGGATCATGCCGATCGCGGCCGCCGCCAGCGGGTTGGTCAGGTTGACCACCGCGAGCGGGGCTCCGAGGCCGCCCCGGTAGGCCCGCTGCGACAGGAGCATCCCGCCGACCGCGAAGACCACCACGAGCAGCGCCACCGAGACGACCCGGACGCTGAGCAGGGATCCGCCCCGGCCGCCCGCCACGGCGACGGTCTGGGTCAGGGCGGAGGCCGCCGCGGAGGCCAGCCCGGACGCCGTCGCGTGGCGCAGCCCCGTACGGGTGTCCCTCCGCGCGGTCAGCAGCACGATCACCGCGGCCGTGGCTCCGGAGACGGCGAGCGCCTCGGCCAGGGTCAGGGTCTCGTCGGGGGACGGGCCGGAGGCGGGCACCAGGAGCAGGCCGAGACCGACGACGGTGGCCAGGGTGCCGCGCCACTCGGTGGCCACGACCCGCCGCCCGGCGCCGCGCGCGCCCAGGGGTACGGCGGCGACGAGGGTGAGCGCGCCGAGCGGCTGGACCAGGGTGAGCGGCCCGTACCGCAGCGCGGCGGCGTGCAGGAGCGCGGCGGCGGCGTTCAGACCGGCCGACCACCACCAGGCGCCGTTGCCGAGCAGCGCCGCGGTGCTGCGGGCGACCGCACGGCGGGCGAGGCGTTCCTGGGCGACGGCCGCGGCCGCGTAGGTGACGGCCGCCGCGAGGCAGAGCAGGACGGCGAGGAGCGTGGCGTTCACCGGACCGCTCCTACGGGTTCCACGGCCGCCACGGGCTCGGCAGGCTCCGCGGGCCTCACGGTGCCCGTGCCCCCGCCCGCCGGCGCCGCTCGGCCCGGCACGCTCCGCCGGGCGACGAGCGACCGGCCGACCGGGCGCGGGACCAGCAGCAGGGCGGCCCCGAGCAGCAGCGTGGCGACGATGGCGTCGAGCCAGTAGTGGTTGGCCGTGCCGACGACCACGAGCAGGGTCACCAGCGGGTGCAGCAGCCACAGCGCACGCCACCGCGAGGAGGTCGCGGCGATCATGCCGAGGGCCAGCATCAGCGCCCATCCGAAGTGCAGCGAGGGCATCGCGGCGAACTGGTTGGCCATGGTGTCGGCGGCGGGCGCGGCCCCGTAGACGGTCGGTCCGTAGACCTGGCCGGTGTCGACCAGGTGCGCCGCGCCCAGCATCCGCGGGGGTGCGAGGGGGAAGGCCAGGTGGAGGACGAGGGCGGCGCCGGTCAGGACGGCCAGGACCCGGCGGGTCCAGAGGTAGTGCGCGGGGCGGCGTACGTAGAGCCAGACCAGGAAGAGCACTGTGGCGGGGAAGTGCACGGCCGCGTAGTAGGTGTTCGCGGTGTGCACGAGGGCGTCGCTGTGCAGGAGCAGGCGCTGGACGAGGCCCTCGCCGGGCAGGTGCAGGGTGCGCTCGGCGTCCCAGATCCGGGTGGCGTTGCGGAAGGCCTCGTCCGTGCGCCCCGTGGAGAGCATGCGGCCGCACTTGTAGACGGCGAAGAGGCCCGCGACGAGCAGGAGCTCGCGTATCAGGCGGCGGCGGGCGCCCGGTCCCGTACCGGCCCCGGCGGGTGTGATGTGGGAGGTCATCCCCCGGTCTCGCTTCCTGTACACAGCTACACGGCTCACAATCGACACACCAGTGTATCGATACATTCTCGTATCGATACGAGTGTGTACCGAAACGCTCGCGTTCCCGTAGACTTTCACTAGAGGCCGCTGCGGCGCGACCGACATATTCGCCGCGCGGCATCGCCCCGCAGCAGCACGTGGCACGCACCATCGAGGAGAGCCGCCCCATGACGTCGCCGACGCCGGAAGCCGCCCCGGCCCCCGCGCGCCGCTCCAAGATCACCCCGGAGCGGGAGCAGCAGCTCTACGACGCCGTGCTGGAGCAGTTGCGCGAGGACGGCTACGAGGCGCTGACCATGGAGAAGATCGCCGCCCGGGCCACCTGCGGAAAGTCCACGCTCTACCGGCAGTGGAAGACCAAACCGCAGCTCGTCGCCGCCGCCCTGCGGGCGGACCGGCGCGGGACCCTCGCCGCGGTGGACACCGGAACCCTGGCGGGCGACCTGCGCGAGGCGGCCCGACTCGCCGCCTGCACCTCGGGGCGCGACACCCGGCTGACGCAGGCCCTCGGGCACGCGGTGCTCAGCGACGAGGAACTGAAGGCGGCCCTGCGCGAGGCTCTGGTGGAGCCGGAGCTGGCGGCGTTCGACTCGATCGTGGCGCGGGCCGTGGAGCGCGGCGAGCTCGCCCCCGGTCACCCCGCCGTGGAGTTCCTGCCGGCGCAGCTGATGGGCGTGCTGCGCATCCGGCCCGTCCTGGAGGGCCGCTTCGCCGACGCCGAGTACCTCGTACGGTTCGTCGACGCCTGCCTGCTGCCGGCGCTGGGCACGGCTCCGCGGCAAGCGGATCCGGCGCCCTGAACCGGGCCCCCTGAACCAGCGGGCCGCCGTCCCCGATGACCGGACGGTGACCCGCTCGCGCTGCCTCGTGGGGACGGTGGCAGCGCGGCTCCCGGACCGGACGGCGGCCACTCCCCCGCGGAGTGACCGCCGACCGGTCCGTGCTGCTGTCCGTGGCGCCGTCCCTACGGCTTTCCCCACGGCTCTCTCTACAGCTCTCCCTGCGCCCCGCCCGCCGCTACGATCCGCGCGGCCGGCTCAGTTCCGGGCCGCGCCCATCGCCCGGGCGAACTCCTCCGGGTCGGCATCGAAGCCCCGTACCGTCGGGTCGATCGACCAGACCCCTTCGGCGTCGCGGGTGAACTCGGCGACCGTGACCGCGCTCGCCGCGCCGAAGCCGGCGAGGTCGTCCACGGCGAGATCGGTGTAGCCCTCCCGGACGCGCAGCCCCTTGCCCGCAACCTCGGCGAAGGTGACCGCCGGGCCGCTGCCCGGCCGCTGGATCACCACGCCCACCACGACCCGGTTCAACTCATCCGCGATCCGGTTCAGTTCGACGGTCATGACCTCGTCGAAGCCCAGCCCGAGCCCGGTCCTGCTGTCCCGGTTCAGTGTGATGGTGCCGTCGGGCGCCCGGCTGCCGAAGTGGACCAGGTACACGGGCTCCCCGTAGGGGTCCGCCGCCGGGTAGACCGCCGCGAGCAGGTCGAGGTCGTGGACGGGCGCTCCCGCCGGGCTGGGATCCCACCGCAGCGCGATCTCCACCTTGGCCAGGCCCTTGCGTACTCCGCTCACCGAACTCCCCCTCCGAACACCGTGCGTTGCCCCGCCATGCTGTCACGGGTCCCGCCCCGGGGGTCGAACGACCGTACGTTCCCGGCCAGTCCGGAGAACGGGACGGGGCTAAGGCGGGGCCTCGGGCCCGGAGGGGGCACGGTTCTCAGGGATCGGCGGGTTCCGAGAGGGCTCGGCGGGGTCGAAGAGGGCTCGGCGGGTTCGGAGAGGGCCCGGCGGGTTCCGCGCCGGCTACCAGTTCCCGTCCTGTACGGGCCTGCCCGGCCGGGGCGCGTTCCCCAGGGGCGCGATCTGGCCGGGGGCGGGTTCCGCCCACGGAGCCTCGTCGGCGCCGAGCCATTCGCCCACCGGCAGCACCTCGCCGAGGGTGCCGGAGGGCGCGAGGTCGGCGGCGGCCTCGTCCGCGTCGTAGTAGTCGAACCACGGCAGCCCGGCCTTGGTGTAGGCGGCCCGGTCCACGGGCGAGGGCGGCGGCTCCTCACCGGTGATACGGCGCCACGCGGGCGGGGTCACCAGGTGGACGAAGACCCGCGCGGCGGGTTCGCGCGCCCAGTCCTTCGCCTTGCGGTCGTCGCGGTACACCTCCTGCCGCATGGAGCCGCCGACGCCGAGGCCCATCGCCGGCGCCGCCTGCGGGACCGGCCCGCCGCCCTGCCGCCGCAGCGGCCCCGCGGCCCGGGCCGGGGCCGGGACCGCGGGGGCTCCGGGAGGCCCGCCCACGAGCCCACCCGGCGCCGGGGCCGCCATCGGGGGCGCCGGCGGCATCCCCTGGGCCGCTCCGTAGCCCCCGCCGGCGTACCCACCGCCCGCGTACCCACCGCCCGGGTGGCTCCCCGGCGGCAGGGTCCCGTACGGAATGCCGCCGACCCGGGCGGACCCGGCCGTGCGGGCCCGCTCGAGCTCCTCCTCCCGCCACCGCGCCAGCGCCTTCGCACCGAGCGGGAAGGCCTGGAGCTGCACGCCGCCCGCGGTCTCCTCGCCGGTGACCTGGCCCTCCACGGTGGCGCCGAGCCCCAGCGGGACGGCGACGAACTGTCGGACCGTCCCCGTGCCCGCATTGATCCCGTCCAGCCACGGCTGGCGGGGCAGCACGAGGTAGTTCTGCGGCCGTCGCCCGAGCGCGCCCGTCCACCGCTCGCCGGAGACGGCGCACACCTTGCCGACACCGACCTGGAGCGCGGTGGGTTCCCGGGTGCCGCCGAAGCTGAGCCACATCGCCTCGCGCAGGTACACGGGGAGCATCACCCCGCCCTTGGCGAGCCAGTCCGCCGGAACCGTGTCCGGATGGTCCTCCACCCGCCGCAGCGGGAACTCCCCCAGCCCCGGGGGGAGGTTGTGCGTACCGGTCTCCGGGAGCCGCAGCGTCCGCATGAAACGGACCTGCGCCCCCTCGCCCAGCAGCAGCGCGTTCCCCTCGACCCGTACTCCGCTTTCGGCCACCGACCGGCTCCTCTCCCGTTGAAAGCCGGATCCGCCGCAGGATCTGCCGCCGTTCCGGATCGTTACCCTCAAGATTTGCTCAGATGTCGTGACACTGCGCCCGACGAGTTCCTAGCTTCCTCATATACGCGTCCACCGGCCTCCGCGGTTCCCCGCGCCCCGGCCCGGTCCCGGGTGCGCTCCGCGCGCCCTCGCGCGGCTCCGCCCGCCGCCCGCGACCGCGCGTATCCGCGTACCCCAGGAAAGAGTGCAGCATGAAGGTTCCCCAGGCCGGCGTGATCGCCGCAGTGATCGGTCTCTCCCTGACCGCATCGGCGTGTGGCGGTGACGATGACAAGGGGACCCTCGCCGTCGGCATCAAGTTCGACCAGCCGGGCGTCGGCATGCGGGAGCCCGACGGCACCTTCACCGGTTTCGACGTGGACGTGGCGACGTACGTCGCCAAGGAGCTCGGCTACACGAAGGACAGGATCGTCTTCAAGGAGGTCCTCAGCAACGACCGCGAGCTCCTGCTCGAGTACAACGAGGTCCAGATCGTGGCCGCCAGTTACTCGATCAACGAGAAGCGCAAGCAGAAGGTCGACTTCGCGGGCCCCTACTTCCTCGCGCACCAGGACCTGATGGTCCGCGCCGACGACCGCACGATCACCAAGGCCGAGGACCTCAACAACCCCAACAAGCGGCTGTGTTCGGTGACCGGCTCGACCTCGGCGGAGAACGTCAGGAAGAACCTGGCCCCCAAGGCGAGCCTCCTGCAGCTCGGCGGCTACTCCGAGTGCGTGGTCGCCCTCAAGGAGGGTCTGGTCGACGCCCTGACCACGGACAACTCCATCCTGGCCGGCTACACCGCCCGCAAGGGCAACGAGGGCAAGTTCCGGCTGATCGGGCTGAGCCTGAGCAGCGAGAACTACGGCATCGGGATGAAGAAGGGCAGCGGCGAGCTCCAGGTCAAGATCAACAAAGCGATCCGCAAGATGGTCGAGGACGGCACCTGGGAAGCGGCCGTGAAGAGGAACTTCGGCCCGGACTACAAGTACGAGCCGGCGCCCGCCATCACCACGGGCGACTGACGACGGCCGGGGCAGCCCCGGCCGGGCCAACCGGTCGTGGCGACGGGTCGGGGCGGCCGACCGCGGCCCGCCGAGTGGCCGGAACCCGCCCTCGACGTCCCGGCCCCGGCCTCCCGGCCCTCACGGCATACGCCGCTTAACGGCCTACGCGGCCTCCCGCCTACGCGGCCTACGCGGCCGCGGCGCCTCCCGGCTCCGCGGCCGCGCCGGCGGACGCTCAGCCGCCCGAGACCGGGGCCTTGGCGCGCAGTACCGTCAGGAACTCCCGCATCCAGGCGGAGTGGTCGGGCCACGCGCGGGCCGACACCAGCGTGCCGTCGACGACGGCCTCGGCGTCCTCGAACACGGCGCCGGACGCCTTCATGTCCAGCTCCAGCGCCGGATAGGCCGTGACCCGGCGGCCGTCGAGCGCACCGGCCGCGGCGGTGATCAGGGGGCCGTGGCAGATCTGCGCGATCGGCTTGTCGTCACCGGCGAAGGCCGCCAGGATGCGCCGCACCTCGGGGTCGTTGCGCAGGTACTCCGGGGCGCGCCCGCCGGGGACGACCAGCGCCGCGTACTCCCCCGGGTCCACGTCGGCGAAGGCGACGTCGGCGGGCCAGGTGTAGCCGGGCTTCTCCGTGTAGGTGTCGAAGCCGTCCTCGAAGTCGTGCACGACGAACCGCAGCTTCTTCACCGCGGGCGCCGCGATGTGGACCTCGTACCCCTCCTCGATCAGGCGCTGGTAGGGGTAGAGGACTTCCAGAGATTCCGCCGCGTCGCCGGTCACGATGAGGATCTTCGGTGCCATGGGCTGCTCCTGGTAGGGCTGTTCACGGTGTGGCCTCCGCCACCGTGCCAAGACCGCCCGATTCTGCATAGGGATTCTTCCGCCAATCACCCACATGACGCGCGTAGAAAATCCCGGCTCCCGACACGTGCTTTTCACCTGTTGGGCACATGACAATGTGAACCTCGCTCTGCCACCTGATGCCCCGCCAATTCCCCGGGCGGGAGCGGTGCGTGTGGAGAGGTACCCCCACGTGATGAGAATCTCGCGCCTTACTCCCTGGGCAGCCGGCCTCGCGGCCGCGTCCCTCATATGGATCCCGGCCTCGGCCTCGGCCGGCCAGCGCGGTGCGGCCGCCCCCGCGACGGATTCGGTCTCCGCCGTCGACGCCTACTACGCCTCCGCCGAGGGCAAGACCGGCGCGGCGCTCAAGACGGCGCTGCACAACATCATCAAGACCCAGTCCAAGGTGACGTACGACGGCGTGTGGAACGCCCTGAAGGTCACCGACCAGGACCCCGCGAACCCGAACAACGTCATCCTGGTCTACTCGGGCCGCTCGCAGTCGAAGTCCACCAACGGCGGCGGCGCCAACGACTGGAACCGCGAGCACGTCTGGGCCAAGAGCCACGGGGACTTCGGCACCGCCACCGGTCCCGGGACCGACCTGCATCACCTCAGGCCCGAGGACGTCACGGTCAACAGCACCCGCGGGAACAAGGACTTCGACCTGGGCGGCGGTCCGGTCTCCGAGGCCCCCGGCAGCCTCACCGATGCCGACTCCTTCGAGCCGCGCAACGCCGTCAAGGGCGACGTCGCCCGCATGGTCCTGTACATGGCCGTGCGCTACGACGGCGGTGACGGCTTCGCCGACCTGGAGATGAACGACAAGGTCAACAACGGCAGCGCGCCCCTCTTCGGCAAGCTCAGCGTGCTGAAGCAGTGGAACCTGCAGGACCCGCCGGACGCCTTCGAGCAGCGCCGCAACCAGGTCATCTACGACACCTACCAGCACAACCGGAACCCGTTCATCGACCACCCGGAGTGGGTCAACTCCATCTGGTAGGCGAAGAGGACGGCCCTACTGCACGCCGAGGGCCATCCACTTCTCCGGGGCCGTGAGCGGCTCGAAGCCGGCCTTCGCGTACACCGCGTGGGCGTCCGCGGTCGCCAGCAGGATCCTGCGCAGCCCGTACGGGGCGAGGTGGTCCCGTACCGCCCCCGCCAGGGCGGTGCCGAGCCCCTTGCCCCGTACGCCCCGGTCCACGTACACATCGCAGAGCCACGCGAAGGTGGCGCGGTCGGTGACCACGCGCGCGTAGGCCACCTGGAGGCCGGACACGGAGTCGTAGACCCCGTAGTTGAGCGACCCCTCGATGGCGGCGTCCTGCTTCTCCCGGCTCCGCCCGAGCGCCCAGTAGGCGTCCTCGGACAGCCACCGGTGGATCAGCTCCCGGTCGAGGCGGCCGGGGTCGGTGGAAATCTCGTAGCCCTCGGGCGAGGTCAGCGCGCTGTCGTCCATGCCCGCATCCAAGCAAAGCGGACGGGGCCCGGCCAGCCGGTTTCGGCAGCCGAGACGCCGGGAGCCGGGACGACGGGACCCGAGAGACGCCGGGAGCTGACACGCCGGGACGCTGCGACGCGGAGATGCCCGGACGGCGTCGCGCTACAGCCGGTCGGCCAGGGCCTTGAAGGCCGGCCAGTCCAGGGCCGGGGTGCGGGAGTCCCAGACCTTCTGGGACAGGGCGGCGAGGGGCAGCCGGATCCCGGCCGCGACCTGGGCCTGAGTCTGGGCTCCGGCGAGATCGCACCAGACGGCGAAACGCGCGCCCAGGATCTGTCCGGCGTACCGCGCGGGCACGGCGCTGGTGCCGCGCAGGACGAGCGGGGTCCACTGCTCGTAGATGCGCCGGCCGTCGGGGTACGTGAACTGGTTCGGCTCCCCCAGCACGTAGTAGAGGTACTCGTCGTTGAGGTTGACGACCTTGCGGCCCTCGCGCAGGTACTCCAGCGGCGGCCGGGCCCCGTTCTCCTTGCCCGTCCAGTACTCGACCTGGATGTCCCGGGCGGGCTGGGCGATCCCGCCGGTGAAGAAGCCGTCGTTCCACGCCGCCGGCGCGCGGCCCGCCGAACGGACCACGGCAGCGCGGTCGTTCAGCCAGCCCGTCGCCAGGTCCTGTACCCGCGCGGTGGGCCCGTACCGCTTCCGGGCGGCGGTCGTCAGCTGCGGGAAGGAGGTCTGCGGATCGCGGTAGACCAGGGCCTGGTACTCGTCGGCGCCCACGTTCCAGATCGCGCCGGGGAACAACGGCAGGTACTCGCGCAGGAGTTCGTCGATGAGCTTCGCCGCCGCCGGGTTCGCTATGTCGACCGCGCCCTTGACGGCCCGGCCCTGGACGTCGCGCAGTTGCAGCGCCGGGTAGGCGCGCAGGACCGCTCCGAGGTGGCCCGGGGAGTCGATCTCGGGGACGACCGCGATGTGCAGGCGGGCGGCGAGCGCCGTGATCTCGCGCACCTGCGCCTTGGTGAGGTGGGGATTGGAAACGATCTCGGGATGGGTGTCGGACTCGATCCGGAAGGCCTGGTCGTCGGAGAAGTGCAGGCCGAGCTGGTTCAGCTTCAGGTCGGCCATCTCGCGCAGCCGGTCCTCTATCCAGTCCGGGGTGAAGTTCTTGCGGGCTATGTCGAGGTTGAGCCCGCGCTGCGGCTTGGCCGGGGCGTCGCGCACGGTGCCCTCCGGGGCCGAACCGCCGCCGCTCACCTCCTGCTTGAGGGTGCGGGTGCCGTAGAACACGCCCGCCTCGTCGGGTCCGGTGATGCGGACCTGCCCGTCGCTCACGGTGAGGGTGTAGGACTCGGGCGCGCCGGAGCCCTTCGCCCCGAGGGCCAGTTCCACGTCGCCCTTGCGCGGGGTGGCCGACTCGGCGAAGCCGATGCCCAGCTCCCCGGCGAGCAGCTTGCCCTCGTCCGCCAGGGCCGCACTGTCGCCCGGCGGTACGACGACCCGCGCCGCGGCGCCGGGCCGCCAGCCGGGGCCGCGGGCCGGCACGTGTTCCCGTACGGCGGGGACGGTGCGCGGGGCCTTGGACAGCGGATAGGCCGAGGGCGGCGTCGGCGAGGGGGACGGGGCCTGCGCGGTGGTCGGGGTCGCGGCGGGGGTCGTCGCGCCCTGCGGGGTGGTCGCCGCGGCCCGGGTCCGGGCGTCCCCCGGGGCGGGCGCCCCGGACGCGCAGCCGGGGACGGCGGCAAGGGTGACCAGCGCGGCGACCGTGGCCGTCGCGATGACGTGGCTGCGCTTGCGCCCGGAGGGCTTCGTCGTCTGTCGCATCATGCACCTGTCCCCCGTACCAACCTGGCACGGGGGACCGCGGTGCGCGACCCGGGCGGAGCTCCGGGCCGGTGTCGGGCGGGGCTTCGGCCTGGGCTCCGGGTGGGGCTCCGGGTGGGGCTCCGGGCGGGGCTCCGAGCGGGGATCAGGCCAGGACGCGGAGCGCGGACTCGGCGAACCCGTGGTCCTGGGCCGGGGCTCCGCCGCCGACCCCGATGGCTCCGACGAGCCGGCCGTCGCGGTGGACCGGGAGCCCGCCCGCGATGAACAGCAGCGGCCGGTCCAGGGCGGTGGGCAGGGTGTGGAAGGGGCCGCCGGGCTGGACGGCCTCGACGAGATCGGCGGTCGGGGCGTCGAGCTGCAGCGCGGTGAAGGCCTTGCGGGTGCTGGTCTCGCCCGAGATCAGGACGGCCCGGTCGTCGCGCCGGAAGGCGAGCGGGTGGCCGCCCGCGTCGAGCACGGTGACGCTGACCGCGACCCCGGCCGCCCCGGCGGCGGCCGTGGCGGCGGCGACGAGCGCTTCGGCGTCCGCGGTGGTGAGAGGGGCGACGGCGGTACGGGTGGGGGTGGGGGTGGACATGCGGGACTCCTGTGACGTGGGGGATGCGGGGGGGGACTGGGTGGATCAGTGGTGGGCCGGCACGGCGGTACGGCCCGCCGGGGTGCCGGGGGCGCCCGGGGCGCCGGCCGCGATGACCCGGCTGCCGACTTCGCCGGCCGCGCGGGTCCCCGTACGCCGTTCCAGCGCGCCGGAAACCAGGGCGAGGGCGAGCGCCGAGGCGGCCAGTGCGGCGCCGACCCAGTTCGGTGCGGTCCAGCCCAGGCCGGCGGCGATGACGAGTCCGCCGAGCCAGGCGGCGAGGGCGTTGCCCAGGTTGAAGGCGCCGATGTTGACGGCGGAGGCCAGGGTGGGGGCGCCGGCGGCCTGGTCGAGGACCCTCTTCTGCAGCGGCGGCACCGTGGCGAAGCCGAGGGCCCCGATGAGGAAGATCGTGACGGCGGCTCCGGCCCGGGTGTGGGCCGTCAGGGTGAAGGCGGCCAGGACCACGGAGAGCGCGCCCAGGGAGGTGTACAGCATCGGCATCAGCGCACGGTCGGCGAAGCGGCCGCCGATGAGGTTGCCCGCGACCATGCCGAGGCCGAGGAGGACGAGCAGCCAGGTGACGGAGGTGTCGGCGAAGCCGGCGACGTTGGTCATCATGGGGGTGATGTAGGTGATGGCGGCGAAGACCCCGCCGAAGCCGAGGACGGTCATCCCCATGGCCAGGAGCACCTGGACGTTGCGGAACGCGGCCAGCTCGTGGCGGATCCGTACGCCCTCGGGGCGGGGCAGGTCGGGGACGAGCCGGGCGATGCCGAGCAGGCCGAGGAGGCCGAGCGAGGCGACGATCAGGAAGGTGACCCGCCAGCCGAGGTGCTGGCCGACGAGGGTGCCGAGCGGGACGCCGACGACGTTCGCCACGGTCAGGCCGGTGAACATCATGGCGATGGCTCCGGCCTTCTTCTCCGGGGCGACGAGCTCGGCCGCGACGACCGCGCCGATGCCGAAGAAGGCGCCGTGGGCGAGGGAGGCCACGACCCGTCCGGCGAGCATGACGCCGAAGACGGGGGCCAGCGCGGAGACCACGTTGCCCACGATGAACAGGCCCATGAGCAGCATCAGCATGCGCTTGCGGGGGATGCGGGTGCCGAGCACGGTCATCAGCGGGGCGCCGAGGACCACGCCGAGGGCGTAGCCGGTGACCAGGAATCCGGCGGTGGGGATGGAGACGCCGTACGTGCCGGCGACCTCGGGGAGCAGGCCCATGATCACGAATTCGGTGGTGCCGATCCCGAAGGCGCCGATGGCGAGTGCGAGGAGTGCGAGAGGCATGAGGGGTGCCCTTCAGGAGTTGCAGGGGCTTCAGGGGAGGGGGAAGGGGAGCGGGAGAGGAGGGAGAGAGGGGAGAGAAGCGAGGGGGAAAGGAAAGGGCGACGGGACGGGCCGGGGGCGATTGCCGCCGACAGCGGGTTGCCTGCGTCCACATTAATTGCAGACGCGGGATATTTGCAAGCGCGGGCAATTGCAGACGTGCCCTATCCTGGAGTCACACGCCTTCGAGGAGGAAGCCATGACGGCCACGGACAGCGCACTCACCGCCCTCTCCCAGGGCTGGTGCGCCCTCTCCCTCCTGCACGGGCGGATCGAAGCGCACATCGAGCGCGCGCTCCAGGCGGGACACGACCTGAGCGTGCGCGAGTACTCCCTGCTCGACGTCCTCAGCCGCCAGCACAGCGGCCCCGGCGGCCACCTGCGCATGCACCAGGTGGCCGACTCGGTGGTGCTCAGCCAGAGCGCGACGACCCGGCTGGTCAGCCGCCTGGAGGACCGCGGTCTGCTGAGCCGCTACCTGTGCGACACCGACCGCCGGGGCATCTACACCGAGGTCAGCCCGGCGGGCCTCACCCTCCTGTCCGAGGCCCGCCCCACCAACGACACCGCCCTGCGCGAGGCCCTCGACGAGGCCGCGCTCAACCCGGAACTCGCCCTCCTGGTGGCCGCGGTACGCAACACCCCGGCGGGGGTCCGGGCCGACCGGACACCGTAGGGCTCCTTCTGGACCGGGTCAGCGGAGGGCAGTTCATCAGGTTCGCCCACCGCTCCCCAGCCGGGTGCGAGACCGGCCCTAGACCCGAGGCCGCGTGAGCAGCACGTTCCGTAGGCGGCGGATGCTGTCGAGCCAGGGCCCGCCATCCGACTCCGCCCAGAGGTCCATCAGCTCCGACGGCTCGGTCATGACGCGTTCGAGGGCCTGGAGGGCGAGGTGGCGCAGGCCCGTGAGGTCGGGAAGGGGCTCCTCCGGTCCATAGACCGGATCGGAGGGCTCACCCCCTGGACACTGGGAGGCGACCAGGGCGCACGCGGCTACGGCCCTCTCCGATTCGGGTGCTTCGAGGTGACCCACGGTGTCGGTCACCCGTGTGAGCGTGCCGCGGACGACACCTTCACGTTCACCTGCCGCTGCCTCGTCGAGGTCGCCACCGAAGTCGGCTGCGGTGTCGTTGTCGAAGGGGCCTGTGTCCCACGTACCCATGGTCTCTCCTGATCATGACGGCGATCGGGGCATCGTGACAGAGGGCACTGACAGCAGCCGCGGAGTCCCGGGACGCGTGCGCTCCCCGAGCGCCAGGCGCCTTCACCATGGCGGAACCGATGACACCGTCCGTCCGCACGCCGCCTACTCCACCCCCTGGACCCGCTGTTCCAGTACCTGGCCCGGCCAGGTGCCGGAGAGGAACGGGGTGGTGCGGGTGAAGCCGTTGCGTTCGTAGTACGCGACCAGTTCGCCCGTGCCGCCCGCCCAGCAGTCGACCCGCAGGAGGTCCACGCCGGCGTGCCTGGTCTCCTCCACGGCCCGGGTCAGCAGGGCGGCGCCGATGCCCAGGCCGGCGTAGCGCCGGTCGGAGACCAGCAGGCGGACGTAGCGCTCGGGTTCGCCGGCCGGTGGGATCATCGGCATCTTCGGGCTGGGCCCGGTGTCCAGTACCAGGGCTCCGACGGGCACCCCGTCCCGCTCCGCGATGTACGGGGAGTTCTCGGTCGCGTACCCCTGGACGCGCTCCACGCCGCCGGGAACGAGCGAGTACGGGGTCGTGCCCCACTGCTCGGTGTTCCCGCGGGCGTTCATCCAGGCCACCGCGGAGTCGAGCATGTCGAGAATGGTCCGTACGTCCGCCGGGCCGCCCGGCCGGATCCGTATGCCGTGTGTGCTGTCGTTCATGGGGCGAGCCTAGGCGGTGTGATCCGTCCGGGGCATCGCCCCGGCCGCGGCCCGGGCATCGCCCCGCTGACGGTCCCGCACGATCTGTCGGCGTCGACTAGTCTGCCTCGGGCCGTCCCATGATCAGGTCGTCATACCAGGCCATCCCCGTCTCTCCGAGCCACGAGGAATGCGCGCGGCACCCTTCTCCTCCCCGGACCGGAGTCCGCGGAGCAGGAGTCACAGAACGAGTGGGACGGACGGAGCATCGCCGAGGTGACCGGTGCCCAGAAGATCTCGTTCTCCGAAGCGCCCGGTGCGCGCACGCACTTCTTCGGCTACCCGTACACGACGCGCGTCCTGCACTGCGAAGGCCCTCACGAACAGGGGCCGGGACGTGGCGTCCTGCGCATTCCGTGCCTGATGGGTGTCGGTTCCAGTGGAGGCCCGTACATGGTCGACCTCGACGCGGCCGGCGCCGGTCGGGTCGTCGCGGTGAACGTCATGGGTGACGAGGAGGCCAGCTACGGCACGGCCCTCGGCCCCTTTGCCGAGCGCCTCTACAGCGAGTCCGAGCAGCGGCGTTGAACCTCCTGGGCACGCGGCTCCTGCCGAGTGCGCTATCCGGCCGCCTCCAGCTGCTCGTGTTGACGCTCCATGAGCGAGGCAGGGACCCGTTGCCCATCCGACGTGGTGAGGTAGGCGGCCAGTGACCCACCGGTTCGCACGACCGTCATGATCTGCTGCTTGCCGGAAGCGTCGGTGGCGGTCACCGAGTAGGAGACGGATTCATCACCCACGCCGGCGGACGGCAGCGCCGCGAGGGTGACCGGGTCGTCCGACCAGCCCCGCCGGGAGGAAGCCGAGTAGCTCGTGCACGCGGGGAGAGCCGCGTTCAGCTCGCTCATCCAGTCCTTCGCCTCGCCTGCCGCGAAACTGGAGAGCACGATGCTCCCGTCGGTGTTTCCCTTCTTGTCCCGGAGCGCCGCCCAGACGGTGCCGGTGGGCCGGTGCCTGGGCTCGACACTCATCAGGTCGGCCACCGGCTGACAGGCCGGATCGGACGCCGTGACGACGTCCACCTCCTCCAGCAGGGGCTCTCGCACGGGTATGACGGTGAACCCGGAGTGCTTGCCCGCCAAGAGGGCGTCCGCGAGCTCCGCCGAGGTGAGCATCGCCCGCCCCTTCTCCCCGGTCCCTCCCGTCCCTCCGGTCCCTCCGGTCTTCCCACTGGTGCAACCCGCTGCGGCACAGGACAGGACCAGGAGCGCCGCCACTCCCCGTATGAAGCCACGCACGCTGTTCCCCATCGTCGAAGGCCGAAGATCGGATTCTGTCAGGCACGGCCGGTCCGCCTGTCGGCAGGATGCTCCGCTCCCCCGCGGGCGCAAAAGCCCCCGGGGCGGCCGGATGACCGCCCCGGGGGCTTGGATTCGAGCGGCTGGGTCAGCCGGTGACGGTTGCCGTCGCGCGGCTCAGGGTCAGGACGCGGCCGACCTTGGCCGTTGCCGTGAGGGACGGTGCCTTCGTGGCCTTGGGTGCGGCTCCCTTGACCAGTACCGCGGTGCTGGTCGCCTTCACCGCCGGGTGCCCTGCCTTGCGGGCGGTCACGACCACGGTGAGCTTCTTGCCCTGGAGGGTGGAGGGCGGGGTGTACGAGGCGGCCGTGGCCCCGGCGATGGTCTTCCCGTCGGCCTGCCACTGGTAGGTGTGGGAGTCGGCGGCCGGGGACCAGGAGCCGGTTGTCGCCGTGACCTTGCCGCCGACGACCGCGGTGCCCTTGACGGTGGGGGCGGCTGTCGAACGGATCGGTGCGACGACGGTGACGGTGCTCTTGACCCACTCGTCGCCGCGCGCGGTCACGCTCACGGACAGCGGGCCGAGCGGGGCCTTCGTGAGGTCCAGGGCGACCGTCATGCTGTGCCGGTCGGAAGCGATGGACACGGTCTTGGACTGGGCCCCGAACCTGTCGTTGGACCCATAGACCTCAACGTCCTCGTTGAGACCGGTGCCCGTGACGGTCATGGTGACCTTGCCCCGGCCTACGGTGGACGGCCCCACCGTGCTGGGGACCGGGTCCTCCTGACCGCAGGGGGCGTGGGCGCACGTGGCGTTGAGCCGTAGCGCGGTGGAGGTCTTCGCGGGTTTCTCCGGCAGGCCGATCACGAGCGTGCTCGGCCGGGAAGCCGTCGGAGGGGCGGCAGTTGGCAGGTAGCAGGAGTAGTACTCGCCTCCCCAGCACCTGCTCTCCAGATCCGAGCGGTCGTACAGCCAGAGTGTCGGCGACTGCTCCAGGGGCTCGGCGGGCGTGAACTTCAGGTCGAAGTAGTCGCCCGTCACGGTCGGAAGCACGGCGCAGATCGCCGACATGGGTGGTGTGGACGAACCTCTACGCGTGGCGCAGGGAGTCCAGGACGGCGAGGTCGTCGGTGGAGAGGCGCAGGGAGCCCGCGGCCACGTTCTCGGTGACGTGGTCGGGGTTGCCGGTTCCGGGGATGGCCAGGACGTGGGGGCCCTGGTGCAGGGTCCATGCCAGCCGGATCTGGGCCGTGCTCGCCCGGTGGGCGTGCGCGATGGTGTGCAGTTCCGGACGGGGGTCGGTGCTCGCGCCGCCATCGCGTCCGGTGCCGGCGATCGAGTAGAACGGCACGAACGCGATGCGCTGTTCGCCGCAGGTGCGCAGGAGTTCCCTCTGCTCGGGGGATGCGCCGATGCCGTACATGTTCTGGACGCAGACCACGGGCGCGATGCGCTGGGCCTCGGCGAGGTGGTGGGGGCGGATGTTGGAAAGCCCCAGGTGCCGGATGAGCCCGGCCTGGCGCAGTTCGGCGAGTGCGCCGAAGCGTTCCGCGAGGGAATCGGTGCCGACGATGCGCAGGTTCACCACGTCGAGGTGGTCGCGGCCGAGCTGGCGCAGGTTCTCCTCGACCTGGCCGCGCAGTTGCGCGGGGGTCGCGTGCGGTAGCCCGTCGCCCTGGGGATCGCGGCCCGGGCCGACCTTGGTGGTGAGGACGAGTGCGTCCGGGTAGGGGGTCAGGGCGCGGTTGATCAGCTCGTTGGCGGAGCGCAGGGGGGAGAAGTAGAACGCGGCGGTGTCGATGTGGTTCACGCCGAGTTCGACGGCGCGGCGCAGCACGGCGATCGCCTGGTCGCGGTCGCGCGGGACGGCGGCGGGCGCGAACGCAGCGCCGTGCTGGGGCAGGCGCATCGCGCCGAAGCCGAGGCGGTTGACCGTCAGGTCGCCGAGCTCGAACGTGCCCGATGCCGCCGCGGTGATCGTCTGTGAGGTCATGGCCGGATCATGGCCGCCCGGTGTGCGGGCCCGCCATTGATTCATGTATGCATGAATCCATTGAGGGGTGGTGGTCGTCCTGACGGGGCTGGTGTTCTCGGCGAACGATCTGGCGCAAGTGCGGTTCGCCGTCTCACCGATGTGGGAGGTCGCGCCCAGCTTCCGGCTGCTGACCTCCGGCGCCCGCGCCGCGCATCCGCTCCACCGGCCCTGGGCCGACCAGGTGAGGCCGCGTCTGCTCGCCGCCGGGCTGGACCGGGGCTGGCTCTCCGAGCTGATCCCGGCCACCGGCTACGTCCCCGACTTCCTCAATCCGGCCCCCGCCACGCCGGCTCCCGCGCCGGCCGCGGAACGGGACGCCATTCTCCGCTCGTCCGCCGACCGGGTGCGGCAGGACCTCGACCATCTGGCCCGCCACCAAGGGGGGCTGGGGCCCCGCTTGCGGACCCTGCACGCCGACCCGCCGGCCCGCCTGGCCAAGGTCGTCGAAGAGATCGAAAGGTACTGGGAGCTGGCACTCGCCCCCTACTGGGCGCGGATCCGGGAAGTGCTGGACGCGGATGTGTTCCACCGGGCCCGCATGGTCGCCGAACACGGTGCGGGCCATCTCCTCAACCACCTGCACACAGCGGTGAGCTGGGACGACGGCGGGCTGCGGCTGGCCCGACGGAAGCAGCCGCTGAGGCGCGAATCGGCGGGTACGGGCCTTCTGCTGATCCCCACGGCCTTCACCGGACCGGGCCTGCGCACCCGGACGACGTCACCGGATCCACCCCAGCTCGCCTATCGGGCGCGCGGTGTCGGCTCGCTGTGGGAGCCGCGGCCGGTCACCCGGGCCGCGGCCCTGGCGGCCGTGCTCGGTCGCTCGCGGACCCTGCTGCTGACCGAGCTGGAAACCCCGGCCTCCACGACACAGCTGGCCCGGCGCACCGGGCTCTCCCCGGCCGGGGTGTCCCAGTACCTCACGGCGCTGCGCACCGCGGGGCTGGTCAGCGCCCACCGGGCCGGCCGCTCCGTCTTCTACGCCCGCACCGCCGCGGCCGAGACCCTCCTCAAGGCCGCTACCGCCTGAGCACCGCCCCGGCCCCGGCCCCGGCCCCGGCCCCCGCGTCCGCGTCCGCGCCCAGCGCGCGGTACTCCGTGGGCGTGAGCCCGTACGCCTCGCGGAACGAGCGGCTGAAGACCTCGGGGCCGCTGAAGCCCCAGCGGGCGGCGATGGACTGGACGTGCTGGGCGGCGAGTTCGGGCCGGACCAGGTCGGTGCGGCACTGTTCCAGGCGGCGTCGGCGGATCCGGGCCCGGACGCTCTCCCCCTGCCCCTGGAAGAGCTGGTGGAGCGTGCGCACCGAAATGTTGTGGCGGGCCGCGATCGCGGGCGGTGCCAGGTCCGGGTCGCCGAGGTGGTGCTCGATGAAGGCGTGGATCCGCCGCAGGAGGACTTCCGCCCGGGCTTCGGCGGGGATGCGGTCCTCGGCGTCCAGCTGCTGGGCCAGGCAGGCCGTGGCGAGGTCGACGGCGACCGCACCGAGCCTGGCCAGTTCCGCCGGCTCGCATTCGGCGGCGTGCTCCTCCAGGGCCGTCATGAAGGAGGCCAGGATCGCCGCGATCCCGCGGTCACCCGGTATGCGGCGGGCCAGCAGCCGTTCCAACCGCTCGGGGCGCAGCGGCAGTACGTCCCGGGGGAGCATCAGGATCGTCGCGCGGACCTGGCCGCCGTCCGCGTGCATCGTGTTGTCGGACGGGCGCGAGGTGTCCCACAGCATGAGGTCCCCGGGGCCGACCGTGCACTCGCTGCGGTGCTGGGACATCGACGTGACGCCCTTGCGCAGCAGGGCCAGTTGGTACTGCTCCGGATCGCCCCGCCTGATCAGCGCGGCGGTGCGCCGCGAACGCAGCGGAGACAGGGTGAACTTGGACGCGCGCAGGGGACCCAGGTCCACGACGGCGGCCTGGCCCTGGAATTCGGCCGGCCGCTCGCTGCTGAGGGCGGCCGGCATCACCTCGCGCGAGATGATGTCGGCGTACCAGTCGAACCGCTCCCCCGCGGGCACCCCGCCCGACGACACCACTGACCACATCCCGCGCCCCTCCGCTCACATCCTTCGGCAGGATCAAGGATGCGGCCAACTGGTCCCGATCAGCGCATCGTTGGTGAAGCCGTGGGCGGCCGGGACGATACCGAGGGCGTGGGCGGCGAGGCCGTGGCGGTCGGAGCCGAGGAAGGCGAGGAAGCCGGGCTCGGCCTCGGCGAACCCGTACCGGCCCCCGGCGCCCGCGACGGGCCCACGGTGGGCACGTAGGAGGTCGAGGGCGAGGGCGGGCGCCGCGACGGGTACGCCGACGGGGCGGCGGACGGGGACGGGGACACGGACGGGTCGCCGTCCGGGTCCGGCCCCGGAGCCGTGCCGGTCGGCGAGGACGAAGGCGGCGCGGCCGGCGGCGCCGGTACCGGGCCCGGGCGCACCGGAGCGTCCGGCGCCAGTACGGCGTACCCGGCCACCACCGCGGCGGCCGCCGCCAGCCCTGCCAGGGGCAGCGTGAAACCGCGCGGCCAGGCCCACGGCAGTCGCCGCGCCCCCGCCCCCGGCGGCTGCGCCGGGCGCAGTTCGCGCACGGTGATCCCGGCCGCGCGGGCGTCCAGGGCCCGCCTCAGCCGGTACTCGACCGGCCGCCCGGCCGCGGCCCCGGAGGACCGGTGCGCGTCCGACGGCTCCCGGCCCGGGCCCGTGGGCGTCGGCTCGTGTCCACGCGTCATATCCGACCCTCCAGAATCCGTTCCAGCGCGTCCAGCCCGCGGCTCGCGTTCGATTTGACGGCGCCCCGGCTGATCCCCAGCGTCTCGGCGATCTCCGCCTCGCTGAGGTCGGCCCAGTAGCGCAGCACCAGCACCTGCCGCCGCCGCGGCGTCAGCCGCCCGAGCGCGGCGAGGACCTCTCGATGTGCCTCGTCGAGGACCACGGACGTCTCGGCGGAGGGGACGTCGGCGGGTGCCTGCGGGGTCCACGCGCGGGCGGTCCGGCGGCGGCGCAGCACGGAGCGGGCCGTGTTGACGACGGCGGTGCGCAGGTAGCCCAGCGCGTTGTCCACCTCCGTGATCCGCTCGCCGTGGCGCCGGTACAGCGCCGTGAAGGCGTCCTGCACCACGTCCTCGGCGGTCCCGAGATCGTCCACCAGCAGCACCGCCAGCCGGACCATGGCCAGCCGGTGGGCGTGGTAGAGCTCGGTCACGGTGGGCGGCGGGCCGCCCTCCCCGGAGGGCAGGCCGTACGTGTACCCGTGCCGGTACGGCTCCGGGCGCGCGGGCGTGGCCTGCGCGGCGGCGGAGCGCTCGCGGCGCAGCAGGAACGACCACAAGCCCCGCCGCGGCCGGTAGAACCCGGTCGCGGCGGGGCCCGTGGAGGGTGCGAGGTGGAGCACGGGGGTCCTCAGCCGTTGGCGCGGCGCCGAACGGTGTACAGGGTCGCGGCCCCGGCGGTGATCAGCACGGCGGCCCCGGCGCCGAGTGCGGCCGTGGTGGCGGAGGAGCCAGTATGCGCGAGCTCGGGCTCACCGGGCGAAGAGGGGCGGGCGCTCGGGGCCGCGCTCGGGACGGCGCTCGGGACGGCGCTGGGTGCGCCGCTCGGGACGACGGTCGGGGAAGCGCTCGGGCGGGCGCTGGGGGTCGCGGTCGGAGGCCGGCTCACCGAGGGCGACGGGGCCGAGGGGGCCACGCTCGGCGCCGTGCTGGGCGTGGGCGACGCCGGTGCGGGCGCGGGTGCGCTCGGCGAGGCGGACGCCGCCCCTGCCGCGGCGGAGGCCGGCCCGGCCAGCGCGAGGGCCGCACCGGCGGCGGCGACGGCGAGGGCCGCCGCCCTGCGGACGGACAGCGGGGCGCGCTTCAGGTTCTTCACGGTGGTTCTCCACGGTCGGCTGCGGGGCGCGGGATCACGCCCTTCACCCCCGCACGACGCGCGAGTGCCCGGGAGGTTGCCGCCGATTCCGAAAAACTTTTCGCAGCCGCCGCAGGGCCGTGCCGATGACGGCCACGCCCTCCTCGATCTCCCCCGCCGTGCCCGCCGCGTAGCCGAGGACCAGGCCCGGTGCCCCCGGGGTCATCCGGTGCCAGGACAGGGGGTGCGTCTTGACCCCGAGGTCGAGGGCCGCGGCGGCGAGCACGGTGTCGTCGAAGCCCGCCGGGGTACCCGAGCCGTCCGCTCCCTCGAAGGTGACCATCAGGTGCAGCCCGGCCGCCGCGCCGTGCACGCGCGCGCCGGGCAGTTCGGCGGCGATCGCGCGGAGCATCGCGTCCCGGCGGGCCCGGTGGCGCCGGCGTACGAAGCGCAGGTGGCGCTCCAGCTCCCCCGAGGCCATCAGCCGCGCCAGTACCAGCTGGGCGAGGACGGGATTGCCGAGGTCGGCGTAGCGCTTGGCTTCGATGACGGCGTCCAGCCGGCGCGGCGGGACCAGCAGCCAGCCCAGTCGCAGGGCGGGCGCGAGGAGTTTGGAGACGCTTCCGGTGTAGCAGACGGCCTCCGGGAGGAGGGCGCGCAGCGCGGGGACGGGGGCGCGGTCGTAGCGGTGTTCGGCGTCGTAGTCGTCCTCGATGACGACTCCCCCGGCCGCCGCCCAGCCGAGGAGTTCGCGGCGCCGTTCCCCGTCGAGGACGACCCCGGTCGGGAACTGGTGCGCCGGTGTCAGCACCACCGCCCGGGCCGGGCCGGCCGCCAGGGCGGCGGTGTCGATGCCGCCCGCGTCCACCGGTACGGGCAGCACCTCCATGCCCCCGTGCTCCAGTTGCTGCCGCGCCCCCAGCGAGCCGGGATCCTCCACGGCGACGCGCCGTACGCCTTCCGCGCGCAGCACCTGGGCCAGCAGTCCGAGCGCCTGGGCCACGCCCGCCACCACGACCACCTCCTCGGGGGCGGCCCGGATCCCGCGGTTCAGGGCGAGCCAGCCGACGATCGCCTCGCGCAGCGCGGGGGCGCCCTGCGGGTTCCCGTAGCCGAAGTCGGCGGGGGTGAGCTCGGCCAGGACCCGGCGTTCCGCCTGGAGCCAGGCCGTCCGCGGAAAGGCGGTCAGGTCGGGCGCCCCGGGTGAGAGGTCGATCCGGCACGGGGCGGCGCGCAGTGCGTCGACGGGGCCGCCCCGCGGCCCCGGGGCGAAGGGACCGGCCGGATCGGCGGCTCCGGACCGGGACTGCCGGGCGGTCGCCGGGGCGCTCGCAGGGGCTGTCACCGTGGCGGTCGCCGGGGCCTTCACCGAGGCGGTCACCGGGGCGGCCACCACCACGGTCCCCCCGCGGCCGCGGCCGGCCACCTGGCCGGTCTCCGCCAGCCGCTGGTACGCCTCGGTGACCAGGCCGCGGGAGACCCGGAGCTCGGCGGCGAGCACGCGGCTGGCCGGGAGCCGGCTGCCGACCGCGAGCGTGCCGTCGGCGATGGCGGCGCGCAGCCGGTCCGCGAGCCAGTCGGTACGGCCGCCGGCGGGGGCCCGGCCGATGTCGAGCTGGAGGAAGTCCGACCCCGCGGTCTCGGACCCAGCGGTCTCGGACCCAGCGGTCTCGGACCCAGCTGTTTCGGACCCAGCGGTTTCGGACCCAGCGGTTTCGGACCCCTGGATGGCACTCACTTTGGACCTGTCCACAGGTCCATTGTGGGGCCAGGCTCGACGGTATGAGCACCTCACGCCCTCACCGTCCTTCTCCTCCTCCCTCTCCTTCCCGTCCTCCCGTTCCTTCGCGGCAGTTGCGCGACCTCGCCCCCGGCATCGCCGGCATGGTCCTCGTCGGCAGCAGAGTCACCCTCTCCCGCTCCCTCGTGGACGCCCCGCTCTTCGGCGTCCAGGCCGTCCGGTACGCGGTGGCCGCGCTGCTCCTGTTCGGGCTGGCCCGCGTCGCCCGGGTGCCGATCAGGGCTCCGCGGGGCCGGGAGTGGCTGTGGCTGGCCGGGGTCGCCGCGACCGGGCTGGTGCTGTTCAACGTGGCCGTCGTTCGGGGCGTCGCGCACGCGGAGCCGGCCGTCATCGCGGTGGCCGTGGCCTGCGCCCCGGTCCTGCTCGGGGTGATCGGCCCGCTGCTGGAGGGCCGCGGGCCCAGCCGCCGGGTGCTGCTGGCGGCTCCGGTGGTGGTCGCCGGGGCGGTGCTGGTGGAGGGCACGGGCCGGACGGACGCGGCCGGGGTCGGCTGGGCCGCGCTCGCGCTGGGCTGCGAGGCCGGGTTCACCCTGCTCGCGGTGCCGGTGCTGCGGCGTCACGGCGCCTGGGGGGTGTCGCTGCACGCGGTGTGGATGGGCGCGGTGATGCTGGTGGTGCTCGCGGTGTGCGTCGAGGGGCCCGCGCGGCTCGTGTCCGTGAGCCCGCGCCAGTGGGCCGCGGCCGGCTACCTCGCGGTGATGGTGACCGCGGTGGCCTTCCTCCTCTGGTACCGCACGGTCGCCGCGGTGGGCTCCGGCCGGGCCGGTCTGCTGACCGGGGTGGCCCCGCTCGCGGCGGCGGGCGCGGGGGCCGTCACCGGTGGCGGGGTGCCGGGGCCGGCGGTGTGGCTGGGCCTGGCCGTGGTGGTCGCCGGGCTGGCGGCCGGACTCCGGCCGGAGCGGGCCCCGGGCGGACCGGCGGGCGGACCGGCGGACGGACCGCCCGCGCCGGTGACAGCGCCCCCGCCCGCCGCGCCCGCCCTGTCCGGCACGCCCGGGGCGCACGGGACGCACGCTGCGCCCGCTGCGCCCGGCACGCCCGGCGCGCGCATGCCTCGTCACACCCACGAGCCCACGGCCCCTTGAGCACCCCCCGCCTCGTGGATCACAATCCGCAGATGGCAACGCCTCCGTACAGCAGCTGGATGCGGTACTTCTCGCCGACCGCCAACCACCGCCGGCTCGGGCTGGTGTGCCTCGGCGTGGGGGTGCAGCAGGGGGAGCTGCCGGTGGTCGGCCCGCGCGTGCTCGACCACCACGTCGCGGTGGTGGTCTGCGCCGGCCGGGGCTGGTTCAGCCACGGCGGGCGGGCCCCGCAGCCCGTGACGGCCCCGGCGCTGCTGTGGCTCGTGCCCGGGGTGGAGCACCACTACGGCCCCGATCCGCGGACCGGCTGGGAGGAGTGCTTCGTGGATTTCACCGGCCACAGCGTGGAGGCGTACACCGACCTCGGCTACCTCACCCCCGACCGGCCGCTGGTCCCGCTCAGCGGCACGGCCGGGGTGCGGCACGTGGTCGACGGGATCGTACGGGCGGCCCGGCTCGGCGGCCCCCTGCTGGAGGTGGAGGCCGCCGCGGCCGTGCACGGGCTGCTCGTCGCGCTGCGCTACGCCCGGGCCGGGGTGTCGCGCCACGGGGACACCGTGATGGACACCCTGGCCCGGGACGCGCTGCTGCCGATCTCGGTGGCCGATCACGCCGCCCGGCTCGGGATGACCCTGCCCGAACTGCGCGGGGCGGTGCGGGGCAGTACCGGGGAGGGGGTCAAGGAGTACCTCCTCGGCATCCGCCTGAGCCGGGCGAAGGAGCTGCTGGCCCGGACCGACCTGCCGGTCGCCGGCGTCGCCCGGCGGGTCGGCTACGAGGACCCCGCCTACTTCAGCAGGCTGTTCAGCCGCCGGGTGGGCATGGCGCCCGTCCGGTTCCGCCAACAGCAGTCGGTACAGCAGTCCGTGGCACAGTCCGTGACGCCGTCCGTGGCACAGCCCGTACCGCCGCAGCCCGCGCGGTGGCTCGACTCCCCCGTCACGGCAGGTAGCCGACGTTGAGTTCCGCGACCGCCGTCCACGGATTGCCCGAAACCTCCCTCGTGGCCTTGAGCTTGACGTAGCGCGCGGTGCGCGCCGTGAAGGTCACGTCCTGCTGCGCGGTGGTGTTGGGACAGGTCCCCGAGGCTGCCGCCGTGCCCCAGGTGACCCCGTCCGTGGAGGTGAACACCTGGTAGTCGGCGATGCGCCCGTTGCTCTGCGTCTGCCGGGGCAGGTAGTGCAGGGCGGAGACGTTGTAGGAGGCGCCGAGGTCGAGGGTGATCTCGTGCGGCATCGGTGCGGTGGCCTGGTACCACTGGGTGTGCCAGATCGTGGAGCCGTCCCCGTCGAGCACGTTGGCCGCGGCGCCGTTCTCTCCGGCCGTCTCCTGGCTGTCGACGGCCTTGACGCTCATCTGCGTCTGCGGGACGAGGAGTTCGCCGCCGCCTCCGGAGCCCAGGTCGTCGACGGCGAGGTCGTCGAGGATGAAGTCGGCCTCGTTGTGGGAGCCTTCGCCGGTCACCTTCCGTACGCCGATCCAGGCGTCGGTGCCCGCGGTGAAGGTCTTGGTGAAGGTGGTGGCCGTGCGGGCCTGGTTCAGCGCGGTCGCCGTCTCGTTGCTGCCGGAGCCGGTGATGAACTGGTAGTCGCCGCTGAACCCGTTCTCGTAGCTGAAGGTGACCTTGTACGAGCGGCCGGGCGTGAGCCGCAGGGTCTGCGGGAGGGTGCGGTAGACCAGGCCCTGCCGTTCCTCGTGCGACTTCAGCGAGTTCTGCCCGCCGATCACGTCGTCGACCAGCTTTCCGCTCCAGCCCGCCTGGGTGTACGGGGCGTTGCGCTGGGCGATGTGGGTGCGCGGGTCGGTGGCGGAGCCGCCGGCGCCGCCGAAGGCGAAGGGGCCCCAGCCCGCGTCGACGTTCTCGAAGTCCTCGGTGAACCAGTGGCCGTTCAGCGGGGTGCGGGCGGAGCGGACGACCCGTACGTCGTCCAGGGAGACGGTGCCCGGCCCGGAGGCCGCGGACAGTGTGAGGGTGGCCGTCGACTGGCCTGCGGGGACGTCGAAGAGCACCTTCATGCGCTGCATCTTGGTGCCGTTCTTCTCGCTGCCGCCGAGGTTGTTCGTCAGCGTGGAGGAGTCGGCGTAGACGGAGGCTGCCGTGCCTCCGGCCGGGGTCGCGGTCAGGGTCGCGGCGCGGCCGGCGGGGGTGGAGACCCAGACGGAGGCGGCGTAGGTGCCGGGGGCGAGGCCGGTGAGCTGCTGGGAGACGGCGGGCGCGGTGCTCGCGGCCATGGTGAGCTCGTTCTGCCCCTGGGCGTTGCGGGTGCCGGCGGCGCCGCTTCCGGTGACGGTCCAGGCGTTGAGGTTGCCGGAGTAGAAGGAGGGGTCCTTGACGGGGGCGCCCTCGCCCCAGTTGGGGTCGGCCTGGGCGGGGGCGGCTCCGTTGGTGACGACGTACGCGGTCTTGGCGGCGGCGTTGATGGTGACCTGCCCGCCGGTGACGGCGAGGTCGCCGACCAGCTGGCGGCCGGTGTCGCTCAGCTTGTACAGCTTGGGCGAGGACCAGCCGGCCGGCAGGGTCCAGGTGGTGGCGGCGGCCTTGTCGTTCCAGTGGTAGAGCTTGCCGTCGCGCGGGAGCAGGTAGGCGGAGCCGTCGAGGACGGTGCGGCCGGCCGTGGTGATCCTGCGGGTGTTCCCGGAGGTGGTGACGGTGGTGCCGTTGGCGAGGGTGACCGCGTTCGCGGTCCATTTCACGATCGGGGATTCCTGGAGGTACTTGGTCGGCAGGTTGGTCGCGAAGGTGGTGGTGAGGAAGGCGGTGAAGTCCTTCTTGCCCTGCCAGCCCTCGTAGGCGGTGATCTCGGCGCCGCCGAGGAGCGGGTGGGCGGCGATCCAGTCGTCCTTGGTGTGGTTGGCGATGAAGCGGGCGATGTTGGAGTTGATGCCCTTGAGGTCGCTGCCGCCGTAGTTGACGTCGGTGGCCCAGTGGTGCCAGAGGGACTGTCCGGTCATGGAGTTGGGGAACTCGGTGGCGAGCTGGAAGCCGAGGCCGCCGATCTCGCGTTCGAGCTTGCGCGAGACGTAGCCGTCGCCGTACCAGACGTCCACGTAGAGGAAGTCCAGGCCGGGAGCGGCCGCCTTGAGGTCCTGGAACCGCCGCAGGCGCTCGCCGGACTGGCCGTCCTTGCGGGTGTCCACGTAGTACGACTGGTCGAGCCAGTCCCAGCCGAGGCCGCCGGTCTGGTGCGCCGGGTCGAAGGTCGCCGAGACCGGGTACTCCTCGGTGGCGTTGACGTGGACGCCGAAGTCGGCGTTGTAGGTGTGGCCGACGGTGGTGAGGGTGTTCAGGTCGGTGGCGCCGCCGAGCTTGGAGCCGATGTTCTTGTAGTCCATGTGGGCCGAGTCGTGGCCCTCGGAGGCGTACCCCTTGAGCAGGACGAACTGGCCGAGGCCGTCGGTGGCGAGGTTGACCCGCTTGGTCTCGTCGAGGGTCTCGGCGAAGGGGTGGGTGGCCGCGGAGGCGAAGTTGAAGGGGATGCGCTGCACGACCCGGTCGGCGGTCTGCTGCCAGCCGGTGGGAGGGGTCCAGATGTCGCGGTAGGCGACCGCCGCGTCCTGCCAGTCCACGGTGGAATCGGCGTTGCGGTCGGCCGTGATGGCGACGCGGACGTAGGGCAGGGGCTCGGTGTCGGTGTCGGCCGCGCCCGTGGACCGGTAGAGCCAGGATCCGCTCCACAGGCCGGCCCGGCGGTAGCCGCCCTTGTCGGTGACCTGCTTGCTGATCCGGCCGTTCTCGTTGGCGGTGCCGCCGGAGGGGGCGTCGTAGGACGAGTTGGAGTCGATGGCCGCGGCCAGTTTGCCCGTGTTGGCCAGCCCGTACATCACGGTCGTCGCGGAGGCGTCCACCGGTGTGCTCGCGGTGACCGGGGTGAAGGTGTCCCCGGTGCCGGTGGTGGCGGTGTGCATCTTCGCGGTGGAGAGCGCGGCGCCCGCCTGGCTGCTGCGGACGCTGACGAGGTTGTGGTCCGGGATCGCGAAGCTGCGTACCCGCAGGGCGGCCGTGTCCTCGATCGCCGTGACCTTGAACTCCACCACCGAACCGGCCACCGAGAGACGGGACCTGATGGTCACTCCGGAGAAGGCCAGCGCGTAGTCCACACCGGAGGCGGAGGGGGTGGAGGTGACGGTGGGGGTGTAGGTGGTTCCGTTGACGAGGATCGCGCCGATGGCGTCCTCGTTGCCGTTCAGCACGTCCCCGGTGGCGGTGCGGGTGTAGCTGATGACGCGGGGGAAGGCGCTGTCCACGCTGACGGACAGCTCGGGCGAGGTGATCGTCACGGGGCCGGCCGCCACGGCGGGGGCGGCGGGCACGGCCACGACCAAGGTGGCCACGAGACCGGCCACCGCGGCTGCGGCCGGCCAGAGGGGGGTTCGCATCGGACCTCCGGGAGTCGGCGCTTCCTGGGCGGAAGACCGCACACCGTGGAGGCCGGCGGTCCGCTCACTGACCTGCCAGCCTGCGGACCGCACCCCGCCACGCCCATGGACAAAGCCGCGCCCCGTCCTGGACTTCTGTGCCGGGTGGGGGTTCCCGTACGGTCAGGTGCCCGCCGGCACCAGGACGACGGCCGTCCCGTACGCACACACCTCGGTGCCGATGTCGGCCGCCTCGGTCACGTCGAAGCGCATCATCAGCACCGCGTTCGCGCCGCGCGCCTTCGCCTGCTCGATGAGGCGTTCCATGGCCTGGTTGCGGGTCTCCACCAAGGTCTTGGTGAGGCCCTTCAGCTCGCCGCCGATCATCGATTTCAGGCCCGCGCCGATCTGACTGCCCAGATGGCGGGAGCGCACGGTGAGGCCGAAGACCTCACCGATGACCTGCTCGACCCGGTAGCCGGGGACGTCGTTCGTCGTGACCACCATGACACCGGTCTGCTGCGCGCCGGGGCCGCCGCCGTAATCGTCGATACCCATGGCACCCACTGTGGCGGCGCCGCGCGGTGCCCGCATCCGGAGGAGGGGCCGCCTCGGCCCCTCCTCCGGAGCCGCCTCTACATATTGGGCATATCGGGCGACGTCGCGGTGCGCCAGCGGGACCGCACGGCCCCGCGTCGCCATAGTCGTCCCTGGCAACCGCCCGGTTGCCGCCCCGTGCCGCGTTCCGCAGCACGGACGGACGCATTCTCGGAGGAGCCGGCTCATGCTGAAGCCCACCAGGACCATCCTCGCCCTCACTGCCGGAAGCCTGGTGCTCGGCCTGGTCGGCGCGGGCGCGGCAGTCGCCGCCGACCACTCGGCGCCGCGCGGCCCGGTCCTGACCACCTCGCTCGCCGACGACGACGAGGACGGTTCCGACCGCGACGACGAGTACGGCAAGCGCAAGCACGCCCGCGGCGTCGTCACCTCGCGCGGCCCGCTGACCGTCCGCAGCCGGCCGACCACCCACTCCCAGAAGGTGGGCCGGCTGCACTCGCACGAGAAGGTCGCCATCGAGTGCAAGACGCGCGGCGAGCGCGTCGACGGCAACAACATCTGGTACCTGCTCAAGGAACGCGACGAGCGCCAGCCCCTGGACGAGGACCGCAAGGGCGCGATGATGCCCAAGTCGGCGAAGTCCGCGGCGGCCATGGACCGCGACGACAACTGGGTCGCCGCCCGCTACGTCAAGAACTTCGGCGAGGTCAAGTACTGCCGCGCCTAGCCGTCCCGCCGCCGTGACCCGGCGGCCCGTGCCTACGCTTCCGGGCGTACGGTGCGCGGTCCCACGCACCGCGCACCGTGCGCCCGTACCCGTGTCCGCAGTTCCCGGTCGGCCGTGACCACGACCACGGCCCGCCCGCCGCTCTGCGCGTACGCGGCCGCCAGCTCCACGATGCGGTCGTCGCCGCTCCCCCGCGCCTCGTCGACCCGTACGCCCGGCACCGACGCGAGGCCCCGGGCCGCGCCTTCGACGACGAGGACGATCTCCTCGCCCTCCCCGCGCAGCGCGAGGCGGTCGCGCAGCCGCTCGGCGGCGCCGCGCCGGTCGCGCCACCAGCCGTCCGGCACGGATCCGACGACGTTGGCACCGTCCACGATCAGTACGTTCGGCTCGTCCACCGCTCCAGTATGGCGAGCCGGCCGGAAGCCGCCGTGCGGGAAGCGGCTCCGTCCTAGAAGTCGCCGTAGTTGACCTGCCAGGTCGCCAGCCCCATCCGGCGCCAGATGGCCACCACACGGTCCCGGTCGTCCAGGGAGACGCGGACCGCGTACCGCTCGCGCACGTGCGCGTTGAACAGCTCCGCCTTGACGATGTCGTCGCGGCGCGTGTCGCCCGCCGCCCGCATCCACAGCTCGTCGTACGGGACCGCGTGCTCCCGCAGCCAGGCCTCGGTGGGCTCGCGGTACTCCTCCCCCCGCCCGGACAGCAGCACGACGGTGTCGCCGTCGGCCCGCCGGAAGGAGTCCAGCGCGTCGCGCACCGGGGCGTTCAGCGTGTCGAGGCCGCAGCGCGTGAAGTCGTACGGGTTGCGGTCGCCCGTCATCGCCAGCGTGCCGTCGATGTCGCACATCACGGCCGTGGGCAGCGCGGGGTCCGGGACGTACGGGGACACGTCCGGCTGGTCGTTGAGCCAGTCCGCGGTGAGCCGCCAGCCGCCCTTCTTCGCCTTCGCGTGCTTGTCCGCGAGGATCCGGATGATCTCCTCGCCGACCTGCCGCTCGCGCGCGGCGTCGCGCCGCAGGCACTCCTCCACGGGCACGTCCGTGTAGTCGTGCACCACGAAGGTGGCCCGTCCCGCGACGGCCGCCTTGAGCCGCTTGGGGATGTACGAGGTCAGGTGGGTGTTGTCGACGACCACGTCGAAGCCGCCCTCGACGGCCGCGCTGACGGCCGCGTCCTGGATGTCCAGCACGGTCTGCTCGTGCTTGTACGAGCGTGCGCGCTCCGGGTCCGGCACGTCGAGCATGGCCCGCAGGTCGTCGAGGTTGACGCGGCGCATCCGGCCGCCGGACTCCGCCTGGAGGGCGCGCGCGGCGGTGGTCTTGCCGGAGGCCGGCAGCCCCGTCATGACGTGGACCACCGGGAGCGCGGGGGGCTCGGCGGACGCGGCCGGGGACACGGGGGCCCCGGTTTCGGGTGCTTCGGACACGGGTTCAGTTCTCCTCGTCGTGCGTGAAGGGGTCGGAGGTCTCGGGCCGCACCTGCCGCCAGGTGAGGAGCTCGGTCGTCCTGCCGTCGAGGCGCTGGAAGAGCGCGCCGCGGACCGCGCTGTCGCGGATCGTCGTCCCGGCCGCGCGGGCGAACGCTCCCCGGTCGCCGGCCAGGTGCGCCAGCGAGGCGTACGCCTCGTCGACGGCGCGCTCGCGGAGCGCGGCCTCGGCTTCGAGGCGTTCGATCACCGAGCGCACCCAGTGGTCGAACTCGTCGGGCACCTGCTCCAGCAGGGCGTCGAGGGGCTTGCCGCCCGAGGCCTCGATGTCGGCGACGGTGCAGTTCAGGCCCTGCGCGAGCTGCTTGAGGGGCAGGCCGGCGAAGCGCTGGATGCCGTGGCCGCGCCAGATGTCCCGCTCGGTCACGCCGGTGAGCAGCTTGTGGAGGCGTACGTACTCGGCGATCTTGGCCTTGGCCCGGACACCCGAGGCGAAGCGCAGGACGAAACCCTCCGCGTCGGTACCGGTCGCGGGAGCGCCGCCCGGCAGGGTGCTGGACCCGGTCAGCGCGAGCAGTTCGCCGAGCGGCATGGCGGGCCACACCTTCACCACGGAGCCGATGCCCTGCCAGTGGCCGGCGGCCTCGGCGAGCGGCACCTCGGCGCCGTCCGCGCCGTACGCGGCGAGCAGGACCAGGTCGCGGCGGTCCCCGTAGTCCACGACGATACGGTTCTGCGGGTACACGATCTCCGCGAGGTAGGTGGTGCCGGGGACCAGTGCGGAGGTGTCGCGTGCGTCGAGGCGGCGCTGGGCCCAGACGGCCTGCGTGCTGGTGAAGGAACCCCGGGAGGCGGCCCGCCACGTGCCGGCGTAGTGGAAGAGCACTCCGAGGCTGCCGTCGACCTTGTCGTACACCTCGAACGGCTCGTCGTCCGGCAGGGCCGGCGCGTAGGGCCGGCCCGCCTCGTGTTCGCCGACGTTGAAGAACTTGGGCAGCGGCAGCGCGACGACCTCACCGGTGACGTCGTCGGCGACGAGTCCGCGGCAGCGCGTGGTGACCTGGTTCCAGACCTGTTCGTACTGGGCGGTCCGGGTGTAGCTGTAGAGGGACAGCGGCAGCTCGGGGTGGGCCTTGCGGGCCACGTGTCCGGCGTCGATGGCCTCCGTCAGTGCCTGTGCGGGCATCAGGTCGTGCAGAGTCAGGCGGTCCTGGCTCATGGGGTTCCTCCCGGTTCGAGATCCCTCATTCTCGGGTGCGGGAGGACCTGGCCGAAACCGAATATCGGCCCGTTACCGCAGGTCCTTCGCCCGGTGCGGGCCTTCGCCGCCCACCCGGTTGATGTCGCGCGGCCGCAGGATCCGCTGGGTGTCCGCATCGCCGGGCCCGGCCGCGGCGACGGCGATCATGGCGCGGCCCAGGGCCCCGGTGGTGGTCACCAGGTCGGGCGCGAAGCGGCGCAGGAGCGGGAAGAGCGGCGCGGTGACGGCGTAAGCGGCGCGGTAGAGCGGGGTCTTGGAGGGAATGCCGCGGTCCGGCTGCACGATCCCCGGCCGGAACATGTACGCCTCGAAGGGGAGCCCCAGCAGGTCGTTCTCGGTCTTCCCCTTGACCCGGGCCCACATGGTGCGGCCGCTCTCGGTGCTGTCGGTGCCCTCGCCGGACACGTAGGCGAAGGTCAGCCCCGGGTTGGCGGCGGCGAGGGGGCGGGCGGCGGCGAGCGTCAGATCGTAGGTGATCCGCCGGTACTCCTCCTCCTTCATGCGGAAGGAGGAGATGCCGAGGCAGAAGAAGCACGCGTCGTACGAGGCCAGGTCGGGGCCGCCGGGCGCCGACAGGTCGGTCGGATCGGCCCGTACGAGCTCGCGCAGCTTCGGGTGGGAGACGGCGAGGGGACTGCGGCCGACGGCCAGCACGCTGTCGACGGACTCGTCGCGCAGGCACTCGCGGAGCACGCCCCGGCCGATCATGCCGGTGGCACCGAAGAGGATGACGTTCACGGGCCCAGCCTAGTGCTGTGGGGCGTCGTGCCGGTCCGTGGGAAACGGTCCGTGGGAGAGGGGCAGTCGGAGAGCGTCAGGGCGAGAGGGTCAGTGCGAGACGCACAGTTCGTTGCCCTCGGGGTCGGCGAGGGTGGTCCAGACGGAGGGGCCCTGGTTGCCCTCGTGCAGGTGCACGGCGCCCTTGGCGAGGAGCCGCTCGACCAGGGCCCGCGGGTCGTCCTCGCCGGTGCGGACGTCGAGGTGCACGCGGTTCTTGACGGTCTTGGGCTCCTCGATGAACTGGAAGAGGATGCGGGGCGCCCGTTCGAGGCCCTCGGGGTGGCGGATCCCCTGGCCGGCCTTCCAGACGAGGACGCCCCGGTGGGTGGTGGTGTCCTCCTCGGTCGCCCGCCCGGCGGCGATCATCTTGCGGATGAACTCCTCGTCACTGGGCTCGACGTCCCAACCCAGGGCATCGGCCCACCAGTCGGCGAGGTCGTGCGGGGTGGCGGAATCGACGGTGACCTGAAAGGTATATGCCATACGGCGACCCTACTGAGCGCCCACGGTGCCCGCCACCGCGACGGGGAAGGTACGCGGCCACCAGCCGGCCGCGCAGGCGCGGCCGGTCGTGGAATGGACGTTCCTCACCTGGGATCCCGGTGCGGGAGCCGGGCCTTCTGGGGCCTCCGCGGGTCGCTCCTTCGATCGTCCGCCGGGGATCGCTAGCATTCCGCGGGACAAAGCCCCCTCCGCTCCGCTCCCTTTCGGGGTGCACGGGTCCGTCCGCTTCCGGCGGAGGTCCCTCACCCCACCTGCCACGGACCGGCGTACGCCCCGACCAGAGGCACCCCTTGACCTCCACCCCACCAAGGCGGCGCGGGATCCTGCCGCCGCTGGCCGACGTGCTGTTCCCGCCCGGGGCGGACGGCTCGCGGGCCCCGCACGGGGTGCTGCCGCCGCTGCTGATCGTCCTCACCTTCGTCAGCGGTGTGGTCGACGCGGTGAGCTACCTGGGGCTCGGCCACGTCTTCGTGGCCAATATGACGGGCAACGTGGTCTTCCTCGGCTTCGCGCTCGCCGGGGACCGTTCCCTGTCCGCCCCGGACTCCCTGCTCGCCCTCGGCGCGTTCCTGGCCGGGGCGGCGGCCGCCGGACGGCTGCGGCGGACCACCGGGGCGGCCAGGATGTTCGCGCCGCTGGTGGCGATCCAGACGGTCCTGGTGGGCGGGGCGCTCGTACTGACCGCGCTCGGCTCCGGGCCGCCGCCGGTCATCGCCCTGCTGGCCCTCGGCATGGGCCTGCAGAACGCCGTCGTGCACCGGCTCGCCGTCCCCGATCTCACCACCACCGTCGTCACCAGGGCCCTGACCGGTCTGGCGGCCGACCCGTGGGGGCCGGGTCCGCTACGCCGCCTCGTGACGGTCGTGGCCCTGCTCCTCGGAGCCCTCGCCGGGGCGGCACTGACGCTGCGCCACGGCGCGGAGTGGGCCCTGGCCCTGGCCGTGGCCCTGCTGTGCTGCGTGTTCCTCTCCCCGCGATGGGACGGCACCGGGCGGCGACCGTAGGGACGGGGCGGCGACCGTAGGGCCGCCGGGGAGCCGGCGCCCGCCGGCTCACGCGCGCGGAGGCGTCCGCCCGCGCTCCGCCAGCAGGGCCGCGAACGTCAGCACCCAGGCGCCGACCGCCACCCAGAGCAGCACCGCACCGAGGGGCCGCAGCCACTCCACGCCCGTCGGGGCGGCCGCCGAGAGGCAGGCGGTGGCCGTCATGCCGAGGGGGAAGACGCTCGACCAGCGCCGGATGTCGTAGCGCGGGCGCGGCCGGACGGCTTCGGCGGCGAGCAGCACGGCGTACCAGGCGAGGGAGAGGCCGAGGGCGGCCAGCGTGACGCCGCGCAGCCCCGCGTGCGCCCATCCCGTCCACAGGGGCGAGGCCACGAGCCCGGACCCGGCGAGGGCCGTGATGGAGAGCGCACCGCCGGCCACCCAGTGGTCGCCCGCGCCGGAGACCACCTGGCGGAAGTCGAAGCGTACGAGCGCCTCGGCGTAGAGCAGCAGCCCCAGACAGAAGGCGGCCAGCGCGGCCCGGCCGAGCCAGTCCTGGCCGGTGGGAACGGCGAGGGCGTTCGCCAGGACGGCGAGGCCCTGGGTGGCCACGCAGACGAGGAAGGCCGCACCGGGCATCCGGTAGCCCCAGTGCCGCAGGACGGCGACCAGCAGTCCGGGCCAGAGCGCGGCGGCCAGCGCCAGCAGGGCGACGGCCACGGGGGTCGACCCGGTCCAGCCGACGGCGGCGAGCCTGGAGCCGAGCACGGCGGTGGCGGCCACGGCGGTGAGGGCCGCCGGGGTGTCGGCCTCGGCGCGGAACCGCCGCCGGTCGCCCAGCAACCGGGCGGCGAAGTCGCCGGCGAGCACGAGCCACAGGGCCGCGGCGAGGGCCAGCGCGAGGAGCGAGAGCGTGCTTCGACCGATGAGGTGCAGCCCGGTCGAGATGATGCCGGCGGCCATGACGGCGGCGCCGGCGGCCGGCGGCAGCTCGGCCCACCAGCGGGCCCGCACGGAGACTCTCACCCGCCCAGCCGACACCACCGGCCGCGGCCCGCCGGTGCGGCGCGCCACGGACCCCGGGGTGATGACCCTTCCGGGCGCGGCGAAGGCGGAACCGCACGCCTTATTGCCCATCCCTCGCAAGAGGCGGCCGGACGCGAGGGGGCCGCCTCCCCGTTGCATCGACACGCCCAATTCCAGCCGGGATCATCCGCATTTCCCGCTACTGTCGGTACTCGATCCGTGACGTTGGGTTCATCTCGATCCAGTCGCCCCCACCGGACGCACCTCCGAACCAAGGGCCCCGCGGGGCCCTCTTCTTGTGCAGAGGAGAAGGAAATGCAGGCCGTGGCAACGGAGCCCGCCGCACGCCAAGCTCCCGCTCAACCCGCGAGCTTCATCCAGGAAGTCCTGCGGGGCGTCGCCCAGGTCGATTTCATGCCGAACGCGATCACCGGCATCCTCTTCCTCGCCGCCCTGGCCGCCGCCGGCTGGCAGTACGCCCTCTACGGACTCCTCGGCGCGGCCGTCGGCACCGCCACCGCCTACACGTTCGGCATCGACCGCGAGATCGTCTCGGCCGGGCTGCGCGGCTTCAACGGCACCCTGGTCTCCCTCGCGTTCGCCGTGTTCCTCGGCTGGAACCACCTGTCCACGCTGCTGCTCGCGATCGGCGGCAGCGTCACCGTGGTGGTCGTCACCTCGGCGCTGGCCACCATCCTCGGCACCTGGAACATCCCCACGTTCACCGCGCCGTTCTGCATCCTCGCGAGCGTCATGACCATCGCGGCGCCGAGCTTCTCCCGGGTCTGGCACACGGGTCCGGGTCTGGCGGCGCTGCCGGCGGCCGCCGACGGCGCCACCGCGCTCAACTGGGGCCAGCTCTGGCGCGCCTTCTTCTCCAACGTCGGCCAGATCTTCTTCATGCCGCAGTGGTACGTCGGCCTGATCTTCCTCGCCGGCATCTTCGTGGCCAGCCGGCTCGCCGGCGTCATGGCGTGCGTGGGCAGCGTCACCGCCATCTTCGTTGCCTGGTCGCTGGGTTCACCGTCCGATGCCGTCGCGCAGGGGCTCATGGGCTACAGCAGCGTGCTCGTCGCGATGGCCCTGTGCGGCGTGTTCCTCGTCCGGTCCCGCTGGAGCTTCGCGTTCGCCGTGCTGGGCGCCGCCGCCGCAACCGGATTCACGGCCGCGCTGACCGCGTTCTTCGCCCCGTTCGGCGGCCACACCTTCACCTGGCCGTTCGTCCTGACCACGGGCGTCTTCGTCGCCGCCGTCCCGCAGATCCCGCGGCTGCGACGGACCTGACACCACCTCAGCCGAAGCACCCGCAGCACCCGCAGCACGTACAGCACCCGGACCGCCCTGAGAGCCGAAAGTGAGTGACCGATGAATCTCGCTCCCCGTGAGATGGACAAGCTCTGGATCTACGTCGTGGCCGACCTCGCCCGCAAGCGGCGGGACCGCGGCGTCAAGCTCAACTACAGCGAGGCCTGCGCCCTGATCAGCGAGGGCATCCTCGAGGGCGCCCGCGACGGCCGGACCGTCGCCGAGTGCATGGAGCTCGGCAAGCAGATCGTCTCCGCCGCCGATGTCATGAAGGGCGTACGGGAGATGCTTCCGCTGCTCCAGGTCGAGGCGGCCTTCGTGGACGGCACCAAGCTCGTCTCCTGCCACGACCCCGTCGGCGCCTGAGCGGTGGCGGCCATCGCACCCGAGCGCCCCGAACAGCCCGTCCGGGCACCGGAATCGGCGGCCCCGGTCGTCCTGGCCGGCGGTCACGAGGGCGGCGCCGCGGCAGGCGCCGTGCACCCCGGCCGGCCGTTGGCCGAAGCCGTGCGCGCGGCGCTCGCCGCCTCGGCCGGGCCGGTGTGCGTGGTCCCGATGACGCTGGGGCGCGACCCCGGGCTGATCGCCGACTGCGCCCGCGCCCTGCGCTGGCTGGGCCGGGAGGCGGGCCCCGGTCGGCTCGTGCTGGCGCCCCCCTTCGCCACCGTGGACCACCTGACCGCGTGGCTCCGTACCGCCGCCCTCAAGGCGGTGCGCGAGGCGCCCGACACCTCCGCCGTACTGGTCACCGCGCCGGCCGCGGGTCCCTTCGAGGACGCCGACCTGTTCCGGGTGGCCCGGCTGGTCCGCCAGTACGGGCACCACCGCTGGGTCGAGGTCGCCTTCGACGGCGGCGACCCCGGCCTGGCGGAGGGCGCGGAGCGCTGCCGCCGTCTCGGCGCAGGGCACGTCGCCCTGGTCCGGGCCGCGTTCGCCCCGCCCGCCGAGCTCCCGGCCGGGGTCCTGGACACCGGGCCGCTGCTGTCCGCGGCGGCGATCGCCCAGGTCGTACGGGCCCGCGCGCAGGAGGCGCTGCACCGGCTGGCCCACGGGCAGGACGGCGTGGCCGAAGGCCTGGACGCCGAACACGGGCGCGGGTACGCGCACTCCCACGGCCCGGGCGGCGACCGCCACCACGGTCACGATTACGGCCCCCACCACGGCGCCGACCACGCGGCCCCGGATCCGGACGCGCACCACCCCCACCCGCACCCGCACGAGCCCGGCGAGACCCACCGCCGCGCGGACGGCCAGGGTCACGGTCACGGCCACCCGCACGGCCATTCCCCCCACTGATCCGAAGGAAGGGAAGTACCCCCATGTCAGGTGGCGCCACCTACCTCTACGGCGAAGGCACCGTAGAGATCAACGCCGGCCGCCGCAAGGCCACGGTCACCGTCTCCAACACCGGTGACCGCGCGGTCCAGGTCGGCTCGCACTACCACTTCTTCGAGGTCAACCGCGCCCTCGACTTCGACCGCAACGCCGCCTACGGCATGCACCTCGACCTGCCCGCGGGCACCGGAGTCCGCTTCGAGCCGGGCGACACCCGCGAGGTCGAACTCACCGCGTACAGCGGCCACGGCCGGCTGATCGGCTTCAGCTCCCTCGTCAACGGCGGCCTCGGCTCCACCGACACCCGCATCCGCGCGATGAACCGGGCCGTCGAGCTCGGATTCCTGGGAGCCCGGGCGGAGACGGCCCAGCAGGCCGCGGAGGCCCAGGCGGCCTCGCCGGCCGTGCAGGCCACGAAGACCGCGAAGCCCGCGAAGCCCGCTGCCGAGGCGCCCGCCAAGACCGCGGCCGCCAAGAAGTCCAAGACCTCCAAGAAGGGCGACAAGTAGCGATGGCTGTCCTGAGCCGCAAGCAGTACACCGACCTGTTCGGGCCGACCGTCGGCGACCGCTTCCACCTGGCGGACACCAATCTGGTCATCGAGGTCGAGAAGGACCACAACGAGGGCCACTACGGCGACGAGGCCGTCTACGGCGGCGGCAAGGGCATCCGCGACGGCATGGCCCAGGACCCGCAGGCCACCAACCTCCAGGGGGCCCTGGACCTGGTCATCACCAACGTGGTGGTCATGGACGCGATCCTGGGCGTGGTCAAGGGCGACCTCGGCATCAAGGACGGGTTCATCGCGGGCCTCGGCAAGGCCGGCAACCCGCACACCCAGTCCGGGGTCCACCCCAAGCTGGTCATCGGGCCCGGCACCGAGGTGATCTCGGGCGAGCACATGATCGCCACGGCCGGCGGCATCGACACGCACATCCACTTCATCGCCCCGCAGCAGGCCGAGCACGGCCTGTCCAACGGCATCACCACCCTCATCGGCGGCGGCACCGGCCCCTCCGACGGCACCAACGGCACCACGTGCACCCCGGGTCCGTGGAACATCGGCCGCATGTACCAGGCGTCCGAGGACCTGCCGGTCAACGTCGGCCTGCTCGGCAAGGGCAACGGCTCGCTGCCGGAGGCGCTGATCGAGCAGGTCGAGGCGGGCGTCTGCGGCCTGAAGGTGCACGAGGACTGGGGCACCACCCCGGCCGCGCTGAGCAAGGCCCTCGACGTGGCCGACGCCTACGACGTGCAGGTCGCGGTGCACACGGACACCCTCAACGAGTCCGGCTTCTTCGAGGACACCCGCTCGGCGATCGACGGGCGCACCATCCACACCTTCCACACCGAGGGCGCGGGCGGCGGCCACGCCCCCGACATCATGCGGGTGGCCGGCGAGCCCAACGTGCTGCCGTCCTCGACCAACCCGACGCTGCCGTACACGGTGAACTCGGTCGACGAGCTCCTCGACATGGTGATGGTCTGTCACCACCTGTCGCACGACATCCCCGAGGACGTCTCCTTCGCCGACTCGCGCGTGCGCGCCGAGACCATCGCCGCCGAGACCGTGCTGCACGACGAGGGGGTCATCTCGATCTTCTCCTCGGACTCCCAGGCCATGGGCCGCATCGGCGAGTCCTGGACCCGCGCCTTCCAGACCGCGCACCACTGCAAGGACCAGCGCGGCAAGCTCGACGGCGACACCGAGCGCAACGACAACTTCCGCGCGCTGCGCTACCTCGCCAAGATCACGATCAACCCGGCGATCGCCTCGGGCACCGCCGAGTACATCGGCTCGCTGGAGGCGGGCAAGCTCGCCGACATCGTGCTGTGGCCGATCGGCTCCTTCGCCGCCAAGCCGAAGATGGTCATCAAGGGCGGACTGATCAACTGGGCGCTGATGGGCGACCCGAACGCCTCGCTGCCGACCCCGCAACCTGTCTACTACCGGCCGATGTTCGGGGCGTACGGCAAGGCCAAGCAGGCCACCCGGGTCTCCTTCATGTCGCAGGCCGCGATCGAGCTCGGCGTTCCGGAGAAGCTGGGCCTGGACAGCAGGGTCCTGCCAGTGAAGCACTGCCGCACCGTCGGCAAGCAGCACATGGTCCGCAACGACGCCCTGCCTGTCATCACCGTCGACCCCGAGACCTACAAGGTCACCCTCGACGGGGTGCCGGCCACCATCGAGCCGGCCCGCGAACTGCCCCTGAACCACCTGTTCTACCTGGCATGAGCACTGCCTCCCACTCCGCCGCGATCAGCCCCGCGGCCGTGACGCCGGTGCAGGCCCTGCTGGTCAGCCTCCAGCTCACCGACTCGGCTTTCCCCAGCGGCTTCTACACCCTCTCCCACGGCCTGGAGGGCTACGCCCAGGCCAAGGCCGTGACCCCGGAGGGCGTACCGGGGCTGCTGGCCGACCTGCTGCGGCACGCGGTGGGGCCCTCCGACGCCACCGCGCTGGCGCTGGCCCACCGGGCCGCGCTGGCCGGTGACTGGGAGGCCCTGGCGGAGACCGACCGGCGGCTGAACGCGGCCAAGCTGAACGAGGGGCTGCGCCGCGCCGCCACCCGGACCGGCCGCCAGCTGCTGGACCTGGCCCGCGAGTGCGTCGGCGGGGAGCCCCTGGAGCGGTACGCCGAGCTCGTGGCCGCCAAGCGGGCCCCCGGCTCGCAGGCCGTGGCCGCCGGAGTCGCGTACGCGGCCGCCGGTGTCCCGGCCGAACAGGCTGTCGTGAGCGACCTGTTCGCGTACTCGGCCAGCTTCACCGGGGCCGCGCTGCGGCTGCGGCTCACGGACCACCGCAAGGCGCAGGTGGTGCTGCGCGGGATCGCACCCGTCATCGAGGAAGTGGCGGGGGCGGCCCTGAGCCGTGAACTCGCCGACCTCGGCGGGTGCGTTCCGATGGCCGACATCATGTCGGGCCGTCATGAGCGTGCGGAGGCACTGCTGTTCGCGACGTGACCTCCACTGCCCCTTCCCCATCCCCCTATATCGAGCTGTCTTCTACTTGAGGTGTGTGACTGTGATGACCGAGGACAACGTCCTGCGCGTCGGCGTCGGCGGCCCCGTCGGATCCGGCAAGACGGCCCTGATCGAGGCCCTGGTACCCGTGCTGATCGCGCGCGGCCACCGGCCCGCCGTGATCACGAACGACATCTACACCCAGGAGGACGCCCGCCAGGTCCGCCGCACCCTGGCCGGGGTGCTCGATCCCGAGCGCGTCGTGGGCGTGGAGACCGGGGCCTGCCCGCACACCGCCGTGCGCGACGACCCGACGATGAATCTGGCCGCGGGCGCAGAGATGCTGGAGCGGTTCCCCGATGTCGACACGCTGCTCTACGAGTCGGGCGGCGACAACCTCACCCTCACCTTCAGCCCGGTCCTGGTCGACCTCTTCCTCTTCGTCCTGGACACCGCCGAGGGCGAGAAGATGCCCCGCAAGCGTGGTCCGGGCATCACCGAGTCCGACCTGCTCGTGATCAACAAGATCGACATCGCCCAGTACGTCCGCTGCGACATCGGCGTCATGGAGTCCGACGCGCACCGCGTGCGCGAGGGCCGCCCCGTGGTCCTGACCAACTGCCTCACCGGACAGGGCCTGGAGGACGTGGCCACCTTCATCGAGTCCTTCCGCCGGGTGCCGGCGTGAGCACGGTGGCGGACCCTCCCCGTACCCCTCCCCCCACCCCTCCCCTCACCCCGCCCGGCCCTCCTCCCCGCGCCCTCCTGCCGCCCGCGCGCCTGGAGCCCGCCCACTACGAACCGCCGCGCGTCCCCCTGGAGGTCCTGCGGCACTCCTCGGTGCCCGACACCCTCGCCGTCGGGCGCCCCGGCAAGGTCGGCCTGCTGGAGCTGGCCTTCGAGCGGGCCGGCGGGCGCACCGAGCTGGTGCGGCACTACCAGAAGTCCCCGCTCCAGATCATGCGGCCGCTCTACTTCGACCCGTACCGCCCCGACCTGCCCATCACCTTCCTGATGTCCACGGGCGGCGGGGTCATCCAGGCCGACCGGCTGCGCACCGACCTGTCCTTCGGCCCCGGCACCTCGGCGCACGTCACCACGCAGGCGGCCACCAAGGTCTACCGGATGGAGCACGACTACGCCGTCGCCCAGACCTTCCTGACCGCCGGCCCGGACGCGTACGTCGAGTACCTGCCGGACCCGGTCATCCCCTACGTCGACTCCCGCTTCTACCAGCGCACGGTGATCACGGCCGACCCCACGGCCACGGTTCTGGTGAGCGAGACCGTCCTGTCCGGCCGGCTCGCGCACGGGGAGCACAACGCCTACCAGGTCTTCGCCTCCGACTTCGAACTGCGCAGACCGGGAGGTGAGTTGGTGGCGCTGGACACCGTACGACTGGAACCGGGCGGCGCCGGCCCCGGCTCGGACCGCGGCTCCGTGGACGGGCCCGCCGTACTGGCCGGGCACCGCGTGATGGCCTGCTTCTTCGCGGTCAGCCCGCTCGCCCCCGCCCGCGAGCTCGCCGACCTGCTGCACACGGCCCTGGCCGACCGCGGGGTCCGGTACGGGGTCAGCGTGCTCCCGCAGGACTGCGGGGCCTGGGTACGGGTGCTCGGGGACCACACCGAGGCCGTGACCCGGGCGCTCGGGGCCGCCTGGGACGCGGTGCGGCGCAGGCTGATCGGCGTACCCGCCCCGAACCTGCGCAAGACCTGAACTCCCCACCCCGACCAGCCTGTTCACGACCAGAGAGAGCTCCACCAGATGCCCAGTGGCTACGATACGGGTAATACCGCCTGGATGATGGCGAGCACCGCCATGGTGCTGCTGATGACCCCCGGCCTCGCCTTCTTCTACGGCGGCATGGTCCAAACCAAGCACGTGCTGGTGATGCTCAAGATGAGCTTCGCCTGTCTGTCGCTGGTGACCATCCTGTGGGTCGCGGTCGGCTACTCCCTCGCCTTCGGCAAGGACGCCGGCGCCGGCATGATCGGCAATCTCGACCACGCCTTCTTCCGCGGCATCGGGATGGACTCCCTGCACGGATCCATCCCGACCGTGATCTTCGCGTGCTTCCAGATGTCCTTCGCGATCATCACGGTGGCGCTGATCAGCGGGTCGATCGCGGGCCGCGCCACCATGAAGGGGTGGCTGGTCTTCGTCGTCGCCTGGACGATGCTGGTCTACGTGCCCACCGCTCACTGGGTGTTCGCCTCCGACGGCTGGATCAACAAGTCCCTGGGCGCGCTCGACTACGCCGGCGGTCTGCCGGTCGAGCTCAGCTCGGGCGCCTCGGGGCTCGCGGTGGCCATCGTGCTGCGCAAGCGCAAGGACTTCGAGCGCGAGACGATCCGCCCCCACAACCTGCCCCTGGTCGTCATCGGTCTGGCCCTGCTGTGGTTCGGCTGGTTCGGTTTCAACGCGGGCTCCGCGCTCCAGGTCGAGGGCAGCGCACCGACCACGTTCTTCAACACGCAACTGGCCGCCGCGGGCGCGATGATCGGCTGGCCGATCATCGAGAAGTGGCGCCTGGGCCATGTGGAGATGCTGGGCGTGGCCTCGGCGGCGGTCGCCGGCATGGTGGCCATCACCCCGGCCTGCGGCGAGGTCTCCCCGCTCGGCGCGCTGATCATCGGCTTCACCGCCGGTGTGGTCTGCTGCTTCGCCGTCAACATGAAGTACAAGATCGGCGTCGACGACACCCTCGACGTGGTCGGCGTGCACGGCTGGGGCGGCATCGTCGGCGTCCTGTCCATCGGCTTCTTCGCGACGGCCGCGATGAGCGGCAAGAAGGGCCTCTTCTACGGGGGCGGCCTCGACCAGCTCTGGCGTCAGGCCGTCGGCGTGCTGGCGGTGGGCTCCTTCGCCTTCGTGATGACCTGGATCATCGCCAAGGTCATCGACAAGGCCGTCGGCTTCCGCACCTCGGAGGAGTACGAGAACGTACCCGGCCGGGACGAGGAGGTCGCCTACGACAACGCGACGCTGGACGAGATCCGCGACCGGGTCGGCGGAGCCGGGGCCGCGCCCCGCGAGAGCGCCGCGGCGGGCGCCTCCCGGGACGCCGCGGAGCAGCAGGACGCCGCGCTGCTCGCCGAGGTCGTATCCGTGCTGGACCGACGAGAGCGTGACAAGTGACCGCGCACACGATGGCCGCGACCGTTTCCGCGGTCTCTGCCGCACCCACCGCCGCCGACTCGGGCAACGCGGCCTGGCTGATGATGGCCACCGCCCTGGTGCTGCTGATGGCCCCCGGGGTGGCCTTCTTCTACGGCGGCATGGTCCGCACCGGCCAGATCGTCGCCATGCTGAAGATGATCTTCTTCTGCATGGTGATCGTCACCGTGCTCTGGTTCGCGATCGGGTACTCCCTGGCCTTCGGCCCCGACGCCGGCGGGCTCGGGGTCATCGGCACGCTCGACCACGCCTTCCTGCGCGGGATCGATGTCGATTCGCTGACCGGCTCCGTCCCCACGGTCACCTTCGTGGTCTTCCATCTGTCCTTCGCGGTCGTCACCGTGGCCCTGATCGCCGGCTCCATCGCGGGCCGCGCGAAGATGGGCGGCTGGATCGCCTTCGTCATCGCGTGGACCCTGCTGGTCTACATCCCCATGGCCCACTGGGTGTTCGACCCGGCCGGCTGGGTCGCCGAGCAGCTCGGCGCCGTCGACTTCTCCGGCGGCACGGTCGTGGAGATCGGGTCCGGGGCCGCCGGACTGGCTCTGGCCATCGTCGCGGGCAAGCGCGCCGACTTCGACCGGCAGGGCATCCGGCCGCACAACCTGCCGCTCGTGGTCATCGGGCTCTCGCTCATGTGGTTCGGCTGGTTCGGCTTCAACACCGGCTCCTCCCTGGGGACCCCGGGCGGCGCGGCCATGGCCTTCCTCAACAGCCAGCTCGCGGCGGGCGCCGCGATGGCCGGCTGGGCGGTGACCAGCTGGTGGCGCACCCGGACGGTCGGCCTGCTCGACATGTGCATGGGCGCCGTCACGGGACTGGTCGCCATGACCCCGCTGGCCGGCGGGGTGAGCCCGGTATGGGCCACCGTCATCGGCTTCCTCGCCGGGCTGACCTGCGCGTTCGCGATCAGCTGGAAGTACCGGCTGGGCGTGGACGACACCCTGGACGTGGTGGGCATCCACGGCTGGGGCGGCATCGTCGGCATGGTGATGGCCGGCCTCTGCGCGACCGGGACCCTGACGGGCCACAAGGGCCTCTTCTACGGCGGTTCCTGGGACCTGCTGAGCAAGCAGCTCACCGCCACGGTGGTGCTCGGCCTGTTCTCGTTCGTGATGACCGCGCTGATCGGCAAGGCCATCGAGGTCACCATCGGGCTGCGCCAGCCCGGCGGAATGGTGGAGGAGGAGCAGGCCTACGCCGACGTCCTCTCCGACGGCCTGGAGCAGCTGTCACCCCCCGATCACCGGGCCGAGGGGGCCGGCAGGGAGCCGGAGAGCGCCTCCGCCCTGGTCGCCCGGCTCCGCGAGGTCCTGCTCACCGCTCCGCAGGGCGGCGGCGACCGGCAGGGCGGCGACGACCGCGGCTGAGCACGGACGCGTACGGAGGCAGACGGGCCCCGGCCGGGACCGGGGCCCGTCGCGCGTGCGGTCAGCCGGTGAAGCCGAGGCCGCGGAGCGCCTCCTCGATGCGCCCTCGGTGCTGCTCCTCCCAGGCGTCGAGGGACTCCCCCGCCTCCTTGGCCAGCTTGTCCAGGGCGGCCCGCAGGATCTCGTCCTGCCGGGCGGCCGGAGTGACCACGATGCCCTCCTCGTCGGCCACCACGATGTCGCCGGGGTGCACGCCCACTCCGCCGACCCGGACCGGCCCGCCGAGCGACCCGAGCTTCTTCTTGGCCCCCGGGACGGGGACCACGCCGCGGGCGAAGACGGGGAAACCCGCCTCGCGCACCTCCCCGAGGTCCCGCAGGAGCCCGTCGAGCACGAAGGCGGCGATGCCCCTGCGCTGGGCGACGGCGCAGACGTTGCCGCCGGCGAGCGCGTGGTCCAGGTCCCCCGATTCCACGACGATGACCGAGCCGGGCTCGGCGCGGTAGATGGCCGCGTGGAGCATCAGGTTGTCCCCGGGCTCGCACCGCACGGTGTACGCGGGTCCCGCGACGCGCGGCGCGTCCCAGAGCGGGCGGATGCCGATGTCCATGACCTGCTCGCGGCCCAGAAGTCGGCGAGGGTGGTGGGCGGAACGCCCTTGAAACCGTTGTCCATGTCAGTCCGTCAGTCCTTCTTCTCAGTGGCCGTGTTCTCAGTACTCGTGTTCTCAGTGCCCGTACCGGTGGCGCGCCCCGGGACGGCGCTACCGCGTGTGCAGCGCCTCGTACCCCGCGGAGGCGATCGCCGCGATGACGGCGGCCGGGTCGACGGGCCGGTCCGCGTCGACGACGGTGCGGCCCGTGCGCAGGCTCGTCGTGCTGGCGACCACGCCGGCCAGCTCCTCCACCTCGTCGTCGATCAGCAGCCCGCAGCCGGTGCAGTGCATGCCGGTGACGGTGAATTCCATGCGCTCCTTCACGAGGCGCCCTCCTGGCTCTCGAAGACGATCCGGCCGCCGTACATGCCCATGCCGCAGGTGTACTCCAGGGTCCCCGGCTGCCGGGTGCCCAGGTCGATGCCGGTGGTCCCGGTGGTGGGGAGGATCTTCTGGATGCCGAGGTCGGGGACGACGAAGGAGCGGACGCAGCCGCCCGTCCCCCGCGTGGCCACGACCAGGGTGGTGGGGACACCCGCCTTCGCCGTGACGGCTGCCGGGGCGTAGGCGTTCGTACGGGCCCGGATGGTCACCGTCTGCGTACCGTCCGGGTGGAGCACCACCGTCCCGGCCGCCGCCTCGGCGGCGACCGCCGCCGGGGCCCCGGCGGGCCACCAGCCGCCGAGCCGCAGCCCGCTCCCGAGGGTCCACACCGCGACGAGCAGCACGACGACCGCGGTCGCCAGGGTCAGCCGCCCCTGCCACAGCCGGGCGGCGGAGCGCAGGAAGAAGCCGAGGACGGCGAAGAGCGGGCCGGTCCCCAGGACGAAGCCGGCCATGACGGCCGCTCCCGCGAGCGGGCCGCCGGAGGTGACGGCGAGGAGCTCGACGCTCAGGGTCACCCCGCAGGGGATCAGCACGGTCAGGAAGCCGAGTACGGCCGGCGTGGTGACGGCCGTACTCCGGGCCGAGCGGCGGACCCGCCGGCCCCAGGAGGCGGGCGTGCGCGGCACGAAGCGGCGTACCGCGCGCACTCCGAACATGTCGAGGGCGAACAGGAGCATCAGTACGCCCGCGCACAGCATCAGCACGGCCCGGGTGCGCGGACCGGGCTGGACCGCGGCGCCGATCAGGCCGAGGGCGCCGCCGAGAAGGGTGTGGGAGAGGAGCTTGGCGCCGAGGAAGGCGCCGACGGGGGCGAAGAGCCCGCTGCGCTCCCACCTCTCCCGGGACCACTCGGCGGACCGGCGGCCCACGGCCCCGGCGAGCAGACCTCCCTGGACGGCGGCGCAGGAGGCGCCTCCGGCCAGCAGGCCGGTGGAGACACCGGTGACGAACAACGCGGTGGATGAAGCCATGGGGAACGGACTCCCTGTACATCGCAGTGCGGCAGTGGATCAGGACGCGGCGAAGCACCCCGGCCGTCCGGTGTGCGGGCGGGTACGGGTGCGGGACCGGTCAGGTCCGGCTGACGCAGAGGGAGTCGAGATCGGGGGCTCTGGGGCGGGAGCACGCCGGGGGCGGCACGGGGCCCGTGTGGCCATGGGCCAGGGACGGCGTCCCCCATGTGGCGGAACCGGCGAGATCTCCTGCCGGACCGGCCGGCACGGTGGGCGCGTACGCCGAGGCCAGCGGACAGTCCTGCCCCGGGGCTGAACAGCCCCCGTCGGTACCGGCGCCCGCGCCGGCGGCGCTCTCCGGGCCCCCGTCGCTCGCTGATGTCGCGGCGCTCACGGGCGGCCCCACCGTAGCCGTACCGGCCATGGCGGGCGTCGCGCCCGTGGCGGACATCCCCGGCATCCCGGCCATCCCCGCCATCCCGGCGTGTGCCGGCCCGGAGGGCCGCATGCCCCTCGCGTGCCCCGTGGAACCGGGATGCGTGAACAGCCCGCCGCACACGAGCAGCAGCACCGCCAGAACGCCCGCGGCGAGTGCCGGGGCGCGGTGATGGGCGGGGATGGGCTGCATGTCCGTGATGCTACGACAGCCGCCCGGCCCCCTCCCGAACGGGGGCGGCGCAATCCTGTCCGACACCCGGCACGCCGGCCGCCCCGCCGTTAATGTGTCGCCATGGAGACCTCCACCACCCCACGGGTGAAGTCCACCGGCGCCCACGGCGACCGGGCCTGAGGCCCCGCCATGGATGCGCCCCTCCACGGGGCCTGGCTCCGGACCGGGATCAGCCGGGACGGCGGCCCGCTCCGGGAAACCGAGCACGTCGTGTGGGTCCAGACCGACACCCTGTACGCGGACAGCCGCGGGTTCGCCGGAACCACCTCGTACGACGGCCGCCGGGTCACGTTCCACCACCACGTGGGCGCCCCCGGCCACGACGTCGGGGTGCTGCGTCCCGACGGCAACCGGCTGGTCGAGATGGGCACCAACCCCGACGGCAGCACCTTCCTGGAGGTGTGGTCCCCGCTGCCGTACGCCCAGGGCCCCACCGGCTGCTGGTTCGCCGCGGGCACCCAGACCGTGCGGGTGGGCTGCCACGTGGTGCACGTCGACGCCGCGGGACACGGCACGCACCACGTCCTCCTGCGCACCGATCCGGTCCCGTCCGGGCCGCCGGCGCGGACCGACGGGCCGGACCACATGGACGGGACCGACCCCATGGACCAGACGGACCGGATGAACCACAGGGACCACAGGGACCACAGGGACCATCTGGACGACGTGGACGATCTGGACCACGAGGACCGCATGGACCGCGCTCAGCGGGACGAGCCGGCCTGACCGCCCCCGGTGTCCCCGGCGCCGGCCGTACGGGCCTGCGCGCGGCCGAGCAGTTCGGCCAGGCCCCGCCGGGTGGCGGCCACGACCACGCGGTCCTGCGGCCGCAGGACGTAGCCCGGGCGCAGGTCCCAGATCAGGGCCGGCGGCCGGGCATCGTCGTAGCCCGGCTGCGTCGCCAGGTCGCGGCGGCGGTTTCCCGGGGCGGCGGTGTCCCGGGCGATCACCCGCCAGGCACCGGGCCGGAACGATTCGTCGATGGTGCGGCCCTCCAGCAGGGGGTGGCCGGCCACCTCCAGCGCCGCGAACACGAGCACCCTGCGCTCCACCGGGATGGCGCCGAGCACCCGGCGGCCCATCATCGCCCCGGCGAAGGCGGGCGCGGCCAGATGGGAGACGCTGCGGCTGCGGGTGAGGGCCGCCGGGTGGGCCTCGCGCAGGGTGCGGTAGACCGCGGTGGCGAACTCGTTGTCGTACAGCCGCATCACCACCCGTACGTCGGGCTTCACCGAACGGGCGTACAGCGCCGCCTCCAGATTGGTGGTGTCCGAGCTGGTCACGGCCAGCAGCGCGTGGGCGCGGTGGATCCGGGCCGCCTCCAGGACTCCCTCGTCGGTGACGTCGCCGACCACGACGGGCACGTGCAGGCGGCGCGCGAGGGCGATCCCGCGGGCCAGCGGGTCGGACTCCACGCACACCACGGGGATCCCCAGCTCCCGCAGCCGGGCGAGCACCCGGGTGCCGACCTTGCCGAGGCCGAGCAGGACGACGTGGCCGGAGAGCCCGCGCGGCGGCCTGCGCAGGGCCGTCGCGGTGCGGAAGGCACCCAGTGCTTCGAGGGCCGCCGCGACCAGGATCGGCAGCAGGAGGAGCCCCACGAACCCGGCCAGGATCTGCAGGAGTTGACGCTCGGTCGGCTGGTCGAGCGCGGGGTCGTTGATCGCGAAGACGTCGAGCAGGGTCAGGTAGACGGCGTGCAGCGGGGTGTCCCCGGTGACCAGCGAGGAGGCCACGGCGAGGGCGCCGACGGCTGCGGTGATCCCGGCGAGCGACCAGCGGAGCCTGCGGGAGAACAGTGAACCGACGGGCAGGGAGACCTGGTTCAGCCGTCGGCCGTCCGGCGCGGGGGTCGCGTGGGAGACCGCTTCGAGCGCGACGATCCCCCGACCGGTCGCGGCCGCCACGGACCGGTCGTCCGGGAGCAGTTGCGGGCCCCGGTCCCCGCCGATCTCCGATCCGTCCGCGCCGGCCGGATCGACGGAGGTCGCGGACAGCAGGGCCAGGGTGCACAGGCCAGGGTCGGCGACCTCTCCCCGGGCGGGGGGCGTGCGTTCCACCGCGCGCAGGAGCAGGCCGTCGGCCTGGATCACCTTGCTGGTGCCCGCGACGGCGGAGGCGGCGAGTGCGGGGGCGGCCGTGTCGGCGTCGGAGAGCACGGTCGTGGCGGAGTCCAGCGCGCGCAGGTCGATGCCGGGTTCCGCGAGGAGCGCGGCCTGATCGAGCAACTCCTCCAAGTGCTGGCCGAGTTTGCGGTTGTAGAGGCGGATGACGAGGCGCAGCCTGGGGTTCAGCCGCCGGGCCACGAGGGCGGCCCGTACGTTCGTCTCGTCGTCCTCGTAGACGAGCGCCAGCGCGGCCGCCCTGGCAACCCCGGCGGCGGCCAGGGCCTCTTCGTCGGGGGCGGGAGCCTCCAGCACCCGCAGTTCCGGTACGGGTACCTCCCCCGCGGCGGCCCGGTCCCCGGCGGCCGTACGGATCCGGGCAGCCGGGAACCGTCCCAGCAGTGCGCGCCCGGCGCCGGCCCGGGCGCGGGTCCGGTCCTGCCGGGTTCCCGTACCGGGGCGCACCTCGCGGGCGGCCGGCACGACCAGCGTCACCCGCTCCTCGTAGACGTCGCGGAGCTCTGCGGCCAGCCGGTGGGCGAGCCCGTCGTCCCCGCACACGACCATCAGGTCGGCGGATTCGGCGGGTTGGGGATGCGCGGAAGGAGAGGACACCTCCCCAGCATGCCGTGCCGGCCGCTCCGGCCCGGCGCCGGTACGTCAGTGGATGACGCTGAAGCTGCGCCAGGGCAGGGCTTCGGGGGCGGTGACGTTCGAGAGGGTGGTGGCCACGTAGGTGCCGTCGCGCCGGTCGACCTTGCGGCAGTCCTCCGTCTGGTACAGGACCACGTCCACGAGGGTGTTGTTCACCACGTGGGTCGCCCCCTTCGGCAGGGCGATGCGGTGGCAGCCCTTGACCGAGGTGTTGCTGTAGCTCACCTCGACCGGCGAGTCGTGGCCGCGGAACTCGAGCATTCCGACGGTGCTCCGGCCCAGGCCCGAGCAGGCGGTGGCCGTCAGCAGCAGCGCTGCCGTTCCCGCGATGATGCTGATACGCCTGCTGTGGGACATGGCGCGGTCCTCGTCTGTGCGGTGGTGGCGGTCCTACGCACAGACTGCCCCGGCACGGCGCGCGCGGCTCCCGCTGCTCCGCCGTCCGGGTGAAGGCGCCCCTCCGGCCCGGCGGGGAGGCCCGGACGGCACGGGCCGGCCGCGGGGTGCGCGGCCGGCCCGTGCCGGATGGGGATCAGACGAGGTCGAACCGGTCCAGGTTCATCACCTTGTCCCAGGCGGAGACGAAGTCCTTGACGAACTTCTCCTTCGCGTCGTCGCTCGCGTAGACCTCCGCGAGCGCGCGCAGCTCGGAGTTCGAGCCGAAGACCAGGTCGACCCGGCTGCCGGTCCACTTGACCTTGCCCGTGGCGTCGTCGCGGGCCTCGAAGGTGTTCGCGTCCTCGGAGGTCGGCTTCCAGGTCGTCCCCAGGTCGAGCAGGTTGACGAAGAAGTCGTTGGTGAGGGACCCGGGGGTCGCGGTGAGGACGCCGAGCGGCGACTGCTGGTGGTTCGCCCCGAGCACCCGCAGGCCGCCCACCAGGACGGTCATCTCGGGGGCGCTGAGGTTCAGCAGGTTCGCCTTGTCGAGCAGCAGGTACTCGGCCGGCAGCCGGTTGCCCTTGCCGAGGTAGTTGCGGAACCCGTCGGCGACCGGCTCCAGCGCGGCGAAGGACTCCACGTCGGTCTGGTCCTGCGTGGCGTCCACGCGTCCCGGAGCGAACGGCACGCGGATCTCGACACCGGCGTCCTTGGCGGCCTGCTCGACGCCCGCGCCGCCCGCGAGGACGATCAGGTCGGCCAGCGAGATCTCCTTGCCTCCGGTCTGGGCCGAGTTGAAGGCCCCGCGGATCCCCTCCAGGGTGCGCAGGACGGTTGCCAGCTCGTCGGGGTTGTTGACCTCCCAGCCGCTCTGCGGCTGGAGGCGGACGCGTGCGCCGTTGGCGCCGCCGCGCTTGTCGCTGCCGCGGAAGGAGGAGGCCGCCGCCCAGGCGGTGGAGACGAGCTGGGACACCGAGAGGTCCGAGGCGAGGACCTTGGCCTTGAGGGCGGACACGTCCGCCTCGTCGACGAGCGAGTGCGTCAGCGCGGGCAGCGGGTCCTGCCACAGCAGCACCTCGGAGGGGACCTCCGGGCCGAGGTAGCGGACGATCGGGCCCATGTCGCGGTGGGTGAGCTTGTACCAGGCGCGGGCGAAGGCGTCGGCGAACTCGGCCGGGTTCTCGTGGAAGCGCCGCGAGATCTGCTCGTAGGCGGGGTCGATGCGCAGCGAGAGGTCGGTGGTGAGCATCGTCGGCGCGTGCGTCTTCGACGGGTCGTGCGCGTCGGGTACGGTGCCCGCCCCGGCGCCGCCCTTCGGCCGCCACTGGTGGGCGCCGGCGGGGCTCTTGAACAGCTCCCACTCGTAGCCGAAGAGGATGTCGAAGAAGGTGTTGTCCCAGGCGGTCGGGGTGTTCGTCCAGATCCCCTCCAGACCGCTGGTGATGGCGTCGCCGCCCTTGCCGGTACCGAAGGAGTTGGCCCAGCCCAGGCCCTGCGCCTCGATCGGGGCGGCCTCGGGGTCGTCGCCGACGCTCTCCGCGGGGCCGGCGCCGTGGGTCTTGCCGAAGGTGTGGCCGCCGGCGATCAGGGCGACGGTCTCCTCGTCGTTCATCGCCATCCGGCGGAACGTCTCGCGGATGTCGCGCGCCGCGGCGAGCGGGTCCGGGGTGCCGTTGGGGCCTTCCGGGTTGACGTAGATGAGGCCCATCTGGACGGCGCCGAGGGGGTTCTCCAGCTCGCGGTCGCCGGTGTAGCGCTCGTCGTCGAGCCAGGTGGTCTCGGGACCCCAGTAGACGTCCTCGTCCGGCTCCCAGACGTCGGCGCGGCCGCCGGCGAAGCCGAAGGTCTCGAAGCCCATCGTCTCCAGGGCGACGTTGCCCGTGAGGATCATGAGGTCGGCCCAGGAGAGGCTCTGGCCGTACTTCTTCTTGACCGGCCACAGCAGGCGGCGGGCCTTGTCGAGGTTGCCGTTGTCCGGCCAGCTGTTGAGGGGGGCGAACCGCTGCTGGCCGGCTCCGGCGCCGCCGCGGCCGTCGCTGATCCGGTAGGTGCCGGCGCTGTGCCACGCCATGCGGATCATGAACGGGCCGTAGTGGCCGAAGTCCGCGGGCCACCAGTCCTTCGAGCTGGTCAGCACCTCCGCGATGTCCCGCTTGACCGCGGGGAGGTCGAGGGTGTTGAAGGCCGCGGCGTAGTCGAATTCCCCGCCGAGGGGGTTGGCCACGGCGGGGTTCTTGGCGAGGATCTTCAGGTTGAGCCGATCCGGCCACCACTGGCGGTTTCCGCCGCCCTGGGTCGGGTGCGCGGCCCGCTCGTGCGCGACCGGGCAGCCACCGCCGCCCTCCGACTTCGCATCGGTGACGATTGCATCATGGTTCTCAGACATGGGAATCCTTCCGGACCGGACCGGGGGTCACGGTGATCAGGAACTGCATGCGATGGAACGTTTTCGGGGCACGGGAACCCGGTGGCGGGCCCCGGTTTCACGGTCGTCCTGACGCCGGGGCGGTCACCGTCGCGGACGGTCTCACGTCCAGTCCCGCGCTGCTCCGGACCGTTCCTGTCCCTTGGCTATCAACACGACCGATCCTACGATGGACGCATTCCAAGTCAAGAACGACACCAAGCCCGCATCCCGTCGGATCCCGGACCACAGGCGGGAAACTCCGGGGCGTCCCGGTGGCCCGCGCCGCCGGACCCGCCCCCTCCTCATGTGAAAGTGGTGAGCCGATATGAGTGACCTGCTGGAGCGGCTGCGCGAGCGCGGTTGGCGGATGACCTCCCAGCGGCGTGTCGTCGCGGAGGTGCTCGACGGTGACCACGTGCACCTCACGGCCGACGAGGTGCACGCCCGCGCCGTGGCGCGGCTGCCCGAGATCTCCCGGGCCACCGTCTACAACGCCCTGGGCGAGCTGGTCTCCCTCGGGGAGGTCATGGAGGTGACCACCGACGGCCGGGCCAAACGCTACGACCCCAACGCGCACCACCCCCACCAGCACCTGGTGTGCTCCGGCTGCGGCCTGATCCGCGACGTCCACCCCACCGGCGATCCGCTGGCCGGCCTCCCGGCCGAGGAGCGGTTCGGCTTCACGGTGTCCGGGGTCGAGGTCACCTACCGGGGACTCTGCGCCTCCTGCGCGTGAGACGGGCCGGGCCCGCCGCTCCTGGCGGCGGGCCCGGCCCGAATGCACCCGTACGGGATCCCGCGCACGGTGCGCGAGGTGGACGCCGGCCCGGCGGGACGGCGGGACGGCCGGACGGCGGGACGGCGGGACGGCGTCCGGCCGGACGGCCGGACCTCAGCCCAGCTGGATGTCGGCGTCCGGCTGGGCGACCTTGAACAGGGCCCGGGCGATCACCGCGGCGTCCTCGTCGGTGAGGTGCGCGGAGAAGTGCTTCTGGATGCTGCGCATGTAGACCGGGGCCGTCGCCCGGTGGGCCTCGGCCCCCGCCGGGGTGATCACGGCCCACGAGGACCGTTTGTCGTGCGGGTCCGGCAGTTTGTCGACGAGGCCGGCGCGCACCATCTCGTCGATCAGGCGGCTGACCCGGGTGCGGCTGAGCACCACCCGGCTGGCCACCTCCTGCATGCGGAGCCCGTGCTCCCCGGCCGCCTTGAGTTCGAGCAGTACGTCGTACCACGTCAAGGGGATCCGGCCGTCGCGCTGCACGTCGCCCTCGATGGCGCGTACGGCGGTGTTGTGCGCGAGGAGCATCGCCCGCCACGCCTCGAGTCGATCATCCCGTTCGGTCACGTCCCGATCCTACTCCCATTGCGTGCGCCCGCACATACTTGTTAAGGTGCGTGCGTACGCACTTATTGATCCTTGATTTTCGGAGGCTGGCACATGGCCGTTCAGAACCTCTCCCGCGACGAGGTCAAGCAGAAGCTCGACAGCGGCAAGGCCGCGGTCGTCGAGGCCCTGCCCGAGCAGTACTACAAGGAGGCGCACCTGCCGGGCGCGCTCCTCCTCCCCGTCGACGACGTCGACCAGCTGGCCCCCGGCCTGCTGCCCGACAAGGACGCCGAGGTCATCGTCTACTGCACCGGTACGACCTGCTCCAACTCCGGCATCGCGGCCGAGCGCCTCGCGGAGCTCGGCTACTCGAAGGTCTTCACCTACAAGGACGGCAAGGAGGACTGGATCGGGGGCGGGCTCCCGACCGAGTCCGGCGTCTGAGCACGTCCACACACGAGCAGGAGGAACGGACGATGACCAGTAGCGCGACATCCCCGACCCGCACCGTGGACGGGGTGGAACTCCCGGCCGTGGGCGACTGGAAGGTCGACCCGGGGCACGCCGAGGTCGGCTTCCTCGGCCGGCACTTCATGCTCACGAAGGTGCGCGGCCGGTTCACCGGCGTCGACGCCACCGTCTACATCGGCGAGCGGCCCGAGGACAGCAAGGTCACCGCGGTGATCGACATGGCCAGTGTCAACAGCGGGGACACGGCCCGGGACGATCACCTGCGGTCCGCCGAGTTCTTCGACGTGGCGGAGCACCCGCGGGCGACGTTCACCTCCACGTCGGTGAGCTGGAACGGTACGAGCGGTACGCTCGCCGGCGATCTCACGATCAAGGGGTTCACCCGCCGTGTCGAGCTCGACGTCGACTACCTGGGCCACGCCAAGGACCCGTGGGGCAACGACCGTACGGTCTTCTCGGCCCGCGGCAAGATCAACCGCGAGGACTGGGGCCTGACCTGGAACATGGCCCTGGAAACCGGCGGGTTCCTGGTCTCCAAGGAGATCGAGCTCTCGCTCGAGATCGAGGCGGTCAGGGAGGTCTGACGCCCCGCGCGTCGACCTGCCGGTCCCGGTACGGCCTCCGCCGTACCGGGACCACCCCTGCCCGCTTCCGTCCGGGGTGCGCCGGTCAGGCCTCCAGGACCCGCCGCACCATCTCGCCGAGCGCACCGCGGATCCGTCCGGGGCTGAACTCGCTGCTGCGCAGCGCCTGCTGCAGATCGGCGTCGACCATGGCGAGCAGCAGGTGCGAGGTGCCCTGGGCGTCCAGCTCCGGCCGCGCCTCGGCCAGCAGGACGGACAGGTGGCGCTGCCACAGGCAGTAGGAGCCGATCTGGTACCGGACGCCGGGCGCGGTGGTCTCGGAGAGCCGCACCAGCTCCAGGTTCGCGTCGAGCAGGTCCAGGTACGTGTCGAAGAAGGCGGTGATCCGCTCGCTCGCGGCGGCTCCGGGTCCCAGGGGCGGCGGCCCGAACAGCATCCTGCTCTGGAGCTCGCTCTCCTGGGCGTCGAGCAGGGCCACGGCGAGCCCCGACTTGCTGCCGAACCGGCGGAAGAGCGTTCCCTTGCCCACCCCCGCGCGGGCCGCGATGGCGTCGAGGGACACGTTCTCGACCCCGTGCTCCCCGAAGAGTTCGGCGGCGACCGTGAGGATGCGGTCACGGTTTCGCGCCGCGTCCGCCCGCTCGCGGACCGGCTTCCGGATGAGTTCGGTCACTTCAGGTGACCCGCTGGTCATGCTGTGTCTTCGTCCATGACCTCGTAGGTACGTCGGTTGTCGCGAGTGTACCCATCTCGGACATCACGTGCGCCTGGTGGGCGACGGCCACACCTAACCCCCAACTGCCGTTCTTCGCCGTTCGTTTGCTTGCCCGCGTGAACACGATGTGTCAGGGTCGTTGCCGAAGCGGACCGCAGTCCGCTTATGGGGGACCACGATGACACAGCTCAAAGGCCGCCGCACTGCGTTCCCTTCAGAAGCCGGCCGCCCACGGGAGAGTTCCGTCAGCCCGATCGGCAGCTGATCCCGCCCACCGCGAGCACAGCGCGCCCGAGCGCGCAGCACTCCCCCTGGCACGCCCGCCCTCGACCGGAGGAAGCATGACCACGCACCCCAGCCCGGCCAGCCCGGACAACCAGCTCCTCGACCTGACCCAGCACGAGATCCAGGCGCTGCGCACCAGGTTCAACCTCGCCGACGCCCACACCCACCAGCAGCAGTCGGCCGGCCAGCGCGAGATCGTCGCCCGGCTGCCCGAACTCTGGTACGAGGCGGAGCGCGGCCTGCAGGCCACGGCCGAGGAGCGCTTCATCGAGGCCTTCTTCACCCTGCACCGCCAGGACACCGCCCTGGCGAAGAAGAAGACCCTGCTGTCGTACGCCGCCTCGATCTCGACGATGGTCGCCGGCATGTACCTCAAGCAGCAGCGCAAGTCGGTCACACTGGTCGAGCCCTGCTTCGACAACCTCTACGACGTCCTGAACAACATGGGCGTGCCGATGTACCCGATCGAGGAGTCGGCGCTCCACGACCCGGACCGGATCTACTCCGAGCTCAAGCGCCTGGTCCGCACCGACGCCCTGTTCCTCGTCGACCCGAACAACCCCACCGGCTTCACGCTGCTCCAGCACGGCCGCAAGGGCTTCGAAGAGGTGGTCCGTTTCTGCAAGGACCACAACAAGCTGCTGGTCATCGACTTCTGCTTCGCCTCGTTCACGCTCTACGACGAGAAGCTCGCCCGGTTCGACATCTACGAGCTCCTCGAAAGCTCCGGCATCTCCTACCTGGCCATCGAGGACACGGGCAAGACCTGGCCCGTCCAGGACGCCAAGGCGGCCATGATCACGGCCAGCGACGACATCCGCGAGGACGTGTACAACCTCCACACCAGCGTCCTGCTCAACGTCTCGCCCTTCGTCCTCAACATGCTGACCCAGTACGTCCAGGACTCCACCCGTGACGAACTCGGATCCGTCCGGGAGGTTCTCACCCAGAACCGCGAGGCGATACGCAAGGCGATCGACGGCACGATCCTGGAGTACCAGGAGCCCGTCGCCGCGGTGAGCGTCGCCTGGGCGCGCATCAACCACCCGGAGCTGACCGCCACCGAACTGCAGCGGGTCCTGGCCGAGGCCGAGGTGTACGTCCTTCCCGGCCGGTTCTTCTACTGGAGCCAGCCCGACCGCGGCGAGGCCTTCGTCCGCTTCGCCCTCGCGCGCGACCCGCAGGTGTTCTCCGACGCCATGGCCCGGATGCGCGAGGTGCTCGACCGCCATGCCGTCTGACACGCACGTCCGTGAGGAGTACGCCGACGCCGCGCTCTTCCTCGGCATGAACAGCGAGGACGAGGGCGTGCGGCGCGCCTGCAAGGCCTTCTTCGTGGAGCGGCTCGACGGCCGGATCGTCATGAGCCTGGAGCAGGTGGGCCGCTGCGACGACATCATCTGGGGCTTCTCCCGCGAACTCCAGGACGCCTACTACCCGTTCATGGACAACCTGCACACCGTCATGGACATCCAGCGGCTCGGCTACGAGGAGGCCGACGTGCTGCGCGCCACCGGCACGGAGCTGCCGCCGTCCCTGCCGGTGCACGAGCGGCTGCTCCTGGGCATGGTCGAGGGCCGCGAGGGGCTGCTGCACACGGCCAGCCCGCGCCTCGCGGCCACCACCGGCTTCGCGCTGCGCGCCGTGGCCGGAGCCGACGGGCCGGAAGCCGTCTTCCCCGAGCCGCTGGAAAGCCTCTACCGGCAGTCCCTCGCCCTGCGCGTGCCGGCCGAAGCCCTGTGACGGAGGACCGATGATCACCGGAATGACCACCGCTCTCGTCACCCCGGTCGACACGGCGGGAGAGATCGACGAAAAGGGCATGGCCCGCCTGATCGCGACCGTACGGCCTTACGCGGACGCCCTGTTGCCGGCACTGAGCACCGGCGAGGGGGGCTCCCTGTCGGACCGGCAGTGGCGGGACACGCTGAGCGCGGCCGTCCGGTACGCCGACGGACTGCCGGTCCTGGCCGGCATCCTGCGGCCCACCACGGCCGGGGCCCTCGCACTCGCCCGGAGTGCGGGCGGACTGGGCGCCGCCGCGGTCGTGGTCACCACCCCGTACGGGGCGGACGTGACCCAGGAGGAGATGTTCCGCCACTTCGAGGCCGTGGCCGGGGCCGGACTGCCCGTGATCGTCTACCACGAGTCGGCCGTCTCCGGGAACACCCTCGACCTCGGCACCCTGCTGCGCGTCTGCGCGCTGCCGGGGGTGGCCGGGGTCAAGGACTCCGCCGGGGAGCCGGAGTTCACCCGCGCCCTGATCGACGCCGGCCCGGGCGTGCCCGTGGCCCAGGGGCTCGAACACCTCCTGCTGGAGTCCGGACCCGTGGACGGCTGGGTCGTCGCGCTGGCCAACGTCGAACCGGAGCTGTGCAAGGCCCTGTTGACCGACCGCGGCGAGGAGCGGGCGGCGCAGCTGCACTCCGCGTACGCACGGTACGGCCTGGACCGGGACGACTGGTACCGCTCGCTGAAGACCGAACTGCTGCGGCGCGCCGTGATCGAGACCGACCGGGAGGTCCCGTGCTGAACGTGAACCCGAAGCCGGAAGACAGTCCGCACAAGCGGCTGTTCCTCCACAACCGCACCCTCCAGAGCTCCGCGGTCCTCGCCCGGATCGAGGAGCTGGAGGCGGCCTGGATCGAGCCCCTCGTCGAGGACCTGGCCGGCCGCACTCCCCCGCTCGCCGGCCGCGCCGAGTGGAAGGAGCGCCTCGCCGGGCTGCTGGCCCAGGAACGCGGGGGCAGCCCGGCCGGAAGCTATCTCGCCGAGAAGGCCACCCGAGAGCAGTTCGCCCACGTGGTGCGGGAGTTCGCGCTCGACGGACTGACCGAGGCGCAGAACTTCTTCCCGGCGATACCGCGGCTGCCGATCCGCGCGCAGATGGCCGTGATGCGGGTGCTCATCGACGAGTTCGGCTGCGGCAACCTCCAGCAGACCCACTCCAAGCTCTACCTCGACCTGCTCGCCGAACTGGGGCTCCCCCAGGAGCTGGAGGACTTCCTCGACACCACCGGCGACGAGACGTACGCCTTCCTCAACGTCTTCTACTGGCTCACCCAGCGCGCCGCGCACGTCGAGTACTTCCTCGGCGCCCTCGCCTACCTGGAGGCGAGCATCCCCGACGCCTTCACGGTGCAGGCCCGCGCCTGCGCCCGGCTCGGGATCGAGCAGGGCAGGTACTACACCGAGCACCTGCACATCGACACCTTCCACATGCGGGAGATGCAGACCGCGATCAAGGAGTACGAAGCGGCGTGCGGACTCGACGCCACGAAGCTCTGGGTCGGGGCGCGGTTGCTGTCCGGTCTGATCGGGGGCGCCTTCGACGCCGCCGTCGAGCGCGCACGGGAGGTGGCATGAGCGACGCCGTGCTGGAAGAACTGCCGGGCGACCGGGTGCGGGTCCGCGTCGCGGGGCGGGAGTTCGTGATCGACGCCGCCTGTACGCACCGGCTCGGCCGGCTGGTCCACGGCCAGGTCAACGCGCGCACCCTGCGCATCACGTGCCCGCTGCACGGCACCGGCTTCGACCTCGCCACCGGCTGCCCGGTGGCCGGCCCGTCGGCGGAGCCGCTGACGGTGCACCACTCCGGCGTGCTCGGGCAGTTGTACGAGCAGCAGGAGGTCTGGCTGCCGGCCTCCGAGCGGCTGCTGGAATGGGACGACGGCTTCCACGACCTGATGCTGGGCGACCGGCTGCGCATGGCCGCGTACAAGGCGGCGATCACCGAGGCCGTACGGCCCGGCGCCACCGTCCTGGACCTGGGCACCGGTACCGGGATCCTGGCCCAGTGGGCGCTGGAGGCGGGGGCGGCCCGGGTCTACGGCATCGACCTCAACGAGAAGATCCTCGACACCGCGACGCGCAGACTCGCCGATGCCGGGTTCGGTGACCGTTTCCATCCGCTGCGGGGGTTCTCCTTCGACATCGAGCTGCCCGAGCGGGTGGACCTGATCATCTCCGAGATCATGGGCAACCTCGCCGACAACGAGAACTGCGTCGCGATCCTCGACGACGCCCGCAGCCGCTTCCTGCGGCCCGGCGGCGCGATGCTTCCGGTGGCCGTGGAGAGCTACCTCGTACCGGTCGTCGCGGAGGCGGCGCACGGCGCGGTGCGCGACGGGTCCCCGCAGGACGCCGGGAGCCCGGCCGAGTTCGCCGAGCTGCTGAAGGGGCGCGGGGCACGGGACGCCTTCGACCTCTACTACGACGCGATCATCCCGGTCGGCGGCCAGCTCGCGGCGCCGCGGCTCGTGCGGCGGTACGCCTTCGAGGGGACGCACGGCGCGCACGAGACCTCGTACGAGGTTCCGCTCGTGTACACCGTGCAGCGGGCGGGGCTGTTCACCGGCTTCAAGGGCTACTTCGTGGCCACCCTCTCGGACACGGTGGCCCTGGACATCTCCGGTGACGAGGTCGCGGCGGACGATCCGCGGGCCCGTACCACCTCGGACAGCTGGAAGCACGCCTACCTGCCGGTCCGGGACGCCGTGCCGGTACGGCCGGGCGACCGGATCGCGCTCGCCTTCTCCCGGCGGCACCCCACCGGCACCGGATCCGGTTCCTTCGGACAGGTCTACGGCTGGGAGGGCTCGGTCGTCTCCGGGGACGTCACCGTGGCCCGGTTCTCGCACAGCACCCGGCCCGACCAGGAAGGCTGACCCCGTGACCACGACCACCAGGACCAGCACGGCCAGCACGGCCAGCACGGCCACCGCAGCGATCACGCAGGCCACGACCGGCACGGCGGGCGGCCCGCTCCCGGACCCGCGGCTGCCCGCGACGCCCGACACGATCAGCGTCTACACCGATCTGAACTGCTCCTTCGCCCACGTTGCCGTGCACCGGCTGCACGAGACCCGGCGCGAGCTGGGTCTGGAGGGGCGGATCTGGTTCGACTTCCGGGCCTTCCCCCTGGAGCTGTTCAACCAGGAGGTCAACGCCCGCCCCGGAGTCGACTCCGAGATCTCGGTGCTCGGCGCCCTCGAACCGGAGGCCGGCTGGCGGCTGTGGCAGGGGCCCGACTGGACCTACCCGGTGACCACCCTGCCCGCGCTCGAAGCGGTGCACGCCGTCAAGTCCCAGTCCATGGAGGCCAGTGAGCGGCTCGACCGGGCGCTGCGCCGGGCCTTCTGGGCGGAGGGCCGCTGCATCTCGATGCGCCACGTCATCCTGGACGTGGCCGCCGCGACGGGCGCCGTCGAGGTGGACGGGCTCGCGCACGCCCTGGACACGGGGTCGGCGCGGGCCGCCGTCACGGCGCAGTACGAGTCGGCGCGCGAGGGCCGGGTCAACTGCAGCCCGCACGTGTTCCTGCACGACGGGACCGACATGGCCAACCCCGGCATCGAGGCGCACTGGGTGAACGGCGACTTCGGGGAGGGGTTCCCCGTGATCGACCGGGACCGCCCGGAGGTGTACGGGGAACTCCTCGCGCGCGCCGCCCGGTTGCTCTGAGCACGCGCCCGGGTCCGGGCCCGCCGGGGGGCGGGCCCGGACCCGGGCCGTGTCGTCAGACGCGGTCGGCCGCGATCAGGACGTACTGGAAGGAGCCGTCCTTGTAGGACTCGATGAACGCCTCCTCGATGCCGGTGACCAGCGAGGACGTGGCCCGCAGTTCCCAGTAGGGCAGGGTCGCGGGGGTCAGGTCGATGACGGCCTGCGGCACGAGGCGGTTGTCCGCCATGGACCGGAGGTACTCGCGGCGGGAGTGGATGTTGCACTCGAAGTGGGCGTTGATCTGCGAGACCCACTTGGAGGGCTGGCCGTAGCGCGGGTTCCAGCAGCCGGTGATGGTGACGTACCGGCCGCCGACCTTCAGGACGCGGGAGTGCTCGGCGAAGAGGTCGTCCAGGTCGACGTACATGCTCGACTCGTTGTTCCAGGACGCCGTGGCCTGACCGGTCTCGAAGGGCGTGCCAAGCATGTTGCAGACGCGGGCCCGGACGTGGTCGTCGATGCCGAGCTCGCGGGCGCGCTGGTTGGCGAAGTCGGCCTGCTTCGCGGACAGGGTGACGCCCTCCACCTTGGCCCCGAAGCGCTGGTGGGCCATCACCATGGAGCCGCCGCGGCCGCAGCCGGCGTCCACGAGCGTGTCCTCGCGGCCGACGGGGCCGAGGTGGTCCAGGAGGAGTTCGGCCTGCGCCGACTCCAGCCGGTGCAGCTCGGCGACCAGCTTCTTCTCGTACGCGCTGTCGTCGGTGTCACCGAGGGCGGCGTGGTCGACGTCGCCGATGCCGTAGTGGTGGTGGTACAGGCCGTCGACGTCGCCGAGGCGCAGGTTCACGGGCCTGGCCTCGTTGTTCCAGTAGCGGGCGATGTCCCCCTGGTACGGGGTCGCCGGCCCGGGAATGACCACGGAGGCCGGGGTGGCGCCGTGGGAGCTGGAGCCGGTGGTCACGTCAATGCTGGTCACGAATAGGTCCGTCCTTACCAGAAGTCGGGCAGGCTGTAGCGATAGGTATTGGTCTGGTGCCAGTAGTGGTTGCCGTCGACCCATACGGCGACTCCCCGCAGGAAGCGCAGCACGCTCGGGACGGGGCAGGCCGCGGCCAGGGCGGCGGCCTCCGCTTCGAAGGCGTGCATGAGGTCGTTGTGGACCTCGACCGCCTTCAGATAGCCCTCCTTGTCGGAGGTCCCCTCCCGTTCGGCGATGACCACGGGAAGGTTCATGTGCCGCCCCGGGGCGGCGAGTTCCTTGGTGTAGGAGTACAGGTCGTTGACGATGGTGGTGGCGTTCCCGGCGAGTGCGATGACCCGCTGCATGGCCGCCTGGGCGTGCAGATCGGCGGGGAGTTCGTACCCGCCGACGGTGTCGGTGATGGTGGGGCAGGGGCGGAAGTTGTTGAACTGCCGCATGGCCAGGTACTCCCACACCTCGGGGACGTACTCCGTCTGGCTCCAGGCCGCCTCCGCGAGGTACCCCAGGTGCAGCCGGGCCATGTCGTGCCGGTAGCGGTCCGCCTGCGAGGGGCTCGCCTGGCGGAGGAAGTACTCCATGGCCGAGCGGTAGGCGCGCCGGGGCGCGTCCGACTCGAGCGACGCCGCCCAGGCGGGCTCGTACTCCTTCGTCGTGTGGAGGGGGTCGATCGCGGTGTGGGCCAGCAGGAGCCGTCCGCCGAGTCCGACGGGCGAGCCGCCGTGGTCCTCGCAGTAGCAGTCGTCGACCGCGTTCTCGGCGACCATCAGCCGGGTGGCGACCATCAGGTGCTCGATGGTGGGGGCGTCGGGGTGGCAGGCCACCATGTACCGCCCGACGTGGAAGCCGTCGAACTGGTTCTCCCAGGCGTCGGGGAACAGGTCGACCTCCTCCACCGCCCAGGCCTTGATCCGGCGGCTGACCTCCTCCACGCGCACCGGGTCGGGCTCCGCCACGGGGTGGTGGTAGAGGCCCGGGACCGGGTTTCCGGCCGCGGGAGCCGCGGGGTGCGGGGCGGCCGCGGGGTGGGGGCCCGCCGCGGGGTGCGGGGCCGCCGCGGGTTCGGGTGCGGGGGGCGTTTCCCGGCGGGCCGGGTGCAGTCCCTCCGTACCCAGGCCGCTCGGTCCGCTCAGGAGCCGTCGCAGGGCGGGGCTCGGGGCGGGCGGGGCGGGCGGGTCCGCCGGGACGGGCGGGGCGGGCAGGCCTCCGGACGCGGGGACCTTGACACTGCCGAGGACGTGGGCCCCGAACTGGGCAGCGGCGCCGGGCAGGCTCGACTGCAGAGGGGAAGGCCCGGGCTCGGGCATCCGTGACTCCTTGGTGAGAGGGGTGTTCCGTCCCGGATCCCGGGCGCGCTCGGCCGGCCCGGGAGGGTCCGGGCTGTCGTCGTGTGTGTCCGCCGGCCGGTCAGTCGCTCCGGCGGGCGATCTGGACGTTCTCCAGGACGCCGAGGGCGTCGGGCACCAGGATCGCGGCGGAGTAGTAGGTGGTGACCAGGTAGGAGATGATCGACTTCTCGTCGATGCCCATGAAGCGGACCGACAGGCCCGGCTCGTACTCCTCCGGCAGGCCGGTCTGGCGCAGCCCGATGACGCCCTGGTTGTCCTCACCGGTGCGCATGGCGAGGATGGAGCTGGTGTTCTCCTTGGTGATGGGGATCTTGTTGCAGGGCAGGATCGGGACCCCGCGCCAGGCCGGGACCTGCTGTCCGCCCACGTCCACGTGGTCCGGGTAGAGGCCGCGGGCGTTCATCTCGCGGCCGATCGCCGCGATCGTGCGGGGGTGGGCGAGGAAGAGCTTGGTGCCGCGGCGGCGGCAGAGCAGCTCGTCCATGTCGTCCGGGGTGGGCGGGCCGGAGTGGGTCTGGATCCGCTGCTTGAAGGCCGCGTTGTGGAGCAGGCCGAACTCCCGGTTGTTCACCAGCTCGTGCTCTTGGCGCTCGCGCAAGGCCTCGATGGTGAGCCGGAGTTGCTCCTCGGTCTGGTTCATCGGCCCGTTGTAGAGGTCGGCGACCCTCGTGTGGACCCGCAGGACGGTCTGGGCGATGGAGAGTTCGTACTCGCGCGGCTTCGATTCGTAGTCGACGAAGGTGCCGGGCAGTTCGGCCTCGCCGGTGTGGCCGGCCGACATCGCAATCTCGGCCTCGCCGTGCTTGTTCTGCCGCTGCAGGGGCAGCGAGCTGAACCGCTGGATGTGCTCCTGGAGGTGCGGCGCTCCCGACGCGATGCCGGCGAAGTCGGCGCGGGAGAGCGTGAGCAGGGTGCCGGGGGTCTCGGCGGTGGCCGTGTAGTCCCATCGGGCGTCCGCGTCGAGCAGGGCGTTCTCGCCGAACCGGTCGCCATCGGCGAGCACCGCCACGGAGATCTCGTCGCCGTACTTGCCTGCGGAGGTCTGGCTGATCCGGCCGTGGGCGATCAGGTGGATCTGCTCGGCGGGAGCACCCCGCTCGACCAGCACCTCCCCGGCACGGAAATCGCGCTGGACGCAGCGGCCGGCGATCGCCGCCAGGACTTCCTCGTCGTCGAAGCCGCGCAGCAGGGCGAGTTCGCCGAGCTCGCGCGGGATCACCTGGACGCGGGCACCGTCCTGGACGAACTCGATGCTCCCGTCGCCGACGGTGTAGCTCAGCCGGCGGTTCACCCGGTAGGCACCGCCCTTGGTCTCCACCCAGGGCAGCATCCTCAGCAGCCAGCGGGAGGTGATCTCCTGCATCTGCGGGGCGGACTTGGTCGTGGTGGCAAGGTTGCGGGCGGCCGACGTGCCCAGGCTGGACTGCTTGGGCGGATCCAGCTGTGCTTCCGGGCTGGTGTCAACAGTCATCGGTCGAGCTCTCCTTCATCAGCGGGGAAAGGAAGGCGAACGTCTGGGCGTCCGTCCAGATCCCGGGGAACCGTAACGGCGGAGATCCCCGACTGACCGTGAAAAAACGTTGCCGTTGCTTCGTTCCGGTGATCCTGCACCTCGCGGGGTTTGATCGACGGATCAACGATTTCCAGCCGACGCGGAAGCATCCGCCGGACACCTGCGTGGGGATCCGGCCATCGGTGCGCACAGGAGCCCACGAGCCCCCTGCTGGTCAGACGTACATGTCCTTCTCGTCGTACGAGGGGCCGTAGTAGCGCTCCAGCGCCTCCAGGGACTCGTGTGTGCGCTCCAGGCTCTTGGAGATCCTCGCCCGGGAAGGGGCGGCTTCCGGGTTCCAGGTCTCCGGCTTCCACAGGGCGGAGCGCACGAAGGACCTGGAGCAGTGGAAGTAGACCTGCTCGACCTCGACGAGGAGGGCGAGGGCCGGCCGGTGCCCCTTGACGGTCAGGTCGTCGAAGAAGGGCGCGTCCCGCAGCAGCCGGGCCCGGCCGTTGATGCGCAGGGAGTCCCCGCGGCCCGGGATCAGGAAGAGCAGGCCGACGTGGGGGTTGGTGAGGATGTTGCGGAAGCCGTCCGCCCGGCGGTTTCCGGGGCGGTCCGGGATCACGAGCGTGGTGTCGTCCAGGACCTTCGCGAAGCCGGCCGGGTCGCCCTTGGGCGAGACGTCGCAGGTGCCGTCGGCGGCGGAGGTGGAGATCAGGCAGAGCGGGGAGTGCGCGAGCCACTGCACGTGGTGCTCGTGGAGGGTCCGCCGTTCCTTGCCCAGGGCCACCGCGTTCGGCTCGCCGAGGAGCTCGCCCAGTTCCCCCTCGGTGGTGATCTCCTCGAACGCCCCTGTGTCCAAAGCCACTTGTCGCCTCCGTCTGCTCGTCCGCGGCCGTCTGCCGCCGCCCTGTGCGCGACCATGCCACTGGTTGCGCGTACGAAAGATCTCCGCGCGCGAGCGGCCGCCTTCATGGAATCGTCCTAAATGGTGCTTGACCGATCAACCTTCGGCACGTAACTTCGACCGCACCCACTCGAGAGCCCCTGGAAGGAGGCGAAGTCCGGATGTCGACCCTCTCCGTACCCCTTCGCCTCGCTCACCAGACCGCTTGGGCTCCGGGTCGTGTAGCACACGGCTGCTGAACGGCCCCTTCTTCCGGCGTGCCCGATCGCGGCCCCGGTACTTTTCGCGTCACTCTGTCACCCTTTACGGCACCTCCTTGCGTGCCGGTTCGCCGCGCTCGCGGGACATCGAGCTGCGGCCACTGAACGAGAAAGCTCCTGCCATGGCGACTAGGACAGTCCGATCGACCGCGCCCCGAAACGGGGACCTTCCGTGGTAGCGGCGCGCATCACGGTCAACGGGAAAGACACACCGATCGCTCCGGCCGCAGCCCACACCACGGTGCTGGACTTCCTGCGCGACCGCGGCCTCACCGGTACCAAGGAGGGGTGCGCCGAGGGTGAGTGCGGCGCCTGTTCGGTGCTCGTGGCCCGGCCCGGGGTGAACAAGCCCACCGACTGGGTGGCGGTCAACGCCTGCCTGGTTCCGGCCCTGGCGCTCGACGGCCAGGAGGTCGTCACCTCCGAGGGGCTCGCCACCGTCGACGAATCCGGCGCGGCCACGGCGCTGCATCCCGTACAGGAGGAGATGGCCGTCCGCGGTGGCTCCCAATGCGGTTACTGCACACCGGGGTTCATCTGCAGCATGGCCTCCGAGTACTACCGGCCCGACCGCTGCGCGCACGCGGACCCGGCTCACGACGCCGACTCCGTCTCCGACGCCGACGCCGAGCACGGTCCGAACGGTTTCGATCTGCACGCACTGAGCGGGAACCTGTGCCGCTGCACCGGCTACCGTCCCATCCGCGACGCCGCCTTCGCCGTCGGCTCCCCCGCCGAGGACGACGTCCTGGCGCAGCGGCGCGAGCAGTCCCCGCCCGCGGCCGCCGCCACCGACTACACCCGCGGCGACAGCGCGTTCCTGCGGCCCGGCACCCTCGCGGAGACCGTGCGGCTGCTGCGCGAGCGGCCCGGGGCCGTCGTGGTCGCCGGCAGCACCGACTGGGGCGTGGAAGTGAACATCCGCTCCCGCCGCGCGGATTGCGTGGTCGCCGTCGACCGGCTGCCCGAACTGCGGGAACTGCGCGTCGAATCCGATCACATCGAGATCGGTGCGGCGCAGACGCTCACCGAGATCGAACGCCGCCTCGACGGCAGCGTCCCGCTCCTGGCCGACCTGTTCCCGCAGTTCGCGTCCCGGCTCATCCGCAACAGTGCGACCCTCGGCGGCAACCTCGGTACCGGCTCCCCCATCGGTGACAGCCCGCCGGTGCTGCTCGCGCTGGAGGCCACGCTGCTGCTGGCGGGCGCCGACGGTGAGCGCGAGGTCCCCCTCGCCGACTACTTCACCGGATACCGGCAGAGCGTGCGCCGGCCCGGCGAGCTGATCCGCGCGGTACGCATCCCGCTGCCGCTGTCGCCCGTCACGGCCTTCCACAAGATCGCCAAGCGTCGCTTCGACGACATCTCCAGCGTGGCGGTCGCCTTCGCCCTCGACATCGAGGACGGAATCGTCCGCAAGGCGCGCATCGGCCTGGGCGGCGTGGCCGCCACCCCGATCCGCGCCCTCAGCACCGAGGCAGCCCTGGAGGGCAGGGCGTGGACGGCGGAAACCGTCGAGGCCGCGGCCCGCGTCCTGCGGTCCGAGGGCACCCCGATGGACGACCACCGCGCCAGCGCCCTCTACCGCTCCGCGATGCTCGGCCAGAGCCTGAACAAGCTGTACGCGCGAACCACCGAGGCGGTGTCGTCATGAGCCATTTGTCCGAGCGTCCCGAGAAGCCCGTCGTCGGGCTGTCGCTGCCCCACGAGAGTGCGAACCTGCACGTCACCGGAGCGGCGCTCTACACCGACGACCTGGTCCACCGTACGAAGGACGTCCTGCACGCCTACCCGGTCCAGGTCATGAAGGCCCACGGCAGGATCACGGCGCTGCGCACCGAGCCGGCGCTCGCCGTGCCCGGCGTGGTCCGGGTACTGACCGGCGCGGACGTGCCCGGCGTCAACGACGCCGGCATGAAGCACGACGAACCGCTGTTCCCCGACACCGTCATGTTCCACGGCCACGCGGTCGCCTGGGTCCTGGGCGAGACCGTCGAGGCGGCCCGGCTCGGTGCGGCGGCCGTCGAGGTGGAGCTCGACGAGCTGCCCTCCGTGATCACCCTGCGGGAGGCGATCGAGTCCGAGAGCTTCCACGGTGCCCGGCCCCTGATGGTGACCGGTGACGTCGACGCCGGTTTCGAGGACTCCGCGCACGTGTTCACCGGGGAGTTCCAGTTCTCCGACCAGGAGCACTTCTACCTCGAAACGCACGCGGCCCTCGCCCTCCTGGACGAGAACGGGCAGATGTTCGTCCAGAGCAGCACCCAGCACCCCTCGGAGACCCAGGAGATCGTCGCGCACGTCCTCGGCCTGCACAGCCACGAGGTGACCGTGCAGTGCCTGCGGATGGGCGGCGGCTTCGGCGGCAAGGAGATGCAGCCGCACGGGTTCGCGGCCGTCGCCGCGCTCGGCGCCAAGCTCACCGGCCGCCCGGTCCGGGTACGGCTCAACCGGACCCAGGACCTGACCATGTCCGGCAAGCGCCACGGGTTCCACGCCACGTGGCGGATCGGCTTCGACGCCGAGGGCCGCATCCAGGCCCTGGACGCCACCCTGACCGCCGACGGCGGCTGGAGCCTGGACCTGTCCGAGCCCGTGGTGGCCCGCGCGCTGTGCCACATCGACAACACGTACTGGATCCCCAACGCGCGCATCGCCGGGCGCATCGCCCGGACCAACAAGGTCTCCAACACCGCCTTCCGCGGCTTCGGCGGACCCCAGGGCATGCTCGTGATCGAGGACATCATGGGCCGGTGCGCGCCGCTGCTCGGCCTCGACCCGCTGGAGCTGCGCGAGCGCAACTTCTACCGGCAGGGCCAGTCCACCCCGTACGGGCAGCCCGTCCCCCACCCCGAGCGGATCTCCGCCATCTGGCAGCAGGTCCGCGAGGACGCCGCCCTGACCGAGCGGGCGCGCGAGATCGCGGCCTTCAACGCCGCGCACCCGCACACCAAGCGGGCGCTGGCGATGACCGGGATCAAGTTCGGCATCTCCTTCAACCTCACCGCCTTCAACCAGGCCGGTGCGCTGGTCCTGGTCTACAAGGACGGCTCCGTCCTGATCAACCACGGCGGCACCGAGATGGGCCAGGGCCTGCACACCAAGATGCTGCAGGTGGCCGCGACCACGCTCGGCATCCCGCTGCACAAGGTGCGCCTCGCCCCGACGCGCACCGACAAGGTGCCCAACACCTCGGCCACCGCCGCCAGTGCGGGGGCGGACCTCAACGGCGCCGCGGTGAAGAACGCCTGCGAGCAGATCCGCGAGCGGCTGCTCCAGGTGGCCGGCACGCAGCTGGGTACGAACGCCTCGGACGTGCGCATCGTCGAGGGCGTCGCACGCGCCCTGGGCGTCGACAAGGAGCTGGCCTGGGACGACCTGGTCCGCACCGCGTACTTCCAGCGGGTCCAGCTCTCGGCGGCCGGTTTCTACCGGACCGAGGGCCTGCACTGGGACGCCAAGGCGTTCCACGGCTCGCCGTTCAAGTACTTCTCCTACGGGGCCGCCGCGACCGAGGTGGAAGTGGACGGCTTCACCGGCGCGTACCGGATCCGGCGCGTGGACATCGTCCACGACGTCGGCGACAGCCTCTCGCCGATGATCGACATCGGTCAGGTCGAGGGCGGTTTCGTCCAGGGCGCGGGCTGGCTGACACTGGAGGACATGCGCTGGGACTCGGGTGACGGACCGCACCGCGGCAGGCTGCTGACGCAGGCCGCGAGCACGTACAAGCTGCCGAGCTTCTCGGAGATGCCCGAGGAGTTCAACGTCAGGCTGATGGAGAACGCCACCGAGGAGGGCGCGGTCTACGGGTCCAAGGCGGTCGGTGAGCCCCCGCTGATGCTGGCCTTCTCGGTCCGCGAGGCCCTGCGGCAGGCGGCCGCGGAGTTCGGGCCCGCCGGAATCAGCGTGGAGCTCGCCTCGCCGGCCACGCCGGAGGCGGTGTACTGGGCGATCGAAGGAGCCCGCCGGGGCGGGCGGGCCTCCGAGGGCGGCGGCGCCCTCGCGGGAGCCGAAGCAGGTGCCGGAGCCGAGGCCGGTGCCGGGGCCGGTGCCGAGGCCGGTGCCGAGGCCGGTGCCGAGGCCGGTGCCGGAGCCGAGGCCGATGCAAGCGCTTTGAGCAATGTCTGACATGAGCTGGGTCGCCGCGGTCGCGCGGTTGCGGGCACGCCGGGAACCCGGCGTGCTCGTGACCGTCGCGACCGTGCGCGGCCACGCGCCCCGCCGGGCCGGTGCCAAGCTCGTCGTGGGGCGGACCGGGACCTGGGGGTCGATCGGCGGGGGCAACATCGAGGCCGTCGCCATCGACCGGGCGCGCGAGCTGAGCGGCGCGGCCGATCCGGAGCCGGAGCTGATGGAGTTCGCCCTGAACGACAAGGTGACCGGCCGGCACGGCGTGCAGTGCTGCGGCGGAGCCGTCACCGTGCTGCTCGAACCGCTGCCGGTGGTCCAGGCGGTGGCCGTCTTCGGCGTCGGGCACGTCGGGCTGGAGCTGGCGCGCATCCTGGCCCGCCAGGACCTGGACCTGCACCTGATCGACAGCCGGCCCGACATGGTGACCGAGGAGCGGCTCGGTGTGCTGTCCGACGCGGTGGCGCAGGTCCACGTGCACCACACCCCGCTGCTGCCGGAGACGGTGCTCGGGGAGCTGCCGCCCGGCACCCACGTACTGATCATGACGCACGACCACGCCGAGGACGCCGCGCTGTGCGATGCCGCGCTGCGCACCGACGGTCTCGGCTCGATCGGGCTGATCGGCTCGTCCGCGAAGTGGGCGCGGTTCCGGCAGCGGCTGGCCACGGAGGGCGGTCATGACGCCGGCACGATCGACCGGATCACGACCCCGATCGGACTGACCGAGATCACGGGCAAGGAACCCGCCACGATCGCGGTGAGCGTCGCGGCGGACCTGCTCCGCGCCTTCGAGCGGGACCGCCACTGGGCGGTCCCGGTCCCGAACACCATCGCCGAGGTGGCGTACCCGACGGCCGCCGGCGGCGCGTGAGTCCTCTCGGGCTCACGCGCCGCGGGCCGGGCGGAGGGGGTGGGGCGGGCGGTACCGCACGCTCAGTTCGCGGCGGCCCGCACCGGGCGCCTGAGCAGGTAGCCGGCCGCGCCCACGACGAGCAGCGCCATGCAGGCGATGAACACCAGTCCCGCGCCCTCCAGCCCGAGGGGGCCCTCCAGGAGTCCCACCCCGATCACGGGCAGCGAGATGCCCGTGTACGCCACCAGGAACAGCGTGGAGATCACGGCGGCCCGCTGGTCGGCGGGTGACGCCCCGGCCACCGCGGACAGGGCCCCGCGGAAGGCCAGCCCCTGTCCGAGTCCGCCGACGAGTGCGCTCAGCACCACCAGCGCCAGCAGGTCCCACACCAGTGCGCCGGCGAGCAGCGCCAGCCCGGCGAGGAGCACGGCGCACCCCAGCGGCAGCGAGCGCTCCACGCCGACGCGGCCGACGGCCAGCTGCCCGGCGGTCGAGGCGAAGAAGGCCAGCGCGACCACCAGCCCGCTCACGGCCCGGTTGTGCACGTCCAGGGACTCCGCGAGGAACGCCGGGCTGACGGAGGTGAACACCCCGAACAGGGCGAAGCCCACGAACGCGGCGGTCGCGGCCGGTCCGAACACCGCCCGCACCTGCGGGGGAAGCGCGGGCCGCTGCGGTCGTACGGTGCTCAGCGGCCGCCGCTCGCGCACCGTCTCGGGGAGCATCAGCAGGACGAGTACCGCGGCCGCCACGAGCCCGAGGTGCACCACGAAGGGCAGGTACAGGGGCCAGGAGGCGTACTGCGCGAGGACTCCGGCGAGCAGCGGCCCGCAGCCCAGCCCGCCCATGTTGGCGGCCGTCGCGACGAACGTGGCCCGTGACGCCCCGCCGGGCGGGGCCAGCTCCATCACGTACGCGGTGGCGGCTCCGGTGAACAGGCCGGCGGACAGGCCGGACAGCAGCCGGCCCGCGTACAGCCAGGGCATCCCGTCGGCGCACAGGAAGCAGACGGCGCTCGCCGCGGCGAAGCCCAGTCCCGCCAGCAGCACCGGGCGCCGGCCCACGGTGTCGGAGGCGTTGCCCGCCAGCAGCAGGACGCCGATCACCCCGAAGGCGTACACGGCGTACACCACGGTCACCATCAGCGCGGAGAAGCCGAACTTCTCCTGGTAGAGCCCGTAGAGGGGGGTCGGCAGCGTGGTGCCGGCCATGCACACGGCGAACACCGCCCCGCTCAGCAGGGTCGGGCTCCACCCTCGTCGATCAAGGTCCATGCGGCCGACCGTATCCCGTGGGGAGCCCGGGGCCCGGGTCAGTACACCAGCTTGTAGGTGACGTCCTTGGGGACGGGTTCCGGTGCGGTGTCGGTGTAGAGGAGGCGGATCGTGGTGAAGCGCCGCAGGTCGGGGTGGTCGGGCCAGGCCTGCGGATCGCCCAGGACCACCTTGACCGGGTAGGGGCGGAAGCGGCCGGCCGCGCAGTACGGGCGGCAGTCGTTCACCATGTCGGTGCCGGTGGCCGTGGCGCTGCCCGGCCCCCAGGTGCTCCAGCGGAGCCCGACCAGCCGGTTGTTCCCGTCGCCGCAGGCGAGGACGTACTCGGCGGGGCGGGTCTGGGCCTGCGAGGAGCAGTCGACGACCACGACCGGATCCGGGGCCGGTGCGGCGGACGCGGTGGCGCCGGCGCGCGGGGAGGGGGCCGCGGAGGCCGGGAGCACGGCTGCCGTCAGCGCGGCCAGCGCGCACAGCAGCGTGGCCGTCCGCACCGTGCGCCGGGATGCGTGGGCGGGTCGGCCACCTGCGGAAACGTTCACGGAAGACCTTCCTTGCCCTTGCCGCTCTGCCCGGCTCCGGCGTCACCGGGGTCTTCCCAGCTTCCCCCATGGGGGTGGAGTGCGCACCCGCGGCCGGCACGGCCGCGGGTGCGCGTGCTCAGGTGCGCAGCAGGGCGCAGACGAAGTCCTCCTGGACCTCCCGGACCTGTCCGAGCAGGTCCGGGTTGGCGGTGAGGGAGGTCTGCGTGGTGATCGAGAAGGTCAGCGAGCGCCGGCCGTCCGCCGTGGCCGCCGCGAGCTGCGTGTAGCCGGCCGTGTTGCCGGTGTGGCCGTAGACCGTTCCGCAGCGCGTGGTGTAGCGGAAGATCCCCAGGCCGGCCTCGGAGCGGCCGGGGCCGGGCGGCTGGGACTCCGCGCCGGGGATGAACCGGAACTGCTGGCGCCGGGTGCGTTCCGAGACGAGTGCGCCGCCCGCGTAGCCGCGGATGAACGCGGTCAGGTCCTTCGGCGTCGAGACGATCCCGCCGGATGCCCAGGCTCCCGAGGCGCCCACGGCCTCGCTGACGTCGACCGGCCCTTCCTGCGGATCGATCTGGTAGCCGTGCAGGAAGGGGGTGGGCAGCCGGTAGCCCTGGGGCAGGCTGGTGGCCCGCAGGCCCAGCGGCTCGTGGACGAACTCGCGCAGCAGCGTCTCGTACCGGCGTCCGGTGACGGCCTCGGCCATGAGGGCGACGGCGATGTTGTCGGAGTTGGAGTAGGCGTAGCGGCTGCCCGGCGGGAAGGCCAGGTCCTCGTCGGCGACGAACTCCAGCAGGCGGCGGGAGTCGAAGCGGTGGCGGGGGTCCGCGGAGATGATGTCGACGAAGCCCTCGGAGGAGGAGTAGTCGGGCAATCCGCTGGTGTGGTTGAGGAGTTGGCGCAGCGTCACCTCGTGCCAGGCTTCCGGCTGTCCGGGCAGCACCTCGCCGATCGTGTCGTCGAGGCGGAGCGCGCCGCGGTCGACGAGCGCCAGGGCCACCGCCCCGCTGAAGGCCTTGGCGACGCTGGCGATCCGCATGTGGTCCGTCGCCCGCGGCGGCCGGCCGCTCTCCACGTCGGCCACGCCCGCCCGGTAGACCTCGGTACGGTCGCCGTCGCGCAGGACCGCGATGACCCCGGGGGGCCCGTCGGGCCGCTCCACCAGCTCCCGCAGCTCCTGGTGGAGCGCGGCTCCGGGGGGCGGATTGCGGTCCGCCCCGGCCTGTGCGGGCTGCACGGTGACGGCGAGCAGGGCGCCGCACGCGGCGGTGGCGGCGGCCAGGCGCAGCGACGGACGGATCCGACCGGAGCGGCCGTGCGAGCGTCGGGACACGGAGGTACCTCCCGGGGTAGGCGGATGCGGTGGCCCACGATGACAGGGGCCCCGCCGCCTCCGGCGCCGACACGGCGCGGGCCGGTGAGCCGTGGCCCATCCGGCCCTGCGGGGCCGGGCTCCGGCTTCCGGGCCGGCTCGGACTTCGGATCCGGCTCCCGCTCCGGCTCCTCCTCCCGCTCCGGATCCGGCTACTGCTCCCCGCTCCCCGCTACCAGACGGGGATGGGCGCGGGTGCCTCTGTGCCGAGGTCCGGTGCGTCGCGGAGTTCCACGGTGGTGCCGGAGCGGTGGAGTTCGAGGATCACCAGGGTGTTCTCACCTGCGTGCCACAGGGGACCCGGTGCGTACAGCGTCTTCTGCGGGCCGCGCTCCCAGAACCTGCCCAGGGCGAAGCCGTTCAGCCAGACCATGCCCTTGGTCCAGCCGGGAAGGGCGATGAACGCGTCGGCCGCCGAGTCCAGTTCGACGGTGACCCGGTGGAAGGACGGGCCGTCCGCGGGCGCGGCGTGGCCGAAGGCGAGTCCCGTCAGGTCGTCGAGGGGCAGCGGCCTGGTCTCCCAGCCGAACTGGTACTGGTTGTCCAGCCTGACCCCTTCGCGTATGCCCTTGCGATCGGCCAGCAGGGGGCCGTAGTTGATGCGCCCCTGGTTCTCCACGAGGATGTCGAGTTCCGCTCCCCCGTCGGGCACGGCGACGGTCAGCGCCGCCGCCGGTTCGTCCCGTTCCAGCAGCCCGATCTCCCGGCCGTCCAGGAACACCTGGGCGCGGTCGGCCAGCCCGTCGATGCGCAGCGCCGCTCCGGGGAGCGGTCCGCGCAGGCGGGTGCGGTAGTGGATCAGGCCCAGGGACTGGCCCGCCTCCTCCATGGTCAGCGGATCGACGTGGTGGACGGGCTTGGAGAGGACGTCCAGGGAGTCGGCCAGCGAGACGCGTCCGTCGACGGCGAGCAGCCGGGGCACCACGCGTGGGGGCAGAGCGGGCGGTTCATGGGTGACGGGCGCGGTGTGACGGCCGATGACCTCGCGGAAGAGGTGGAACTTGCGGGTGAGTTCGCCGGCCTCGCCGACGGGGGCGTCGTAGTCGTAGCTCGTCACGTCGGGCTGGTAGGTGGTGCCGTCGTGGTTGGCGCCGTTCCACCAGCCGAAGTTGGTGCCGCCGTGCCCCATGTAGATGTTCACCGAGGCGCCCGCGGCGAGCAGGGTGTCCAGGGTGGCGGCGGCGTCCTCCGCGTCGCGCGTGTGGTGCGGCTCGCCCCAGTGGTCGAACCAGCCGTGCCAGTACTCCACACAGACCAGCGGGCCTTGGGGCTGGTACGTGCGCAGGGTGGCGAGCGAACTCTCGGGGCGCGAGCCGAAGGTCCCGGTGGCCAGGACACCGGGGATGCGTCCGCCGAGCTGGAACCCGTGGTCGGCACCGTCGGTGGTGAACAGCAGGCAGTCCAGGCCCCGTCGGACCAGTCCGTCGCGGAGGTGTTCCAGATAGCCGGTGTCGTTGCCGAAGCTGCCGTACTCGTTCTCGACGCCCACCGCCACCACCGGGCCGCCCCGGCTGCCGAGGAGGGGAACCAGCACGGGCGCCAGGGTGTCGAACCACGCGTCCACGGCGGCCAGGTACGCGGGGTCGCGCCGGCGGAGCCGGATCGTGCGGTCGGCCAGCAGCCATCCGGGCAGTCCGCCGAAGTCCCATTCGGCGCAGATGTAGGGGCCGGGCCGGACGATGACGTCGAGGCCGAGGTCGCCGGCGGTCCGGATGAAGGCGGCGACGTCGTTCGGCCCGTCGAAGGTGAACGCACCGGGGCGGGGCTCGTGGACGTTCCAGGCCACGTACGTCTCGATGGTGTTCACCCCCATCGCGCGCAGGCGCAGCAGGCGGTCGGCCCAGAGGCCGGGGTGCACCCGGAAGTAGTGGATGGCCGCGGAGACGATCCGGTGCGGGCGGCCGTTGCGCAGGAAGCCCGTCTCGTCCGTGGTCAGCGTCGTGACCGGATGCGGGATCGGATGCGCGATCGGCGGGTGCGGTGGCTTCACGTGGCGCTCTCTCTCGGTGACTTCCGGTGGTGCACGGCCCGTCGGCCGACAGGGAGACATAGAAAGCGCTTTCTACGGGCCCCTGATCACGCTAGGCCGAAGCAGCCCGGGGGGTCAAGGGAGATCACGCATGCGGCAGCGGGCCGGATGCGCGGGCCCGCCCGTCGCCCCCGTTGACCGCCCGGGACCCTGGGGTTGAGAAGCGGCCCGCAACCCACTTGAATGCCGTCGTGACCACAGGATCCCTGGACAGCGCACGCACGATTGCCGGACGAGCCCCGCTCGACGAGGTCATGGAGCACCTGCGGCGCCGCAGACCCGTCTTCCACTCCGAAGCCGACCTCCAGCACGGTTTCGCGAGGGCCCTGTGGGAGCTGGCGCCGGAGGTGGAGTCCAGGCTGGAGGTCCCGCTGCGGCAATCGGGACGGACCGAGCACCTGGACCTGCTCTGCATCGGCCCGGAGGTCCGTACCTGCGTCGAGTTCAAGTACTTCACCCGCAGTTGGCGGGGCACGGCGGGCGTCCCGGCCGAGGCCTACTCGCTGAAGGCACACGCGGCGACGGACCTCGCCCGCCTCCACTTCGTCCGGGACATAGCCCGACTGGAACGCTTCTGCACGGAAACCGGGCAGAACGGCCTCGCCCTCATGCTGACCAACGAACCGGCGCTGTGGACGGCCCCTGGGCCCGGCCACCGGCCGACGCGCGACCACGCGTTCAGGATCCACGCGGGGGGCGAGCTGACCGGAACCCGGCTGTGGGCGAACGGCACGTACGAGAAGAACACGTGCACGCTGGCGGGAACTTACTGTCTGACCTGGGACGGGTACTCCGAACAAGGCGGATCGGGCGGGGAGTTCCGCTATCTGGCCGTGTTCGTGGGCCCGTCGCCGACCTCCGCGGCCGGCGGGGGGCAGTGAGAGCCGCTGGAAGAGGCTGACCAGCTCCGGAGCGACTCGTTCCTCGGCGAACCGGTCGCCCTCTCACCGGGTCCCGGTGCGGCGGGGGCTGGGGGCTTGGCGCGCCGCTCCGGCCGGGCCCGGGCGGACCGGGCCGGGCCGGGCCGGGCCGGGCCGGGCCGGGCCGGGCCGGGCCGGGCCGGGCCGGGCCGGGCCGGGCCGGGCCGGGCCGGGCCGGGCCGGG
>NZ_JBSFDF010000021.1:0-119881 GCF_053593795.1 Streptomyces sp. NPDC002104 | reverse complement strand
TCCGCAGAGCGAGAACGCGTACCAGGGGTCCACGAGGTGCGTCAGGTCGGAGCCGAAGACCTCGCAGGCCAGGGACAGCTCGAAGTGCAGCATGCCGTCGGTGACGGCCAGTGCGACGTGGGGCATGTCCGGAAGTGTACGGGTCATGTCGTTCCGGACAGTGGTGTGCGGATGCCGTTCCCGACAGGATGTTCATGACAGAGCGCGGCGGGCCCGGAGGGTCCGCGGCGGGGCATCCGGGTACGGGCGATGGACGGGGAGCGGGACCATGGGATCAGGTCAGACGGTGGCGGTGTTCGGCGCGTACGGGCACACCGGCCGGTTCGTGGTGGCGGAGCTGGTGGAGCGCGGGTTCGTCCCGGTGCTGTCGGGCCGCGACGGCGGGAAGCTGAAGGCGCTGGCGTACGAGACCGGTCTGGAGGCCCGGCCTGCGACGGTGGAGGACCCCGGAGCGCTGGACCGCGCGCTGGCCGGAACGGCGGCGGTGATCAACGCCGCCGGGCCCTTCGCCTCGACGACGGCCCCGGTGATCGAGGCGGCCCTGCGGGCCGGTATCCCCTACCTGGACGTGGCCGCCGAACTCGAGGCCAACATCGACACCTTCGCGCACTTCGCCGACCGGGCACGGGACGCCCGGGCGGTGATCGTCCCGGCGATGGCCTTCTTCGGCGGCCTGGGCGACCTGCTGGCCACCGCGGCGATGGGCGACTGGACCGCGGCCGACGAGGCGCACATCGCGTACGCCCTGAGCAGCTGGCACCCCACCGCCGGGACGCGGCTTTCGGGCGCGGTCTCGCGGGAGCGGCGCGGTGAGCGGCGCATGCGGTACGCGGGCGGGCAGTGGGAGTACCGCACCGATGCCGCGCCCGCCGTCGAGTGGCGGTTCCCCGAGCCGATGGGTGCCCGGCAGGTGATCGGGGAGTTCACGATGGCCGACGTGGTGACCGTGCCCAGCCACCTGGCGATCCCGGACGTGACCACCTACATGACGGTCGAGGCGGTCCGTGACATCGCGGCCCCCGGCACGCCGGCGCCGTCCGCGGCCGACGACCGCGGGCGGTCCGACCAGACCTTCCTCGTCGACGCGGTCGTCCGCTCGGGCGGCGCCGAACGCCGCGCCGTGGCCCGCGGACAGGACATCTACGCCGTCACGGCCCCCCTCGTCGTGGAGGCCCTGGACCGCGTCCTGACCGGCCGCACGCGCGCGGTCGGCGTGGCCTCCGCGGGCGAGATCTTCGATGCGCCGGACTTCCTGCGCGCCCTGGCCCCGCACATCACCCTGGAGCTGCTCCCGTAGCGGAGGGGCTGCTCGGGGACGACCCCGTCCGGGCCGTCAGCCGCCGAGGTTCTTCAGCGCGGCCAGGATCTCGTCGGTGCTGGCGACCCGGCCGATCCTGGGGAAGATCTTGGTGAAGGTGTGGGCGTGCGCGTCGGCGTCCGCGTCGGTGGTGGCGTCCTCGGCGAAGACGAGGTCGTAGCTGTGCTCCCAGGCGGAACGGGCGGTGGACTCGACTCCGATGCTGGTGGCGATGCCCGCGAGGACGATCCGCCCGATGCCGCGGCGGCGGAGCTGGAGGTCGAGCTCGGTGCCGGTGAAGGCGCCCCAGTGCCGCTTGGTGACCACGATGTCGTGGGCGCCGGTGGCCAGCTCGGCCGGGAGTACGGAGAACTCGGCCGGCGGCGCGGCGGACGGACCCGGCCGGTCGGTGCGGGCGGAGGGCAGGTCGCCGCCGTCCGGGGACCAGGCGACCTTCACGAGGACGACGGGCAGTCCGGCCGCGCGGAAGCCGTCGGCCAGCCGGATGCCCTGGGAGAGGATGCGCTCGGTGGGGGTGGCGCCGGGCAGCGCCAGAATGCCCTTCTGCAGGTCGATGAGGACCAGGGCGGTGTGCTGGTCGAGCGTGATCTCGGACATGCGGATGGTTTCCTTCGACGGTCGGGGGCTCGGTGGTCGGGTGCGCGCGGCCCGGTCAGTCCTCGGCGAGGCGCCGCAGGACCGGCAGGGCCTGGGCGAGGACGTCCAGCTGCGCCGGGGTGAGGCTGTGCGACAGGCGCTGGACGAGCAGCTCGTGGCTCGTCCCGGCGCGATGGGCGAGGAACGTACGGCCCTTGTCGGTGAGGGAGATGAGCTGGCGGCGCCCGTCCGTGGGATGGGCGGTGCGCTCGACGTAGCCGTCCGCCTGGAGCGCGTTGACGGTGGCCATGACCGACTGCGGGCGGACCTGTTCGGCCCGCGCCAGTTCGGTGGCCGTGTGCAGGCCGTCGCGGCCCAGCCGTTTGAGTACCGAGACCTGGGACAAGGTCACTCCTCCCTCGGCGGAGGCGGCCCGCAGCCGGCGGACCAGGAGGCCCACGGTGAGCTGGAGCTCTTCGGCGATCTGGTGCGGCGACTTCTGCTCTTCTCCCACAACGCGACGATAAAGGACATACAGGCAAACTGCAAAGGTGTCCTTACTATTGCCGTCCGTCCCTGACGCGGCCGGCGGAAATGTGACGTCCCGCGAACGGCCGCGGGTGACCTCACCCCGGGGTGGCCGGGCAGATCGATAATGGGGCGGCGCCCTGCCCGTACGGACGAGAGGAGCCCCCGATGACCACACCGCGGGACTTGCTGATCATTTCCATGGACGCGGAGTCCGGCCGGACCGCCGAGCAGGGTGAGCTGTCGCTCGCGCTGGCGGGGGCCGAGGTCGTCGACCTCCTCGGCGCACGGGCCGTCGAGCTCGACGGCGATCACCTCGTGCCGGTGCCGGGCGGGCCGGCGGAGCTGGGCGATCCCCTGCTGGACGCCGCGGCGGCAGCGCTCGTACGGGAGGCCCCCTACGAGTCCGTCACGGACTGGCTGTGGCGCAGAGGGCTTGGCCTGTCCGCGCGCTATCAGGCCGCGCTCGAAGAGGAAGGACAGCTCGTACGCCGGCGCCGCCGCGGGTTCTCCTTCCGGGCCGGCGAGCTGGTGCCGGCCGATTCGGCTGCACGGCGGCGGGCGGAGGAGCGGTGGAAGGCGCGGGAACCCGTGCTCGTACTCCTGGCGGAGGTGCTCGGAGGCGGCGGCGACCGGGCCACGGACGCTCCGGACGTGACCGACGACGCCGTGGCGACGGTACTGGCCGCCGTCAACGACGCGGTGGCGGAGCTGGCGGGCGTACGGCAGCGCCGGGCCATCGAGAACGCCGCCTTCGACAACATCTGGCGCGGCAGCGGCGGATGACGGCGGAGCACGGTCCGCACCGCCCGAGCCCCCTGAGGTGACGGCCGCGGCAGAGCGCCGGGGCCGGAACGTGCCTACGCTGGAAGGGATCGCCGGGAGGCGGCCGACGCCGTACGGCGGACGTCGCGTCCGGCGCGCATCGGCTCGGCTCCGATCCTCCGGAGAGGTGAGGCCATGGCGACGAAACGCGGAGCCGCGCTCCGCCGAAGGCCTCGGATGCCCGTGGTCGCCGTGGTCTGCGCCGTCGCCGCCGCCTGTCTGGTGGCCGCGGGCCCGCAGGACGGTTCGTGCCGGACCGCTCCGCCGGACAGCTTCTGGCACGCTCGCGTGGACACGCTTCCCGTCCACCCGGACTCGGCCCGGTACGTCGCCTCGATCGGCGCCGCGGAGCCCCTGCATCCGGACTTCGGCTCGGGACTCGTCGACGGCGAGCCCTTCGGCATTCCCGTCACCGTCTCGGACACGACCTTGCCGGAATCGAAGGTCTCGCTGGACATCGCCGCGGAAAGCGATGCCTCCGGGTACCGGATTCCGAAGGACGCCGCCATCGAGAACGGTCCGGCGAGCACCGGGGACCGTCACGTCGTCGTCTGGGACCGCTCCCTGTGCAAGTCCTACGAACTCTGGAACGCGACGCGGCGGGGTGACGACACCTGGCACGCCGGCTCGGGCGCCGTCTTCGACCTGCGGAGCCACGCGCTGCGGCCCGCCGGCTGGACATCGGCGGATGCCGCGGGCCTCGCCATCCTGCCCGGGCTGGTGCGCTACGAGGAGGCCGCGGGCGGGCTGGTCGACCACGCGATCCGGATGACCGTGCCCCGCACCGACCGGAGCTACGTCTGGCCGGCCCGGCACCAGGCGGGTGCGGCGGCCGACCACTCGCTGCCGCCGATGGGACTGCGGCTGCGGCTCAAGAGCTCGGTGGACACCTCGGGCCTGGGGCCCCAGGCCCGGGCCGTCGCGGAGGCCCTCAAGAAGTACGGCGTCATCGTCGCCGACAACGGGTCGCCCTGGTACCTCACCGGTGAGCAGAACGCCGGCTGGGACAACGACCAGCTGGGCGCGCTCAAGGGTTTCAAGGGGTCGGACTTCGAGGCGGTCGACGCGTCCGGACTCCAGCGGTCCCCGGACTCCGGAGCCGTGGCACCCCGTTGAGAGGAACGCCCCTCATGCCCGCAGACACGTCCGCAGCCACGTCCTCGGCGGCACGGAAACAGAAAGGGGCCAAGGGGGCCAAGGCTGCCAAGGGGGCCTTCATCGCGGTCGCCGTCGCCCTGTTCTGCATCCAGCTCGACTTCTTCGCGCTCAACCTGGCCATCCCCGGCATCGCCACGGAGCTCGGCGTCACGGTGTCGGCCGCGCAGTGGACCCTGTCCGCGTACATGCTCGCCATCGGCTGCTTCTTCATCATCGGCGGCCGGGTCGGAGACGTCTTCGGCCGGCGGGGAGCGCTGCTGGCCGGAACCGCCCTGTTCACGGCCGGGACCGTGGGATGCGCGCTGGCTCCCGCCCTCGGGCCGCTGGTCGCGGCCCGGATCGCGCAGGGTGTGGGTGCGGCGTTCGTCTTCCCGGTCGCCGTGTCGGTCATCACCAACACCTTTCCCGAGGAGTCCCGCGGCAAGGCCCTGGGCGCCGTCTTCGGCGTCGCCAACATCGGGACCGCGATCGGGCCGTTCGTGGGTGGCGGGTTCACCGAAGGACCGGGCTGGCGCTGGATCTTCTGGCTGATGGCGCCGCTGAGCCTGCTCTCGCTCCTCACCGCCCTCGTGTACGTCCCGGACTCCCGCGACACGTCGGCGCCGCGCGAGCTCGATGTGCTCGGCTGCGCCCTGATCGTCCTCGCACTGGCCGCCGTCACCCTGACCGTGGAGCGCGGGGACGCCTGGGGGTGGAGCAGTGCCCGCGTCCTGACCGGCTTCGCGGTGGCGGTGGTGTGCGGCGGGCTGTTCCTGGTGCGCGAGCGGCTGGCCCGGCACCCGCTGATCGATCTGGGGCTGTTCCGCGACGTCCCGTACGTCCTGGTCACCGGGATGGGCACGGTCACGAACATGGGCTACGGAGTCACCGTCTTCCTCGCCACCCTCTACCTCCAGGGCGTACGGGGGCTCTCACCGCTCCTGGCCGGTACGGTCTTCCTCGCCCCGGCCCTGCTGGTGGCGCTCAGCGGGCCGCTCGGGGCGCGGCTGGGGCGGCGTCTGCGGCCGACCACGGTGATGGCACTGGCCGGGATCGGCGCGGGCACGGGGATGTACGCGCTGACCCAGGTCACCGCCTGGTGGCTGTACGTACCGGTGTTCGCGTGGTGCGGGCTGGGCCTGGGGCTGGGCTGGACCTACGCGAGCGTGGCGACCCAGCAGCTCGTTCCCGCGGCCAGGTCCGGGGAGGCATCGGGGGTACTGCTGACGTTCCTGGTCACCGGCGGTGCGATCGCGCTGGCCGGGGCGGCCGCGGGGATCTCCGCGATGACGCCGCAGCGCTCGCCCGAGGAGGCGTACGACGCGATCCTGCGGCTGGGCGGCGCGGCCGTTCTCACCATGGCGCTCCTCGTCCTGGCCGTACGCCACCGGCTCGCGGTACGGGACCGTCGGCAGCACTGACGGTGCCGGCACCGCGGCCGCGGCCGCCCGCACCGCGGGGGCGGTGGACGTCACCGTCCGACCGCCCCCGCATGCCGGCCGGGGCCGGACGGTCCTAGTTGGCGCCGAGGTGGCCGCCCTTGAGCCACTCCGCCTCGCCGTCCTTGGCGCAGGTGGAGGTGTAGGCGGGGCCGAACGGCGCCGGGATCGCGGCAGCGGACGAGCAGTTGGACGAGAAGGCCTTGTGGCCGCCCGAGAAGTAGTCGATGTCGACACCGTCGTTGGCGAGGGCCGCGCCGGCGCCGCCCAGCAGGATGCCGGCGGCGAGGACGGAGGCGGTGACGGCAGAGCGGATACGCATTGGTTCCCCTAAGGACTTAAGGATCTGGCGACGCTCCCATGGACGGATGCGTCAGCCGATTCAACGCACGGCGGAGCCACCAGGAACGACCGTTCACTCGAACGCCACGGGCGTAACGTTTCGACACGTCACATGGCCCCTCGTGCGCCCCCGTTCGCGCCGGTGCGGGGGGCCTTCTCTCCGGTCCCGGAGCCACGGTCGATTGTCAGTGGCGGGTGAGACGGTAGGAGCATCCAGTCGGAAACGAGGGGGAGCTTCCATGTCCGGAAACCAGAACTACATCAACCACGTCGCTCTTGTGTTGGACGCCAGTTCGTCCATGTCGCACCTGAGCCGCAAGGTCGTCGAGGTGGCCGATCAGCAGATCGCGTACCTGGCCCGCCGCTCGGGTGAGCTGGACCAGGAGACCCGCGTCACGGTGTACGTCTTCGCGGACAAGGTGGAGTGCGTCGTCTACGACAAGGACGTGCTGCGGATGCCGTCGCTGAAGCAGCTGTACCGGACCGGCGGGATGACCGCGCTGCTGGCGGCCTCGCTGAAGTCGCAGCGCGAACTGGCGCAGACGGCCCAGCTGTACGGCGACCACAGCTTCCTGACGTTCGTGCTGACCGACGGGCAGGAGAACGCCAGCCACCGCTCCCCGGACGCCCCCTCCCGGAATCCGCGCGAGCTGGTGAAGGCCGTCGCCGAGATGATCGAGACCCAGGGGGACAACTGGACGCTGGCCGTCCTCGTACCCGACCAGATGGGCAAGCGGGAAGCCATGCAGTGCGGATTCCCGAAGGAGAACATCGCCATCTGGGACGCCACGAGCACACAGGGTCTGGAGGAGGCCGGGCAGGTCATCAAGGAGGCCACCGAGAAGTTCATGGTGGGCCGCGCCAAGGGGATCCGGGGATCGCGGGCGGTGTTCTCCACGGGTGCGGAGGTGGTCAACAAGGACACCATCGAGGCGGCCGGTCTGACTCCGGCGCATCCCTCCGAGTACCAGCTGATCCCGGTGGCGCGTGACGCGGCGATCCGGGAATGGGTCGTCGAATCGGGGCACACCTACCGCACCGGTGGCGCGTTCTACCAGCTCAGCAAGGCGGAGAAGATCCAGCCGAAGAAGCAGATCGCGGTGCTGGAGAAGAAGACGGACCGGGTGTACACGGGCCCCCAGGCCCGGGCCCTGCTCGGCCTGCCCGCCGTGGAGGCGCGGGTCAAGCCCGACCACAACGACGAGTTCACGATCTTCGTGCAGAGCACCAGCGTCAACCGGAAGCTCGTGTCGAACACCCGGCTGCTGCTGATGGTCTGACACCCCCTGCCCTGTGCATCCCCTTACGGTGCCGGTGCCGGTGCCGGTGCCGGGCCCGGATGGCGGGGCGATGGGGAGCGAGGGAGGCTGGGGGTATGCGATGGCGTGGGCCAGGGGCGGCGGTGGCCGCGGTGGCCGCCCTCCTGCTGGCGGCCGCCGCGCCGCCGCCCGGCGGCGATGACACCGGGCGGCGGGTGGAGATCGGCGGCGGACGGAGTCTGTACCTGCACTGCTCGGGCTCGGGAAGTCCGACCGTGGTGCTGCTGGCCGGGCTGCACGAGTCCTCCGACTCGTGGTCCCTGACCGACACCACCCCACCCGTGCCGAAGGCCCCGGCGGTGCTGCCGGGCGTGGCGGCCTTCACCCGGGTGTGCAGCTACGACCGGCCGGGGACCCTGCGCTACACGGAGCCACCCGAGCTCACCGACCGCAGCACGCCCGTACGCGGCACCCGGGCCCTGCCCGCCATGGTCCAGGACCTTGACCGCGTCCTGGCGGCCGGGCATGTCCCGGGCCCGTACCTGCTCGTGGGGCACTCCTTCGGCGGGATGCTCGCGCTGCGCTACGCGCAGGAGCACCCGGAGCAGGTGCGCGGGCTCGTCCTGGCCGACGCGCTGGGCCCGGCGCTGAAGCCCGCGATGGGGCCGGACTGGGCGGCGTACGTGAACGCGCTGCGGCATCCCGGTACCCCCTTCGACGCCGATCCGGAATTCGAGCAGGTGGACATCGCGGGCGGGGTCACCGACATCGACCGCGGCGGCCCGCTGCCCCCGGTCCCCGTGGCGGTCATCAGCAAGACCGAGCCCTTCGCCGTACCTCCCACGATGTCCAAGGAGCTCGTGGCGGCACTGGAGAAGGCCTGGCCCAAGGCGCAGGAGGCCCTGGTGGGCCTGCGGCCGCAGACCCCGCACCTGCTGGCGACCGGTAGCGACCACTACGTCCAGATCCACGACCCGGACCTCACGATCGCCGCGGTCCGCCTCGTCATGGACCGGGCCGCGACCCCGCCGGGTACGTCGTAGCCGGCACGCTCGGCTCGGTCCGGCCCGGCGGTCACCCGGGGCTGTCCGCCGGCTCCGGACGTCAGCCTTCTTCCGCTCCGGCCAGGGCATCGGTGATCAGGCGGGTGGCGAAGTCGGGGTCGCCCGTCATGCGGTTGATGTACTCCGCGAGGAGGAAGGCCGTGGCTTCCAGCGGGTTCATCTCCGCCTCGGTCCACTCTCCGTACTGCTTGCGCCACAGGTTGGGGCTCAGGCCGGTGCCCGCGGCGATGACCAGGCCCGCCATGGTGGGGATGGCCTCGGGACGAACACTCCTGGGCATCATGCGCATCGTGGCGACGAGGTTCGGCACGACGTACTCGATGACGTCCTTGCCGTGCTCCTCGTGTGCCTTGCGCAGCCAGATCATGAACATGTAGATGAGCGTGCACGCCCCGTCGAGCAGGTCGTCGGCCTCCCTGGGGCCGAGCGACGAGGCGTACTGGTCGACCAGCGCCTGTTGTTCGGGGTCCATCCCGGTCCTGCCGTCGTGAATGCCTTTGAGTCGAGAATCGATCATCAACAGCGCTGCGCCCACATCACCCGCGGGAGCGTGCTCGGGGTCGTACTGCGATGCCACAGGATTCCTCCACAGGTCGCCACGAGGACGGCTCGGCCTCGTTCCGCACCCTAGACGCCCCGACGGACGGAGGCCGCCCACTCGGCACTCCGTCACACCCAGGTGCGATGCTCGCCGAGGCGCGGTGGACCCGGCGCGCCTGCGCCGCGCGGACGTGTCCTCGACGAGCACAGGCCCGGTCAACGCGGCCTGAGCCTCTCCTCGTTGCTCTCCCTCGACCCGGTCCGGACCGACTTCGCGGGTCTGCAGGCCGCCGTACTCCGCCCGACCGCCGACCCCGGTGACCGGCCGCCCTCCGCGGCGTTGCCGTGCGAGGATGCAGCCAAGGGGACGTCAAGGTGCGTGAGTTGAGGAGCGCAGCATGCGGATGCGGATGTGGATGCGGACGGCGCCGCTCGTCCACGGATTCGCCGGGCTGTCGCTCGTGGCCGGCTGCGCGCTGCTCCTGACGGGGTGCACGGAGGGGAAGGGGACCGCTTCGCCGGCCGGACCGAGGGTGACGAGTACGGCGGCCCCCTCGGGCGCCGTGGCCCTGGCCGAGCGGTACCACCGGGCGGGCGGCGACGAGAGCGTGTACGCCATCGAGCGGGAGGCGGGCTCCGGCGCGGCGCCGCTCCTGATCCTGCGGACCACGCGCACCGATGCGGACAACGCCCTCTTCGAGACGCAGCGGGACTCGGTCGTCTCGTACCTCACGCGGTTCGAGCAGCTCTCCACGGCCGGGGGCTACCAGATGGACGTCTTCGGCCGGGACGGAAAGCTGCTCCACCGATGGGACGCCCGCTCCTAGCGGGTGTCCGGAGGCAGGGTCAGCGCTTGCCTCGAAGGCGCATGAGCATCCCGCGGGCCTGGTCCCGCTTCCGCGGGTCGGACGCCGCACGCCGCACGGAAGCGATCGTCCGCTGCCCCTGCGGGGTCCGGCTGAACTGCTTGATCTTTGCGAATAGTCCGGACATCAGACCCTCCCGGTGTGGCCCACTGTGACGTTCCGTCGTGTGCCCCGGCACCCTCGCGCCAAACGGGCGGAGCGGGCACCGTCCGGAAATCCGTGGACGATCCCCGGACGACCGCATAGCGTGTGAGTCCACGCCTCGAGATCGACGGAAGGAGGAGAGTGCCGTGCCGTTCGCATCTTTCCAGCGCTCCCCCTTCCGCTGCCCCGGCGTGGTTCGTGTGTTCTGACCGGGAGCGCTCCAAGCAGCCCGTATCCCGGAGGAATCCATGACCGATCCGGTCATCCGCGCGCTCTCCACGAGTGACGCCCATCTCTTCGACGCACTCCCCGACCCCCTGGGCGCCCGTGAGGGACATCGGCGCACCCGGTTCCGCCCCGACTGGAAGCGCGTCGCCCTGCGCGACGGCCGGGTCGTCGCGCGCGGCGCGTGGTGGGGCGGTCCCGACGACTCGCAGCCCGTCAACATCAACTGGTTCGACGTGGCCGAGGGCGAGGAGGAAGCCGGGGCCGCACTCCTGCGCTCCGCTCCCTGGCAGGTGGAACTCGAGATCAACCTGCCCGGCGACTGGCGGGAGAAGGCCGCCCTGCGGGCCGCCGCCGAGGCGCGCTTCGCGGCCGCACGGGCCGCGGGGTACGAACTCCTCGTGGAGCGCTTCCTGTACCGCTGGACCCCGGAACAGGGCCTGCCGGAGCGGCCCGGCCGCCTGCGCTTCGGCCCCGAACCCGACGACGCCGTGTTCTTCGACGCGCTGCGCCGCATCCATTCCGTCACCTTGGACGCCCACGCGCTCAGGGCCGTGGCGGAGGGCGGCCTCGACCGGGCCGCCCAGGAGGAACTGGACTTCTTCCACTGGTGCCCCTCCCCCCGGGAGTGGTGGCAGCTCGCGCACACCCCGGACGGCGACCTGGCCGGCATCCACATCCCGGCCCACAACCCCTCCGGCCCGACCATCGGCTTCATCGGAGTCGTCCCGGAGCACCGCGGTCGCGGCTACGCCTACGACCTCCTCGCCGAGTGCACGCACGTGCTCGTCGAGCAGGGGGCGGAGTTCGTGAGCGGGGCGACGGACCGGGGCAACGTCCCCATGGCGGCGAACTTCGCCAAGGCGGGCTTCCCCGTCATCCGTGAACGCATCAACTTCCACCCGGCGGACCGAGCGGCCGGCGGCGAGGCCCGGGCAGAAGGCTCTCAGTGTGACACTGCATGAGAACGAGATCCGTGTGGACGAGGCGGTCGTCCGGTCGCTGCTGAGGGAGCAGCGACCGGAGTGGTCCGCCCTTCCTGTCACACCGGCCGGCGAGGGCACCGACAACAGGATGTACCGGCTCGGCGACGAGCTGCTCATCCGGTTGCCGCGCACCCCGGAGAACGCGAAGGCCGTACGGAAAGAGCAGACGTGGCTGCCGCGGCTGGCGCCGCACGTTCCTTGTCGCATCCCGGAGCCGGTGCACGCCGGCACCCCGGCTTCCGCGTTTCCACTCGACTGGTCGGTGTACCGGTGGATCGACGGCGATGAAGCCGGCCCGGGCTCGGTCACCGATTGGCCGGCCTTCGGGGCGGATCTGGCGGCGATCGTGCGGAGCCTGCATTCCGCCCCCCTCATGGGAGCCACTCGTCAGGGCGAGCTCAGCTGGTACCGCGGGGGTGCCCTGCGGGCTTGCGACCGGTGGATCAGCGAGTGCTTCGACGCCTGTCGGATGATCGAGGGTCTCGACCTCGACATCGCGCACCTGCGACACCTGTGGCGGAGCGCGCTCGCCCTGCCCGAGCCCTCCGGTCACCCCGTCTGGCTCCACGGAGACCTCAGACCCGGCAACCTCCTGGTGCAGCAGGGAAAGCTGCACGCGGTGATCGACTTCGGTGCCCTCTCCGTCGGCTTCCCCGACGCCGAGCACGCGCCGCTGTGGGACCTGCCACCCGGGGCCCGGCAGGCCTACTGGGACGCCATGCGTCTCGACAACGAGACCTGGTTGCGGGCCCGGGCGTGGGCCATCGCCGTGGGGGTCAGCGGAGTGTCGTACTACTGGGCCACCTATCCCGCCTTCGTCAACGAATGCCTCGCGCGCCTCCGCGCGATCCTGGAGGATGCCGGCGAGCGCTGACCCGTCCCCGCGCGGACATGCGGCCACGCGGCCACAGGGCCGGCGAGTCGCTCCGAGCCGCGCACCTGCGATGAGCACGAAGTGCGCCGCGTCCGGCACCGGAGCGGAGCAGAGCGGCCAGGCGACCGCTCCGGACACCGGCCTCCGCGCCTGACCGACCGCCTCAGGCCGGCTTGCGCCACACGGAGATGTGCTTCGTGGAGTCCTGGGTGAACGGTGCTCCGCTCCAGTCCGCGACGCGGCGTTCCCTCTCGAGGCCGGCAATCCGTGCCATCAGGTCGAGCTCCGTCGGCCAGGCGTAACGGTGGCGGGAGTGGTCGCGGCGGTAGCGGTCCTCGTCGCCTTCGCGGGTGAAGTGGTGGGAGACGAGAATCTGTTCGACGAGGTCGAAGGTGTCGAAGCCGAGGTGCCGCTCGGAGACGTCGAACGGCACCGCGACCTGTCCGGGCGGCAGGAACCGCAGCGGCGGCACGCCCAGCTCGATGACGAACCGGCCGCCGGGCTCGAGATGGCGGGCGGCGTTGCGGAAGCACTCGACCTGCTCGTCCTGCGTGAGCAGGTTCGTGATGGTGTTGTAGACGAGGTACACCAGGGTGAACGTGCCGGGAACGACGGTGGTGGCCATGTCCCCGATGACCACCGGAAGCGTGTCCTCGTCGGTCTTGCGTCGCAGCACCGCTGCCATGTGCTCGGACAGTTCGATGCCCACGACGGGCACACCGCGTTCCCGGAGCGGGACGCCCACACGTCCGGTCCCGATGGCGAACTCCAGCGCCCGGCCGTTCCCGGCGAGTTCGGCGAGGAAGGCAAGTACGGGTGCGAGGGCGGCGGCCGAGGACGTCTCGGCCTCCTCGGCGTCGTAGCGGTCGGCGGTCTCGCGGCTCCACAGCTCACTGCTCGTCACGAGCGGCCACTTTGCCGGGTGGCGGGCGCGCTGTCGACGTATTTGGCTTCCCCCTTCGCCGCGTGGAGCGTGGGGCCGAGGTGGCTCCCGCTGAACCCCCGGGTGGGGGTCTTGGCCCCGGGGGTAGTGCGTTCAGGGGTGGGGTCCGGGTCCGGGTCACGGAGCGGAGTGCGAGCCGGGGTCGGGATCGGGATCGGGGGCGGTGAGTGCGTACGACGCCCGTACCTGCCACTTCGTGCCGTCGTGGACCATCAGGTCCACCGACGCGACGTGAGAGGTGAGGGGGAGCCGGCCGGCGAGGTCGGCCTCGATCTCCTCCAGGACCGTGTCCTCCTGGCCTTGAGCGATGGTCAGGTGCGGCACGATCTGGTCGAACCGGCCGCCGTACGGCGGGGTCCCGGGCCAACGGGCGGCGATCGCCTCCGTGAGCCGTATCAGTGGCGCCGCGGGTTCCGGTACGAGGTACGAGACCTCCGGGAGCCGTCCGCACCGCTCGAACCGCAGGTCGAACGCCTGGTGGGAGCCCAGTACGTCCTCCAGCGCGGCGTGGACACCCGGATCGATCCGGCTCTCGTTCAGGAAGGGGAAGAGCACGGTGACGTGCGCGGGGACCCCGGCCACGGCCGAAGGGTCGAGCCGCTCGCGCCACGCGCGGACGACCGGCTCCGCCTCCGGGATCTGCACGACGAGACCCGTCTGGCCCTCCTGGAACGCGCTGCTGCTGTCATCTGCCATGACATTGCATGCTGCCACGGCAAAGATCCGTGCGCGCCAGGGGGGCCGGTGCCCGGGCGGGTCGGTGCCCGGGCGGGTCAGTGGATCCGGTGTTCCGTCCAGAACGGGGTGAGGTCCTGGGGCGTTGCCGCCTGGGCCGCGCGCTTGAAGTCCGCGGTCGTGGCGACGCCCAGCCAGTGGTCGCGGACGTAGCCCCGCAGCATGGTCGTCATCGCCGGGGTGCCCAGGACGCGTTCCAGGTCGCTCAGCGCGCAGGAACCGCGGTGGTACACGACTCGGGCGTACTCCGAGCGGTGACCGTCCGCGTAGTAGGCCATGGGACGGGTGAGGGCGGAGGTGGCGCTGGGCCAGGCACCCTGGTCCTCCCAGCAGGTGGCCGTTGCGTCGCCGTAGTAGGACCGGTTCGCGTACTGGGCGAAGGACTCGTCCAGCCAGGGGGACGCGAACTGGTCGTTGCCGACGATGCCGTAGAACCACTGGTGGGCGATCTCGTGGACGACCGCCGACCCCTCCGGTTCGGTCCAGAGCAGGACGAGGCCCGGGAACTCCATGTTGCCGAAGTCGTCGAGGCTGTCGCTCATGACGAGGTCGAGCTCGCCGTACGGGTAGTGCCCGAAGCGCTTCCCGAACGCGTCGACCGAGCCCACCGCGTCCTTCAGGTCGACGGCGACGCCCTCGGACGAGGTGGCGGCGGTCCAGTACGCGTTCAGCCGTACTCCGCCCGGCGTGGTCACGGTCTTCGACAGGAAGGGGCCCGCCGCCCACGCGAAGTCCCGTACGCCGTGCGCGACGCTGGTGGTCACCGTGCGGCCGGGGCCGCCGGGGCGGCGGGCGGTGGTGCCCGTCGCCGGGACGGCGAGGGCGGTGGGGTGGTCGAGTACGACGCGGAAGTCGCCGGCCAGGGTGTAGAAGCTCTCGCCGAAGCCGAGGTCGGGGTCGAGGTGGCGGCCCTGGGCGTCGCGTACGGACAGCAGGGGCAGCGCGTTGCCGAGGTAGCGGTGCGGGCCGTCCTTGCCGAAGCGGTGGACCCGGTCCGGGACGGTGAGGTCCACGTCGAAGGAGATGCTGGTCCGCGCCCCGTACGGGAGCGGCGCGGGCAGGTCGACCCGCAGGGCGGTGCAGTCCACGGTCAGCGGGCGCGGGGTGCCTCCGGTGACCCTGGCGACCCGGACCGGGGACGGCGACCCGGGGGTTCCGCAGCCGTCGGTGCCGTTGCCCCACAGCCGGACGTCGACCGACCGCAGCGGAGTGCGGGCGGAGTTGCGGAAGGACACCGTCTGACGGCCGGTCCAGTGCGAGCCGTCGGCGTCGGCGCGCAACGACACCTCGTAGGAGGGGCGGTCGGGCGTCGCCGCCGCGGGGGCCACGGGGGCCACGGGTGCCGCAGGGGCCGCGGGGGCCGGAGCGGTCTGGGCCATGGCCGTCTGCGGGACGCAGAGCAGGGCGGATGCGAGGGCGAGCAGCAGGGCCCGCCGATTCCTGAGCGAGATCATGACCGGCACGGTAGAACGCCCGTGCGGCCGGACGGGAGAGTTCCAATGCACTCACCGCCGGCGTCCCCGCCGGGACCCCCGCGGGCGGTCAACTCGACGGCCACGGTGCGCGGGAGCGCTCGGAGCCGGCCCGCGGTCCTCCGGCCGGAGCGGTGGCCCGGGCCCACGCCGAGGGCTCGCACTTCCCGGTGGCGCTGGCGGCCAGGGACGTGGCCCTGGCCCGCGGCCACGCCGGGCTGCCGGTCCTGGACGCGGTACACGCCGCCCTGACCGCCCACCCCGAGCCGGCCTCCCGCGACCTGGCGGCCCTGCACGGCATCAGGTACACCGGCGTGTGCTGATGAAGGTTCAGGTCTCCTCTAGACCGATGCACTTGGACTGCTGGGGGATGTCCCGTACGGCCTTGTCGATGACGGCCAGGGCGTCGCCTGCGAGCAGGTCGTCCTCCTTGAAGGCCAACTCCACCGAGGGGAGCCGCCCGTAGGTGGTGAGCACCCGCCGCCCCGCGCGCTCGGCCAGTTCCTCGTCGAGCACCCAGTCGGTGCCGTTGACGTTCATGCAGGTGTTGACCGTGGGGGCGAGGGGTTCGACACCGCAGCGCAGCACGATGCTGCCACCGCCCCAACTCGCGGCGCCGGCGCCCTCGACGGAGTCGCGCTCCTCCCCCAGCAGTTCGTGGGGAAGCTGCGCCAGGACCCGGCGGCAGTGGGGATCGGCCGCAAAGGGGCCCGGCTCCACGGTTCGTATGCCGCTCAGGACGAAGGCCCCGGCCGCCGCGAGCCCCAGCACCACGGGACCGGCCAGGAGTGCCTGCTTCTTCCGGTCCACTTCGCTCTCCGCACCGTCCGGCCGCACTCCGCTCGCAGCGGCTACCCGGTGACTCTACTCATCCCGAGGAGCGGCGCGTTGGGCGGTCCGGGCCGTGCGCCCAGCCAGGGCTCACCGTCCGGCGGAGCCCACGAGACCGGACCGTGCGGTGTGCCAGGCCGAGGTGACCGCCCCGTGGGCCGCGGCCGTTGCCTCGGGCACGCCGTCCGGCAGATGCAGGGGCGCGCCCACGTGGACGTGCAGCCGGGGCCGGCGGACCGGGGCCGTGAGGACTCCGGCGAGCTGCTTGGCCGTCGTCCCGGAGCTCACGCGGCGTGCTCCCGCCTGACCGACGGGACGGACGGGTGCTCCGGTGGCCAGCGCGAGGCGGGCCAGGCCGCTGCGGAAGGGCAGGGGCGCGGCGTCGCCGGAGTCGCGGCGGGCGGGGATCCCGCCCTCCCCGTACATCAGCACGCACCGCCCCGCCGCCAGTGCCGCGGCGGCGTCGGCGAGCGAACGCGCCGCGCGGTCCGTTCCCCGGTGGACCGGGACGTGCCCTTCGCGGGCGAGCGCCCCGCCGAGCACCGGGATCCGCCACAGCCCGGCCGTGGCCATGATCACGGGGTCGATGCCGAGCCGGCGCAGGGCGGCGACCACGATGACGGGGTCGGCCAGGCTGGTGTGGTTGGCGGCCAGGATGGTCCCGCCGGCCGCCGGGCCCGATGCGTCCTCGGACACGGTCAGACGCCCGAACACCGGAGCCAGGACGGCGGCGACGTGGCTGAGCATGGAATCGGACCTCCGGGGCGGGGCTGTACGGCTTCGTGCGCCCAGCCTGTCGGCCGCGGGCCGGTCCGGCATGAGTCGCGCTACTCAAACGGCCTGGGTACGAGACCCGCCCGGCCCTCCGCACCGCGACGGGCGTCTGGCAGGGTGGTCCCCGTGACCGCCCACCATCCCGCGAACCCCGCACCGGCCGTGACCGGCCGGGCCCGTACCCGTCTCGTGGCGGCCGGGGCCGTGGTCGTGACCCTCGGCGCGGGGTTGGGGCTACGGGCCGTGGCGACGGGGAGCCTCGCCAAGTACGGCGGGGACGCGCTGTACACCGTGCTGGTCTTCGCCCTCGTCGTGGCGGCCCTGCCACGGCTGACGGCCCTGCGGGCCGCCGCGGCCGCTCTCGCGGTGAGTTGGGCGGTGGAGTTCCTCCAGCTCACCGGGGTACCGGCGGAGCTTTCCCGGCACAGTGTGCTCGCCCGTCTCGTCCTCGGGTCCACCTTCAACGCGCCCGACCTCTTCTGGTACGCGGTCGGGGCGGCCGTCGGCTGGCTCTGCCACACCGCGGCGAGCCGCGCACAGGCGGCCTAGGTCGAGCCGGCCTAGCCGCTGCGGGTCAGCGTCCCGGGGGCTCCGGCCGACTGGGCGCCTTCGGTCTCCAGGGTCAGCCGGTCGGGCTGCGCCATGGTCAGCACGTAGAGGTTCCCCTTGGGGCAGTCGAAGGTGGCCGCGGGGTCGGTCGGGTGGCTGGTCGCTGCGGCGAAGACCGATCTGTTCCCGCTCGTCTGCCGTAGTTCCAGGGCCTCCGTGCACCCCAGGTCGCGGCCGGTGACGAGCTCCTTCACACTGCTGACCTGCCGGCCCACGAGGTCTCCGACCGACCCTTCGTTCAGCGTGACCGTGACCGAGAACGCGCCCGTCCTGGCCCGCGTGATGCCGTCGGCGTCGGGGGTGCCGGGTCCGGTGCCGGTCCACGTGCCGGCCCATGCCCGCGGCATCGCGGAGGACGAAGCGGACGGGGACGCCGATCCCGTCCCGGTTCCTGTACCGGCTCCGGGTCCGGCACCTGTTCCGTCCGCGTCCCCCTTCCACGGCATCTTGGCCACGAGGGCGGCCGCGACGACGAGGACGGCGGCCGCCGCGGCCGCCGCCGCCCACGGCACACGCCGTGGTGTGCCGGGAGGCGGAGAGGCCAGCGGCGGGGTAGCCGCGAACGCGGAGGGCGGCGCCGACGGCACCGGCGGCGCGGGTGCGGACAGGGGTACGGGTACGGGGAGTGGGTGGGACGCGGCCAGGGCGCGCTGGAGTCCGGCCTCCCGGTGGCCCACGTCCGCCGCCAGAGAAGGGGGTACCGCCCCGCGCCACTCCTCCCCCGCCGCGCCGACCCGGGCCAGGACCTCGTCCGCGGTCGGGCGCTGCCCCGGCGCCTTCGCCAGGCACTCCCCCAGCACGGAACGGAGCCCTTCGGGAACGCCGTCGAGAGCGGGCTCGTCGTGCACGATCCGGTAGAGGAGGCCGGGGAGTTCCAGCTCCTCGCCGTCGGCCAGGAAGGGGCTGCGGCCGGTGGCCGCGTGGACCAGGACCGCGGCGAGCGAGAACACGTCCGCCGGGGCCCCGGCCACGGCCCCGGTCGCCTGCTCCGGGGCGAGGAAGCCGGGCGTGCCGATGACCGCTCCCGTACGGGTGTGGCGGGGGTCGTGCACGGCCCGCGCGATGCCGAAGTCGATGAGGAAGGGGCGCTCCCGGCCGAGCAGTACGTTCCCCGGTTTGATGTCGCGGTGCACCACACCGGCCGCCCGTACGGCCACGAGCGCGGCGAGGAGTTCCCGGGCCAGGCTCCACAGGGCGGGCCCGGGCAGCGGTCCGTGCCGGTGCACCCATTCGCCCAGGGAGGGCGCGGCGATGTACTCGGTGGCGAGCCATTGCGGGACCGCCCCGGGGGCACTGAAATCCACCACGGAGACCGTCCACGGGGAACGTACGCGGTCGTTGGCGCGTATCTCCCGCGCGAAGCGGTCGACGAAGTCGGGATCCCGGCTCAGTTCCCGGTGGACGGTCTTCAGGGCGAGCGGCCGGCCGGACGCCGTCCGGGCCAGGAACACCTCGCCCATGCCCCCCTCGCCGAGCCGCGCCAGCAGGCGGTACCCGCCGATCTCCGGCGGGTCGCCGGGCCGCAGTGCCTCCACCGACTCCCCCTGTCCACAAGGCCGTTGTCCGCGCGCACGGGACGTACGGACGGGACGTACGGACGGAACGTACGGACGGCCGGTGGAGCCACCTTAGAGGACGGCGCCGACAGCGCGGGGGGTGGATCGTCAGGACGACATGATGAAGCGCAGGGCCAGACCCGAGGCCGTCATCCAGTGGGTGACCTTGGCGAAGTCGTTGTAGTAGACCGTGTCGACGCCGGGGAAGGCGACCTTGATCGGGGCGCCCTTCTTGCTCCCGTCCCCGGTGTCCTGGAGCTGGACGGTCATGGTCTTCGCCGGGGCCTCGTCCATGGGGCCGTTCAGGAGCAGCGCGGCGTACGTCTGCTTGCCCGGCGCGATGATCTCGAACGGCGTCCCGGGCATCGGGGCGCTGTCCTTGATCTCGGGGACCGGGCGCTGGGCGTCGCCGAGCTGGATGAGGGGGTAGCGGTAGACCGTGCAGGGCTTCTTGCCGGTGTTGGTGAGGGTCAGGAGGATGTGGCGGACGCTTTGGCTCTTGTCGTCCTCGGTGCTGGAGGTGATCGAGACGTCGCCCGGGGCGCAGACGGCGACGGCGCCCCCGCCGCCGCCTCCCGTGCTGCCGGCTCCGGGGGTCGGCTTCGCCGACGGCGTGCCGCCGGGCTTCGGCGTGCTCGGGGAGGCGGTCGGGCTCGGGGTGTTCGGAGCGCTGGACGTGCTCGGGGCGCTCGGGGTGCTCGGCCGGGCCGTGGGCTTGCCGTCGGCCCCGTCGCCCCCGCTCGGCGAGCACGCCGCGGACGCGAGCAGGGCGGTGGCCGTCGCGAGGCCGAGGGCGTAGGACTTCCAGCCCCTGCGGGTCGTGCGGGTGGCAGTGTTCATGGTGTTCCCCCGTTTTCGGCCCTGTGCGGCCGCTGTTGATGCTCGATGCCGAGTGCGGACCGCGTCGGTTCCGAGGGGCCCGGGAGCCGGCCGTCATGGCCTCCACCTGCCCCTTCCGGCACCGAGACCGGCCTGCAGGAGCGAATTTCCCACATCCCGCGGCTCTCAGACGCCTGTTACCAAGCAGGGACGAGACCGTCACGCTCCGGTCGGACGAACGGCCGTTGACCTCCACGGGATTGACATGCATATGATCCTTCCCTTCGGACGGGGGAGCGTCATGTCAGGGGATTTCACGCAGGAGTGGGAGCGCGAGCGCGCGGGCGCCGCGGACCACGACGTGGCGGTGCGGTTGAACGGTGCGCCGACGGGGCCCTTCGCTCCGGGCGGGCCCGGTGACTTCGCCTCGACGCCGGCCGAGAAGCAGGCGGCGGCGAACACCATCGAGACCGAGCTGGAGCCCGGCACCAAGACGGCGAGCGAGCACGCGGACGCCGCCACCGACGCGGCCCGGAAGGGCTTCGACGGCTGGGACACGGCCGGTGGCCTGAAGAAGGTGTCGGACACCTGGGACCAGCAGGTGCGGACCCTGATGGGCCGTCTGTCCTCGGAGAAGGGGGCGCTGCGCGGGGCCTCGGGGCTGTTCGTGCGCCACGACACCGGCCTGGGCGACCAGTTCCTTGCGTCCGGTTCGAAGCTGAACGGTCTGTAGGGGGCTGCGGTGCCGACGTATCACGAGGTCATGACCACGGACCTGGGCCTGCTGACGACCGCGGCGGCCACGTGGGAAGCCATGGCGGGCGAGCTGAAGAAGGTCGAGACCCGCTACGGCGACAGCGTGCAGAAGATCACGCTGGGCCAGACCTGGGCCGGCGTCAGCGCGGGCGCCGCGCAGTCGGGTTTCGCGGCGACGCGCTACGAGTACGCCGCGGCGCAGACCCAGGCCAAGGCCATCGCGAGCCTGCTGCTGGACGCCCACGCCGTGTTCACCGATCTCAAGTCGAAGCTCCGGAGCGCCCGGGACGACGCGGTCGCCGCCGGGATGACCGTGTCGGAGCAGGGCCGCGTCGCCTTCGACTACGCGAAGCTCACCCCGGCCGAACGCAGCGCCTACCACCACGATCCCGACGGCGAAGCCTCCATCCGCACGGCCGTCGGCACGTGGCAGCAGTACATAGACGACCGGGTGAAGGCCGCCTCGGAGGCCGATCAGCACGTGAAGGCCGCGCTGGAGTCCGCCGTGGTCGACAGCAACCGGGACGCCTTCGGCAAGGGGGCCGACCAGACCATCGGCGGGTTCAACGCCCACCCGGAGGGCGACCTGTCCAAGGTGCCGCTCCCCCGCTCGCAGGACGCGGAGGTGGGGACGAAGACCGACGGCTGGCAGGCCGAGGGCTCCGCGTCGGCGACCGGGCCCGACGCGGGCGCCAAGGCCTCCGGGCCCAAGTACGGCAAGGAGGGCTCGGCGCAGGCGTACGCGGAGCTCGGCCACGCGACGGCGAAGGGATCCCTCAGCAACGGCTCGATGCGGCTCTCCGGCATCGCCGACGCCTACGCGGGAGCCCGGGCCAGCGCCAACGTCGGCATCACGGACAAGGGCCTCACGGGCAAGGCCGAGGTGTCCGCGGGCGGCCGGGCCCTGACGGAGGGGCGCGCGGGATACGGGTACGCGGAGGGCTACGGCCGGGCCGAGGGGTTCGCCGGAGCCGAGGCGCAGGCCAGTGCCGGCGTCGGCCTGGAGGGCCTGAACGCCGGCGGGAAGGCCTTCGCGGGGGCGAAGGGCACCGTCGCCGGGGGCGCCGAGCTCGCCGGGATCGGGGCCGGCGCCACGGCCGAGGGATGGGCCGGTGCGGGCGCCGAGGCGAAGGTGACCTTCGGCAAGGGCGACGACGGAAAGTTCCACATCGGCGGCAAGGTGGGCGTCGCCCTCGGCCTCGGCGGTTCGGTCGGCGCGGAGTTCACGGTCGACCCGGCGAAGGTGACCGACGCAGCGGGCGACGCGGCGGACGCGGTCGGGGACGCCGCCCATGCCGTCGGCGATGCGGCGGGCTCGGTCAAGGACACTGTCAGCAGCTGGTTCGACTGACCCACGTTCCGTGGGAGGACAGAAAGAACGAAGGAAGGCGCGCGATGGCCACGACACTGCCGGTACCGATCGAGTTCCGACTGCCTGAGGGCTGGCGGCCCGCTCCTCCGGACGAGGTCGGCGCTCCGGGCGTGGCCTTCGTCGCGCTGCATCCGCGGCCGGATGCCGGTTTCACGGCCAACATCACCATCGACGGCCAGTACCGGCCGGACGAAGTGACCCTGGACGAGCTCGCCGAGGCGTCGGTGGAGCGGCTGCGCGAGGCCGGCGAGTCCGTGGTGGTGGCGGCCCGCCGGGAGATCGGCCCCGAGGGCGCGCCGGGGCTGACCCAGCGGGTGGCCTTCTCGGCGGTCGCGGGCGGCGTGCGCCGCGAGCTCGTCCAGTCCCAGGTCTACCTGTCCATGCTGGACGTGAACGACCCGCGCGAGCGTGCGGTGATCCGGATGGTGCTGACCGCGACCGCGGAGCAGCACGACAGCGTCCTGGGCGACTTCCAGGAGTTCCTGCGAACGGTGGGCCCGGACGTGGCGGCGGCGGGTTCCTGAGGGATCCCGTGCGGCCGGGCCCGAACGCTCGATCTTGTAGCGAACGGTCGGATGTCCCTAGGGTGGTGCGATGGGTCTCTTCGACAAACTGACCGGCACCAGGCACCCCGACAGCGGTGTCGCACCGCGCTCCCCCGAGGAGCTGCGAGCCGCCCTGCTCGGGCTCTTCGACGCGGACGCCCCGTACGTCGTGCGCGGGGGCGCCCCCGAGGGCGTCGACCTGGTGGCGGAGTGGCGGATCCGGGAGCCCGCCTGGCACACCTTCTTCGCCCGCACCCAGGTGAGCCGCGTGCTCCAGATCCAGCTGCGCCTGGACCCGGCCGCCCGCGAGGTCCGCAGCATCGACCGGCAGTTCGAGGTGACCTGGCTGGGCGGCACACCCCGGCTGGCCCTGTCGGCCGAGGCCACGCGCGGCCAGGTCACCACGGTGTCCCGGCGCTGGAAGGCCGAGCGGGGCGAGGACGGCCGGCTCGGGGCCACCGAAGTGTTCCGCTTCGACAACGCGGACCTGAAGGACCCGCTGCGCGAAGCGGTCCTCGGCGCGGGGTGGACCTGGCGCGGGGTCGTCTTCGGGAAGCTCTGACCCGGACGGCCCGGGGCCCGGTGGCCCCTGCGCGTCGCCGTCGCCCGCCGGTCACGCGACCGGGGGCAGCCCCTTGAAGAAGGCGGTCAGGACCGGCGCCAGGGCCTGCGGGTCCACGGCGTGGGTCTGGCCGGGGAGGGTGTGCAGGGTGTAGTTGCCGCCGTGGGAGGCCAGTTCCTTCGCCGCGTGGGCCATGTACGTGTCACCCGCGCCGCCGTGGCCGACCAGGACGGGCACGCTCACCGAGGACCACCGGTCGGTGGGCAGCGGACGGCCGGACATGGTGCCGGCCATCAGCCGGCCGTCGTAGGGCAGGGTCGGGGCCGCGGCCTCCCACGCGGCCCAGACCGGAGTGTGGCGCATCCTGGCGATGTCCTCCTGCGGCATGGCCAGGCCCGTGGTCAGGAAGTGGGTGAGGGCTTCGGTCGTGCTCCCCCGGGCCAGGGCCGCTTCCACCCGGTCCACGTAGTCGTCGGGCAGCGGCGGACGGCTGCCGTCGACGACGAACGGCGGCTCGTACAGGGCCAGGGCGGAGACCGAGCTGCCCCGGGCCACGGCCTCCAGGGCCAGGACGGCTCCGGAGGACATCCCGAAGAGCAGCACCGGCCCGCCCACGTGCGCGATCAGCGCGTCCAGGTCTTCGATCTCGCGCTGCACCGCGTAGGCGGGGTGGTCGCCGCTGTCGCCGCGGCCGCGGCGGTCGTAGTTCACGACGCTGAACTCGCCCGCCAGGAGCGCGGCGAGCGGTGCGTGCCGGGCCCGCGTCATGAGCGTGCCGCCGACGAGGATCAGGACCGGGCCCGTACTGCCGTGGCGCTCGGCGGCGATCGCCGTGCCGTCGGACGAGACCACCGTGAACATGTCGGTTCCCCCAGGTTCAGCCGGTATCCGTTGCCGTTGCTTCGTGCCCCCGGCCCGGAATCCGGGCCGGCCCCGTGCGGGCGGCCCGCGCGTCCCCCACCCCCGTGGGGGGACTCCGCCGCAGCCGCTGCCGTCCGTGCCGCCCGTTCGGTGCGGGGGCGGTCGCCACCCTACCGCCGGGAAGATCGTCTTCCGTAGGGCTTTTCGTGCCTGCAAGGGGACCGGCCGCGCCAAGGGGGGACCTGGTACGCCACGTTGGGGACGCCAGGCTCCAACCCCGCACTGACCTGGCAGTTCACGCTGGACTATGCTCCTGCGCTGTGGTCTCGCATGCACATCGGGGGACAACCTCCTCCGCTCTCGCCCGTCTGAGCGTCAATGTCGCGCGGCTGGTCGGCATAGGTCCGCACGGATACGCCCACTTGCTGGGCATGGCGCCCGAGCACCTCAACGACGACCTGTGCCGCACCCCCTCGGCGACGGCCATCCGGATCGCGGAGCTCACCACGGTCCACGCTCCCTGGACCGAGATGTCCGTGCTGCTGGCGCGGGAGTCGGGCATCGGCACCTTCGGGGTCTGGGACTACCTGATCACTTCCGCGCCCACTCCGCTCGAAGGGATCCGGGACGCCGCGGCCCACTTCGCCAGCGTCGCCGATCCCCTGACGGACGGCATGCAGATCACCGAGGACGGCGAACGCGTCACCATCGGCCACCTCAACCGCGCCGACATCGCCCACGAGGCGGCCTGCGGCATCCGCGGCTACGCGCTGGGCCTGTACCGGCGCCGGCTCGGCGAGGCGGCCGGGCGGCGCCTCGTCCCCCTGCGCGTCTCCCTCGCCGCCAAGGCGCCCGCGCGCCACGACGCCCTGGTCGATCTCTACGGCACCCGGCGCATCGAGTTCGAGGCCCCGGCCAGCTCGATCACCTTCCGCGCCGCCGATCTCGACTCCCCGGCCCCGCACGCCCAGCCCGGGCTGTCGGCCGTGCTGCGCCGGCACGCCGAGCAGAGCCTCGCGCGCGCGATCCCGCTGCACGACTGGCCGGCCCTCTTCCGTACCGCCCTGGCCTCCGCCCACGACGAGGGCGCGGCGACCCTGTCCTCGGTGGCCCGGCGGATGACCATCAGCCCGCGCACCCTCCAGCGCCGCCTCGAGGAGCACGGCACGACCTGGAGCGTGGAGGTCGAGGCAGTGCGGCGGGACCACATCGCCCGGCTGCTCCACGACACCGACCTCGGCGTCGAGGCGGTCGCCGCCCGGAGCGGGTACGCGGACGCCCGCGCCCTGCGCCGGGCCGTCAGGCGCTGGTACGGAACCACGCCCGCGGCCCTGCGCCGCGCCGGGCGCGGCGCAGGGGCTCAGGCCGGGGTGGAGCCGCGGGCTCAGGCCGGGGTGTGACCGCGGGCTCAGGCCGGGGTGTAACCGCGGGCCCGGACGTGGTCGTGTGCGAGCCGGGTGAACGCGCGTCCCGCGGCGCTCCGGTAGGCGTTCTCGCGCCCGAGGAGGGCCACGGTGCGGGTGGGCAGGGGCGGTTCGAGGGGAACCGGGGCGAGGTGGGGGTGGTCCTCCGTGACCGCGTCGGGCAGGACGGTCGCGAGGTCGGTGCGCCGGACGATCTCGGTGAGGGTCTGGACCGAGTTGGCCTCCACCGCGATGCGCGGCCGCACCCGGTGGGCGGACAGGTAGGCGTCGATATGTCCCCTGGTGGCGAAATCGTCGCTGAGCAGCGCCAGTTGACGATGCGCCAGATCGGCTACGGGCAGCGGCCCGGGCGCCTGTGACCCCTCGGTGGGGCGGGCGGCGGTGACGAGGCCGAGGGTCTCGGCGTACAGCGCGGTCGCGGTGATGCCGGGCAGGTGCGGGCCGTCGAAGCCGATCCCCAGGTCGAGTTCGTCGGCGAGCAGCCCGGCTTCGATGCGGTCCTGGGCCATGTCCCTGACGTCCAGGGTGATGCCGGGGTGGCGGGCGTGGAGCTCCGCCGCCAGCGGCCCGACGAGGTAGGCGGTGAACGTCGGGGTCACGGCCAGCCGGAGGTGACCCCGGGAGAGGTCGGCGACGTCGTGGACGGCGCGTTCGGCGGCGGCGAGGTCGCGCAGGGCCCGGCGGGCGTGGTGGACGTAGGTTTCACCGGCGTCGGTGAGGCGGACGCCGGCGCGGCCGGTGCGGTCCAGGAGCTGGACGCCGATGGCGCTCTCGAGCTGCTTGACCTGCTGGGACAGGGTCGGCTGGGAGATCCGCAGCTCCTCGGCGGCGCGGGTGAAGCTGGCGTGCTCGGCGACGGCGAGCAGGTAGCGGAGGTGACGTAGTTCCAGGGCCATGGCCTCAAGTATAGATGTCATCTATAGCAGACATGGTGAATGCGTCTTGGACGCTATAGGTGCAGCTCGTGCATGGTGGATCCCGTCGGCCCCACGGGTCGGCAGTCATCGAAGGGAGTGACCATGCACGACCTCATCGAGGGCGTCGCCCAGTTCCGGCGGGAGGTCTACCCGGGCAGGGCGGAGCTCTTCGCCCGGCTCGCGACGACCCATCGCCCGCGCACCCTGTTCATCAGCTGCTCCGATGCCCGTGTGGTGCCGGAGCTGATCACCCAGAGCGAGCCGGGCGAGCTGTTCGTCATCCGGACCGCGGGCAACCTGGTCCCCGCCCATGCCCCCGGCACGGACGGGGTGTCGGCGAGCATCGAGTACGCCGTCGCGGTCCTCGGCGTGAGCGACATCGTGGTGTGCGGGCACTCCGCCTGCGGCGCGATGACGGCCCTGGCCGAACGGCACGACCTCAGCGCCGCACCGGCCGTCGCCGGCTGGCTGCGGCACGCGGACGCCTCGCTGGCCCGTACCGCCGACGCGGAGGAGCCGCGCAGGGTCGAGGCCCTGGTACGGGAGAACGTGCGCGCCCAGCTGGCGAACCTGGCCACCCACCCCTCGGTGGCCCGCGCCCTGGCCGCGGGCTCGGTGACCCTGCACGGCTGGGTCTACGACATCCGGGCGGGGGGCGTCGAAGAACTCGGCTCCCCGGTGCCCGCTTCCCCCGCGGCCTGACCGGCCGCCACCCCCCGGGTCCCCGACCCGCCGGTCCCCCACCCCGTACGCCGCTCGCCCCCACCTCCTCGCGGGTGAGCGGTTCCCCGAAAGGAAGCCCTCTCATGGTGCACGCCCAGTTCGACAACACCGCCCGTCAGGCCCTGGCCGTCAAGGCCGTGGACGCCAAGATCCGCGAGGACCTGACCTGGCAGCGGATCGCGGACGCCGCGGGCCTGTCGGTCGCCTTCGTCACCGCGGCCGTGCTCGGCCAGCACCCGCTGCCCCGGGCCTCGGCCGAGGCCGTGGCCGGCCTGCTGGGCCTGGACGCCGACGACGCGGCGCTGCTGCAGACCATCCCGACCCGCGGCTCGCTCCCCGGCGGCGTCCCCACCGACCCGACGATCTACCGCTTCTACGAGATGCTCCAGGTGTACGGCACCACGCTGAAGGCCCTGGTCCACGAGCAGCTCGGCGACGGGATCGTCTCCGCGATCAACTTCAAACTCGACGTGAAGAAGGTCGCCGACCCCGACGGCGGCGAGCGCGCGGTCATCACCCTGGACGGCAAGTACCTGCCGACCAAGCCCTTCTGATCAGCGGTGGAGCCGCCGGCTCCAGTCCTCGGGGAGCCGGTCGGCCGGCCCCGGGGCCGGCTGGTCGGAGGGATGGGCGGAGGGCGGGGTCAGCTCGGGGCCGGTTTCGTACAGCTCGTTCGTCGCGTAGTCCCAGAACCAGTCCTCGCCCGGCTCGTAGCTCTGCACCAGCGGATGGCCGGAGGACTTCCAGTGCCCCGTGGCGTGCTGGGCGGGCGAGGAATCGCAGCAGCCGATGTGGCCGCACTGGGCGCAGCGCCGCAGGTGGAACCACCAGCCGCCCACCGCGTCGCAATCGACGCAGCCGGTGCCGGTGGGCGGGACCTCGGGGTCGACTCCGTCGATGGCGGTCATGCGGGCTCCTCTGCGTGCTCGGGATCATGATCGGACCCGGTTTCCGGCGTGGTCAGCGGGAGCAGCACCTGGAAGCGGGTGTCCCCCGGCACGGACTCGACCTGGAGGCTTCCGTGGTGCTTGCTGACGACGATCCGCCAGGAGATGTCCAGGCCGAGACCGGTGCCCTCGCCGACGGGCTTGGTGGTGAAGAACGGGTCGAAGATGCGGCTGCGGATCTCGGACGGGATGCCGGGCCCCGTGTCACGGAACTCCACGAGCAGCCGGTCACCCGATCGCGCCGTGCGGACCGTCAGCGTGCCCTCGCGGCCGGTGCTCCCGATGGCGAAGACGGCGTTGTCGATGAGGTTGGTCCACACCTGGTTGAGTTCGGCGGGGTAGGCCGGTACGTCCGGCACGGAGCGGTCGTACTCCTTGACCACCCGGATCCGGGGGCCGATCTTGCCGGAGAGCATCACCAGGGTGCTGTCGAGGAGTTCGTGGACGTCGACGACCCGGTGCGGGGCGCGGTCGAGCTGCGAGTACTGCTTGGCGGCGTCCACGAGGTGCGAGATGCGGGTGGTGGAGTCGTCGATCTCGTCCATCAACAGCTCTGTTTCCACCGTGTAGTTGAGCCAGCCGATGGCGCTCGGCAGGAGATCCTCGGCCACGCTCGCCGCGACGTGCTCCAGCCAGTCCGTGTCCAGGCCGGCCTGGACGAAGACCGGCGCGATCCGCCAGCCCTCGGGGACTCCGTGGTCCTCCAGCCAGTCGGCGAGTTCGTCCTCCCGGTCGGAGGCTTCCAGAGGACTCAACGCCGGGGCTTTCGCCACCCGTTCGACGGTGCGTTCCTGGATCTCGATCAGCTCGGCGATGGCCTCGCGGGGGTAGTTCCCCTGGGAGATGTGGGCCAGCTTGTGCCGCATCTTGCCCACGCGTTCGCGCAGGGTGGCGGTGGCCCGGACGGCGGCCGCGGCCGGGTTGTTGAGTTCGTGGGTGAGTCCGGCGGACAAGGAGCCGAGGGCGAGGAGCCGTTCGCGCTGGCCGATGACCTGCTGCGTGCTCCGGGAGCCGAAGAAGAGCCCTTCCAGCAGGTGCGCGGCCATCGGGAACCATTCCTGCATGACGTCCGCGAACGACTGGGCGGGCAGGACGAAGAACCGCGTCGGCTCGGTCACCCGCATCGAGTTGTTGTACGTCTGCGGGACCCGGTCGCCCAAGTAGGCCTGCATGGCTCCCGCGTACACCCCGCGCTGGGAGGTCCGGCCGACCTCCACCTCGTCGCCGCCGACCCGGCGGGACAGTACGACGGTCCCCTCGATCATCACGTAGAAGCAGGTCGCGGGGTCGCCCTCGGTGTACACGGGGCCGGTGTCGAACCGCTCCACGCGCCCCTCGGCGCACAGCCGCCCGAGCTGCTCCGGGGTGAGCTTCTCGAACAGGAAGAGCGAGGCGATCTCCTGCGGGGAGCAGGGCATCGCCCGCCCGCTCACGATTCCTCCAGGTACCGGTGGACGAGCATGACGGCCATGGCTCCCTCTCCGACGGCGGACGCGACCCGCTTCGCCGACCGGGCGCGCGCGTCGCCCGCCACGAACACTCCGGGCACGCTGGTCTCCAGGTGGTAGGGCGGCCGGTCCAGCTCCCACTCGGCCGGCGGCCGTCCGTCCGGGGTGAGGTCCGGCCCGGCCAGGATGAAGCCGTGGTCGTCGCGCAGCACCGTACCGTCCAGCCAGTCGGTGAGCGGGGCCGCGCCGATGAAGACGAACATCCACTGGGTGTCGACGAGTTCGCAGGCTCCGGTGTCCACGTCGCGCAGCGTGAGCTGCTCCAGGTGGCCTTCTCCGTGCGCCGATTCGACGGTGGTGCGGGTACGCACCGTGATGTTGGGCGTCTCCTCGATCTGCTGGATCAGGTAGTACGACATGGAGGCGGTCAGGGATTCACCGCGCACCAGGAGCGTCACGGATTTCGCACCGCGGGCGAGGTACATGGCCGCCTGTCCGGCGGAGTTGGCGCCGCCGACGATGTACACGTCCTGTTCCAGGCAGGAGGAGGCCTCGGTGAGCGAGGAGCCGTAGTACACGCCGCGGCCGGTGAGCCCGTCGCAGCCGGGAGCGCCGAGCTGCCGGTAGGAGACGCCGGTCGCCAGGATGATGCTCCGGGCGCCGATCGCCGAGCCGTCGGAGAAGCGGACGACGCGGGCGGCGCCGCTGACCTCCAGTCCGGTGACCTCGCGCGCGGTGAGGATTTCGGCACCGAACCGGCCCGCCTGCCGGCGGGCCCGCTCGGTGAGCTGGGCGCCGGAGACCCCGTCCGGGAAGCCGAGGTAGTTCTCGATGCGGGAGCTCTGCCCGGCCTGTCCGCCGGTGGCCGACCGTTCGACCAGTACGGTGCGCAGCCCCTCGGAGGCCCCGTACAGCGCGGAGCCGAGTCCGGCCGGGCCTCCGCCGATCACGACGAGGTCGTAGAACTCCGAGGTCGGCGTGGTCGCGAGCCCGACGTGGGCGGCCAGGTCGGGTGCGTCCGGCTCGATCAGCACGGTGCCGCCGGGGGTGATCACCACGGGCAGCCGCTGTCCGTCGGTTCCGGCGGCCCGCAGCAGCCGCTGTCCCTCCGGCTCCTCGCTGGAGTACCAGCGGTAGGGCACCTGGTTGCGGGCCAGGAACTCCCGCACGCTCGACGAGGGGGCCGACCAGCGGTGCCCGACCACCTTGGTGGCGGGTACGGGGCGGTGGTCGCCGGTGCGCCAGGCGGTGAGGAGGTCGTCGACGACCGGGTAGAGCTTCTCCTCGGGCGGGTCCCAGGGTTTGAGGAGGTAGTGGTCGAGGTCGACGACGTTGATCGCGTCGATCGCCGCGTTGGTGTCGGCGTAGGCGGTCAGCAGGACGCGGCGCGCGCCCGGGTACACGGCGAGGGCCTGTTCGAGGAACTCGATGCCGTTCATCTGCGGCATGCGGTAGTCGGCGAGGATCACCGCCACCAGGTCTCCGCGGAGCTTGAGCTCGTGGAGCGCTTCCAGGGCGGATTCGCCGGACTCGGCGCGTACGATCCGGTACCCGGAACCGTAGCGCCGCCGCAGGTCGCGGGCGATCGCACGGGACACTCCCGGATCGTCGTCCACGGTCAGGATCACGGTCCTCGCCGTTTCGGCGACCTCTGTCATGGCTCTCCCACCCCGAGCGGCCTGGACGGGCGGCGTCACGGCGAGCCGCCCCCACCCGGTTCCCGTCCATCCTAGGTTCGATCGTCCGGGTCCGCGCGGACGGGCGGCGCGGGTGCCCCGGTGGGCAGTCCCGCGGGCGGCCGGCCCGTCGGGTTGAAAATGCGTACCGCGCCGGCGGGAAGTGGATCAGACTCGCCCCATGGGAGACATGGCTGACATCGCAGGGTTCCGGGATGCGGTGACGGTGTGGGCGGCCGGTGACGCCGGCGGCCTCGGTGCCGTGGGGGACGCGGGGGAGGCAGCGGACGCGGCGCGCGAGCTGGCCGTGCGGCTGCCCGTACGGACCGTCGTGCTGCTCGAAGGGGCGAGCGATGCCGAAGCCGTCGACGCACTGGCCGCGATGCGGGGCCGGAACCTGGCCGCCGAAGGGGTCTGCGTCCTGCCCATGGGCGGTGCGATGAGCGTGGCGCGGTTCGCCGGGTTCCTCGGCCCGCAGGGTCTGGGGCTGCGCCTGACGGGGCTGTGCGACGAGGCGGAGCGCGGGTTCTACGTGCGCGGCTGGGAGCGGGCCGGCGCCGAGCCGCGGGGCTTCTTCGTCTGCGCGGCGGACCTGGAGGACGAGCTGATCCGCGCGCTGGGGGTGCCCAGGGTGGAGGAGCTCGTCCGGGAGGAGGGGGACCACCGTGCCCTGCGGACGTTTCTGCGCCAGCCCGCGCAGCGGGGCCGCACGGCGCAGCAGCAGGTGCGGCGTTTCCTCGGTACCAAGAAGGGGCGCAAGATCCGCTACGGCCGGGTCCTCGTCGAGGCGCTGGGCCCCGGTCAGGTACCGGAGCCGCTCGACCGCCTGTTCGCGAGCCTGTGACCCGGCGCCGCCCGCGGGCGGCTCAGCCCAGCCGTTCCAGGAAGAAGGCGGCCGCGTCCTCGCCTGCCCGGACCCGGGCGGTCGGGTCGGCGGGCTCCGGGGCGAAGAAGTCGTCGTGCCGGACGGCGGGGCCGATGGAACGGCCGCTCGCGGTGGGGATGTGGTCCAGGTAGGGCCGCGTGTCGGCTTCGTACGGGGTGATCGTGTCCGCTCCGCCCCAGCGGATGGCGACCGGGACCCGGACGGCTTCCAGGCTCTCCCGGGTCACCAGGGAGCCGACTCCCGGGGCCACCTGGAAGACGGCCCGGATCCGGGAGTCGGAGAGGTCGCCGCCGGCGCCCTCCAGGGTGCGCCGGGCGGCCTCCTCCTGCGGGTACTTCGCGCGCAGGGCCTCCAGCACCCCCGGGAACTCGGGAATCTCCGGGAGCGGCACCTCACCCGCCAGCACGGCCCGCAGGATGCCCGGATCGATGCGGGCTCCGGCCAGCGCCGCGGCCGTGTAGCCGCCGATGGAGAAGCCCGCGACGCCGACCGGGCCGAGGGGCTGTTCCTTGGCGAGCACGTCGAGGGCGAAGGAGATGTCCTTGGGCCGTTCCCAGGGGTGGAGGAAGCCCTCCGGCTCGTAGCCGTCGACGAAGTTGTTGCCGTGGTGGTCGAGGGCCACCACGCGGAAGCCCGCCGCGTGCATGGGGTCCACCAGCCACTGCATCTCGCTGCCCGAGCCTCCGGTGCCGTGCGAGACGACGACGAGCGGGGCGGGGTCCTCCCGCTCGGAGTCCTTCCGCTCGGGGTCCTTCCGCTCGGGGTCCCCCCGCTCAAGGTCCTTCCGCTGCGTGCCGCTGGGCTCCCACACGTACAGGCGGACCGGCCGCGGACGGGACGCATCGCGCAGGTCGCGGCGGGACTCGTCGTACAGGACACGTATCAGCGGCGCTGGCGCGGAGAGGATCATGGCGGCATCGTAGCGACCGGGCGCCGGGCGCCGCCCAAGTCCCGTCAGCTCAGCGCATCTTGAGCTCGTGCCCCGGGGCGAGGGCGGCGGAGATGCGTTCCGCTATGGTCTGGGCCGAGTTCCCGGCGGGGCTCTTGGGGCCCTGGGTCACGGTGACGGAGAGGGCGAGCTTCTCCGCCGGCAGGTAGGCCTGGATGGCCGCGTAGCCGGAGAAGGACGGGTTCGTGAGGATCCAGTCGTCGACGACGATCACGCCGAGGCCGAAGTGGTGGGCCGCCGTATTGGTCAGGAGGCAGACGGTGTCCGGGCAGGATGCCGTCGGGTGACCGAGCCCGACGGTGCCGGGGTCCAGCTGTGTCTTGAAGGCCTTCGCGGACAGCAGCTGCCCGGTCCCGATGCCGCGCGCGGACCGGTCGAGGTCGCAGATGTTCTGGACGAGGACCGCGCCGGGCGTGGTGGTCCACGACGGGTTCCAGAAGGTGGACTCCTCGTAGGTGCCGCGCTCGGAGGTGAAGGCGTGCAGGACCGGCTCGGGGATCTGCGGGGTGTACTGGTTGCTGGTCCCGCTCAGCCCGAGCGGGCCGTACACGCGCTCCTTCAGCAGCCGGTCCAGCGGGAGGCCGCTGATCTTCTCCAGCGCCTCGCCGAGCAGGTTGAAGTTGGCGTGCGAGTAGCTCCAGTTGGTGCCCGGCGCGTAGAGGAGGGGCTGGTCCGTCGCGATGCGCACGACCTCGGCCGACGTCCACGCGCGGAAGGGCTTGGCCTCCAGCTCGGCGAGGAACGCCGGGTCGGTGACGTAGTCGTGCAGGCCGGAGGTGGAACTGCCCAGCATGCGTAGGGTGATCTCCGAGCCGTGCGGCACCTCCGGCAGCCATCGGGACACCGGGTCGTCGAGGGAGGCCTTGCCCTCGTCGACGAGCTGGAGCAGGACGGCGCCCATGTAGACGATGGCCACGGAGCCGGTACGGAATTTCATGGACGGCTCGGCCGGGACGCTCGTCATCGACTCCCCGAGGGCCGTGGTGAGCACCTCGCGGCCGCCGGAGGAGACCCGCAGGATCACGGAGTTCAGGCCGAACTCCTTCTGGGCCTGCTGCGCGATGGTGAGCGCCTTGAGCGCGTCGCCCCGAGCGGGCCCGGGAGACTTCACGCAGGCGCCCGTCGCCACCGCAGGCTCGGCGGCCGGCTCCGCGCCCGTGGCCGCCCCCGCCGGCAGGGCCGCGCCCAGCAGTCCGGCGACGCACAGCAGAACCGTACGCGTACGCCTCACGCTGCCCAGTATGGCGGCGGCCGGAGCGTGCCGCATGCGGTGGCCGGGGCCGTGCGACGCGGCGTTGTGGCCGTGCGACGCGGCGCGGCCCGGGCGTGCGACGCGGCGCGGCCGGGTGTGCGACGCGGCGCGGCCGGGCGCGCGGGCTTGCGTGGGGGGAGGGCTCGGAGGTGCTCTCCTGATACTCGGAAACCATCAGGATTCCCCTGTAATCACCAGGAAAGGACGAGGCTCCCATGACGAAGCCCCTGGTCGCCATCACCGGCGCCAGTTCCGGTATCGGCGCCGCCACCGCGCGCCTGCTCTCCTCCCAGGGCCACCCCCTGCTCCTGCTGGCGCGCCGCCTGGAGCTGCTGGAGGAGCTCGGGCTGCCCGAGACGCTCTGCCGGAAGGTCGACGTCACCGACCGGGCGGCGATCGAGGCCGCGGTCCGCGACGCCGAGGAGCGGTTCGGCCCGGTGGACGGCCTGGTCAACAACGCGGGCTCCATGCTGCTCGGCCGGATCGCGGACCAGCCCGTGGAGGAGTGGGAGCGCATGATCGACCTGAACATCAAGGGGGTGCTCTACGCCACCCGGGCCGTGCTGCCCGGAATGATCGACCGGGGCGCGGGCACCATCGTCAACATCAGCTCGGTGGCCGGTCGCAAGACCTTCCCGAACCATGTGGCCTACGTGGGCACGAAGTTCGCGGTGCACGCCATGTCGGAGAACCTCCGCGAGGAAGTGGCCTCCTCCGGTGTGCGCGTGGTGACCATCGCCCCGGGGGCCGTGGAGACCGAGCTGCTCTCCCACACCAGCGACGAGCGGATCAAGAGCGACTACGAGGCCTGGAAGAAGTCCGCCGGCGGCGCCCTCGACCCGCAGGCCGTGGCCGAGGCCGTCGCCTACGCCTACGGCCAGCCGCAGAACGTGACCATCCGTGAGATCGTCCTCGCCGCCACGGGCCAGGAGGCCTGACCGGGCCGCCCCACGGCCACACCACCACACGGCGGGGCGCCCCCGCGAGGGGCGGATCTGTCCAGCGAGCAGAGCAGATGACCGGGACCGGCCCCGTGCCGGTCCCGTGGTGTTTCCGGGCGGAGCCCGAACGACGCGTTGTCCGGCGGAGCACGAACGACGCACTTGTGGGCCGAGGCCCGAACAACGCCTCCCTGCGCACCCTCCCCGCCGCGAACCCGGACGAGACCGGGTGAACCGGATGAGCGCCCGGCCCCATCCGGCCCCGATGCGCGGCAGGTTGCCTAAAAGTTCCCTCCGAGGACTTCCAGCGCCATGTGATGTGTGCCATGTTACATCGCACACTGCATAGCCGTGTACACGACAGAGTTGACATCCCGGCCAACTCCCGTCGACGACACGGCCCGCACCCCCCATTCGCCGCGTCGCCAGCGCGGCCGCAGACCGGCTCGGAGGCCCACCCCTCATGCGAAGTACCCCCACCACGAAGGGCCGCACCCGGCCCTTGATAGCCGCCTTGGCCTGCTGTCTGGGCCTGACGCTGCTCTCCCCCGCCGGCCAGGCCTTCGCCGGCGAACCGAGGCCCGCCGCACCCGCGCCGGTCCTCAGGACGGGCGCCGCCCCGCAGCCCTCGACCGAATCCGCCGCCGTCCTGGCCCTGCGGGCCGAGCACGCCGCGCGCCCGGACGCCGACCTCTCCGAGCGCGCCCCGCTCCGCGCCGCCAAGGAGCCCGCGCGCACCGAACAGCAGGCCGCCAAGGCCCGGTTGGCGCCCGGCGCCGCTGCCGCCGCCGAGGCACTGGCCGCGGCCTGCAACGTCGCGGACTTCACCTCGAAGACCGGCGCCGCCCTGGTCCAGCAGATCAAGTCCTCCGACATCAACTGCGTGAACTCGCTGTTCCAGCTCAAGGGCAACGACGCGAAGGCCGCCTTCCGCGAGGCGCAGATGGTCTCCGTGGCCGACGCGCTGCGCGCCTCCGCCGCCGCCTACCCCGGCGACAACAGCACCTCGACCGGTCAGCTCGTGCTCTTCCTGCGCGCCGGGTACTTCGTGCAGTGGTACAACGAGTCCACCGTCGGCTCCTACGGCCCGGCGCTGAAGAGCTCCATCCAGGGCGCCCTGGACACCTTCTTCGCCGCCCCGCGCGCGGGCGACGTGACCGAGGCCAACGGCGCGACCCTGTCCGAGGCCGTCATCCTCATCGACAGCGCCCAGGAGAACGCGCGTTACCTCTCCGTGGTCAAGCGCCTGCTGACCGGCTACAACTCCTCGTACGACAGCTCCTGGTCGATGGTCGCGGCGGTCAACAACGCCTACACCGTGCTGTTCCGCGGCCACCAGACCGCCGAGTTCCTGCCCGCGGTCCAGGCCGACCCGAGCATCCTGACCGTGCTGCGCGACTTCGCCGTCGCCCACGACGACCTGCTGGGCACGGACAAGGCCTACCTGACGGCCAACGCCGCCCGGGAACTGGGCCGTTTCCTCCAGCACACGGTGCTCCAGCCGACCGTCCGTCCGCTGGTCAAGCAGTTGCTGGACCGCACCTCCATCACCGGCCGGACCGCCGCCCTGTGGGTGCCGCTCGCCGAGATGACCTCCTCGTACGACGCGGCCAACTGCTCCTCGTACGGGACCTGTGACCTGCCGACCCGCGTGCGTGCCGCCGTCCTGACGGTCAACCACACCTGCAGCCCGAGCCTGCGCATCGTCGCGCAGCAGATGAACGCCACCGAGCTGGCCGCCAGTTGCACCAGCCTCGCCAACCAGGACGCCTTCTTCCACAACGTGGTCAAGGACGGCGGCCCGGTCGCGAACGACAAGAACACCACCCTGGAGGTGGTGGCCTTCGACTCCAGCGCCGACTACCAGACCTACGCCGGCGTCATCTTCGGGATCAGCACCGACAACGGCGGCATGTACCTGGAGGGCGACCCGGCGGTCGCCGGGAACCAGCCGCGCTTCATCGCCTACGAGGCGGAGTGGGTCCGGCCCGAGTTCCAGATCTGGAACCTGAACCACGAGTACACCCACTACCTCGACGGCCGGTTCGACATGTTCGGCGACTTCGACGCCGGCATGACCACCCCGACCGTGATGTGGGTCGAGGGCTTCGCGGAGTACATCTCGTACTCGTACCGGGGCGTCACCTACGACCGCGCCGTCACCGAGGCGGGCAAGAACACCTACAAGCTCAGCACCCTGTTCGACACCACCTACGACAACTCCGACTCCACCCGCGTCTACCAGTGGGGCTACCTGGCGGTCCGCTACCTGCTGCAGTCGCACCCGCAGGACGTGGCCACGCTGCTCGGTCACTACCGCACCGGCAACTGGGCGGCCGCCCGCACCCTGCTCACCTCCACCATCGGCACCCGGTACGACGCGGACTTCGCCGCGTGGCTGGCCAAGTGCGCCGCGGGAGACTGCGGCGGCGGCACGAACCCGCCGGCCAACCAGGCCCCGGTGGCCGGGTTCACCACCTCGGTCAACGGTCTCGCGGTCGGCTTCACCGACACCTCCACCGACGCGGACGGCACCATCGCCTCCCGCTCGTGGAACTTCGGTGACGGAAGCGCCGCTTCCACCGCCGCCAACCCGTCGAAGACCTACACCGCGGCCGGCACCTACACCGTGACCCTCACCGTCACCGACAACAAGGGCGCCACCGCCACCACCAGCAAGCCGGTCACCGTGGGCACCGCCGGGCCCGCCGAGTGCACCGACCCGGACGTCCGGGTGCTGGGCGACGGCTGCCTGCGCTCGGGCGTCTCGGCCCCGGTGGGCGACTACCGCTACTTCTACCTGAACGTCCCGGCCGGCACGACCTCGCTCAAGCTCTCCGTCGCGGGCGGCACCGGCAACGCCAACCTGTACTACAGCCCCACCTCCTGGGCCACCACGACCAACTACACCGCCCGCTCCGTCAAGACCGGCAACGCCGAGACCCTCACCATCGACAACCCCCCGGCCGGCTACGTCTACATCAGCCTCCACGCCGCCAAGGCCTTCGCGGGAGCCACCGTCTCCGCCCGGCTCCTGCCGGCGGCCGTCGAGTGCGCCGCCGCCGACACCCGGGTGCTGGGCGAGAACTGCCTGCGCTCGGGCGTGTCCGCCGCCGCGGGCGACTACCGCCACTTCTACGTGAACGTCCCGGCGGGCACGGCCTCGCTCAAGATCACCGTCGCGGGCGGCACCGGCAACGCCGACCTCTACTACAGCCCGGACTCCTGGGCCACCACCAGCAATTACACGGCCCGCTCCGTCAAGGCCGCCAACGCCGAGACCCTCACCATCAAGAACCCGCCGGCCGGCTACGTCTACATCAGCCTCCACGCCGCCAAGGTCTTCGCGGGAGCCACCGTCACCAGCCGCTTCTGATCCCGATCCGGAAGGGCACGCACGACCGGCCCCCCACCCCTCGCCGAAGGGGTGGGGGGCCGGCTCGTGCGGTCAGGAGTAGGCCTCGACCTCCCACAGCGAGTAGCCGTAGCCGGTGGCCCGCTGGGTACCGGTCACCCGGAGGTAGCGCCCGCTGCCGCCGAGGCCGGTCAGTTCGTCCGTGCCTCCGTCGCCCGTGGTGGTGGCGTACGCGTCCCGCCAGGTGGCGCCGTCGTCCGACAGCTGGACCGTGTAGGCCCTGCCGTACGCGACCTCCCAGTTCAGGACCACCCGGTTCACGTTCTTCACGGATCCGAGGTCGACCTGGATCCACTGCGGGTCGGCGAAGGCCGAGGACCAGCGGCTGGTGGCACTGCCGTCGGTGGCGGCCGTCGCCGGGTAGTCCGCCGACTGGGCCGAGGAGGCCGTGGTCGGCTTGTTCAGGGCCAGGTTGAGCGAGGTCGTCGCCCCGAGGTCGTCGACGGCCAGGTCGTCGATGACCAGGTCCCGGTCGGTGTCGGAGGTTTCCGCCGTGAGCTTGCGCATGCCGATCCAGGCGTCCACCCCGGCCGTGAAGGTCCTGGTGAAGGTGTTCGTGGTCCGGGCCTGCGGCAGCGTGTCGGAGGAGACCTGGGCCGTGCCGGCGCCCAGCGTGAAGGCGTAGTCCCCGGCCACGGACTGCTGGTACGCGAAGCTCACCCTGTACTGGTGGCCGGGCTCGAAGCGCAGGGTCTGCGGGATGGTCTGGTAGATCAGCCCGGGCCGTTCCTCGTGGGATTTCAGGGAGTTGCCGCCGGCGAGCACGTCGTCGATCAGCTTGCCGTTCCACCCGGCCTGGGTGTACGGGGCGTTGAGCTGGGCGAGGTGCGTGCGGGGGTCCGCCGCGGCGCCGCCCGCCGGGCCGACGACGAAGGGGTACCAGCCGGAGTCGACGTTCTCGAAGTCCTCCGCGAAGGTGTGGCCGCCCTGCGGACCGCGGGCCGTGCGCACCACGCGCACGTCGTCGAAGCCGGCCGTGCCCGCCGCCGCGTCGGCGCGCAGGGCCAGGGTGGCGGTGGACTGGCCCGCCGGGACGTCGAACAGCACCCGCATCCGCTGCGTGGTGCTGCCGTTCTTCTCGTCGGCTCCGACGTTGTTGCGGTACGGGGAACTCGTGGCGTAGGCGCTCTGTTCGGCGCCGCCCGCCGGGGTGACGGCCAGGGTGGCCCTGCGGCCGGTGGCGGTGGAGACGTACACGCTCGCCGCGTAGGTGCCCGGGGTCAGGCCCGTGAGCTGCTGCGAGACGGAGGTGGCACCCTGCCCGACGGTGAGCTGCGACCGGCCGGCCGCGTTGCGGGTGACGGACGCGGAGCCGCTGACCGTCCACTTCGACAGGCCGCCGGAGGTGAAGCCGGGGTCGCGGACCGGGCCGCCCTCGCCGAACCCGGCGTCCGCCTGGGCGGGCGCGGCCGACGGGTAGAGGACGTACGGGGTCTTCGCGGTGGCGGTGACGGTGACCTTGCCGCCGGTCACCGGGAGGTCGGTGACCGGGACCCGGCCCTGGTCGGTGAGCTTGTACAGCTTGGCCGTGCCGTTCTGGGCCCAGGAGGCGGGCACGTTCCAGGTGGACGTCCCGCCCGTTCCGCTCCAGTGGTAGAGCTTCGACTCGCCGCTCTGGTCCCAGGGCAGCAGGTAGCTGTCGCCGATCAGGACGGGGTGGCCGTCCTTGCTGATGGTGCGGGTGTTTCCGCTCAGGGTGGCGCTGACGCCTCCGTCGAAGTCGATGCGGTTCGCGGCCCACTTGCGGATGGTGAAGCCCTGGAGGTACTTGGTGGGCAGGTTGGTGGTGAAGGTGGTGGTGAGGAAGTTCGCGAAGTCCTTCGTGCCCTGCCAGCCCTCGTAGGCGGTCAGGGTGCCGCCGCCGAGGAGCGGGTCCCCGGCGATCCAGTCGTCGCGCTGCTGGTTGCGGATGAAGCGCACCACCTGGGAGTTGACCCCCTTGTAGTTGCTGCCTCCGTAGTTGAGGTCGTTGGCCCAGTGCGACCAGAGGGACTGGTCCTCGAACTTGTCGGGGAACTCGGTGGTGAGCTGGTAGCCGAGGCCGTTGATCTCGCGGGCCAGGGCCTGGGAGGCGTAGCCGTCTCCGTACCAGGTGTCCACGTAGAGGAACTTCAGGTCGGGGGCCGCCGCCTTGAGCTGCCGCAGGCGGGCCAGGCGCTTGCCGCTGGTGCCGTCCAGGCGGTAGTTCAGGTGGTAGGACTGGTCGAGGTAGTCCCATCCCTTGTCGGCGCCGCCGTTGTTGAGGAGTGCGGGGTCGAAGCTGCGGGCGACCGGGTAGGCCTCGGTGTCGTTGATGTGCACGCCGATGTCCGCGTTGTGGCCGGCGCCCGCCGCGATGAGGGTGTTCAGGTCGGCGGCGCCGCCCTGCCGGGTGCCGACCAGCCCGTAGTCGGGGTGGGCCGAGTCGTGGCCCTCCGAGCCGTAGCCCTTGAGCAGGACGAACTGGCCGAGCCCGTCCGTGGCCCGGGCCACGCGCTTGGTCTCGTCCAGGGTCTGCAGGAAGGGGTGCGTGGCCTGGGAGGCGAAGTTGTACGGGATGCGCTGGACGACCCGGCGGGCGGTGTCCTGCCAGCCCTGTGGGCTGGTCATGATGGAACGGAAGGCGATGGCCCCGTCCTGCCAATCGACGGTGGAATCGGCGTTGCGGTCGCCGGTCACCACCACCTTGGCGTACGGCAGCGGTTCGGTGCCCGCCGCTCCGGCGGCCCGGTGCAGCCAGTCGCCGCTCCACAGACCGGCCCGCCGGTAACCGGACTTGGCCACTGTCTGCTTCTGGATCCGGCCGCTGTCCGCCGCGTTCTGGCCGGACGGGCTGTCGTAGTACGAGTTGGTGGCGATCGACGCCGCGAGGGAACCGGTGTTGAGGATGGCGTACATGGCGCCCTGCGGTGCCGCGTCCACGGCCGTGCCGGAGGTGAGCGGGGTGAAGGTGTCACCGGTGCCGGTGGTGTTGGTGTTCATCCGGGTGGTCTCGACGGTGGCTCCGGGCTGGTCGCTGCGCACCGAGACCAGGTTGTGCTGCGGGATCGACAGCGAGGTGACGGGTACGGCGGCGTCGTCGATCGAGGTGACGGCGAAGGTGAGGGCGCTGCCGCTGACGGACAGGGTGGCCTTGACCGTGTCCCCGTTGGCGAAGGCCATCGTGTAGTCGACGTGGTCGGCGGTGACGCTGCTGGTCACGGTCGGGGTCTGCGCGGAGCCGTTGAGGTTCACCTGGGTGAGGGGGTCCTCGTTGCCGTGGAGGACGGCTCCGGTGGCCTGGTCGGTGTACTGGACGACCCGGGGGAAAGCGGTGTCGACCTGCACCGCGAGGGCCGGCGAGGCGATGGTGACGGTCCCGGCGGCGGTGGCGGTGGCGGTGGCCGGCGCGGTACCCGCCACCAGCGTGGTGCCGAGGCCCAGGACGGCGGCGCAGAGGAGGGACGTGGGGCGGAGCGGTCTCATGGGGCTCCCTGGTGACGGGTCAGGTACGGGGTCCTTGCGGGGTGAGGCGGTACGGGGCCTTGCGAGGGGGCAATGCGGTACGGGGGGCGGTGCGGTACGGGGGCGGTACGGGGCCGGCCGGTACGGGGACCTCCCGTTCGGTCACCAGCTCAGAACGGCCCAGCCACGGTGCGGCAGTTCGGGGTCCAGGCGCAGGGTGCGCCCCCGCCGGCCGGTGCCCGCGGGGCGGGGCTCAGCGAGGGGTGCGAGGACGGTCGCTGCGACGGCGGTCGCGACCGGTGCCGATGCCGAGAGCGCCGGCAGGTCCACCACGGGCCGGGCGGGGTCAAGGGAGCCGTTGGCCACGGTCAGGGTGGTGACGCCGTCGGCGTGCGACAGGTGCGGGATCAGGTGGGGGCCGCCGCTGACCAGCGGCAGGCGGGCGTCCTCCCCCTCCAGGAAGCGGACCGTACGGTGCAGCAGCAGCTGCGCGTGGTCGTCGGCCGGAAGCGTGTGGGGCTCGGTGGCGGCGAGTACGGCCACGCGTCCGCCGAGGGTGTTGGCGAAGACGGTGCGGCCCGCTCCCCAGGCGCGGCCGTCGGGGGTGCGGACCTCGCTCCACCGCTGCGCCCCGGGTGCCTCCGCGAGCCGGGCCAGGGCGGGTTGGGTGTTGACGCTGAGGACGAGGCCCGCGAGCTCCTCGCCCGCCGCGGCGCACAGCCGCTCGGTGGCGTACGGGCCCGGGCCGCCGGGGGTGGCCGACGCGTCGCGGTCGACCGGTTCGGCCCCGGTCAGTCCGATGAGGGGGCCGAAGCCCCGCTGGTGCAGGATGGCCGCGGCGGTCCCGTCGAGCAGCAGGCCTCCGGCCAGCAGGGCCCGTACGGCCGGATCGCCGAAGGCCCAGGCCGACGGGCCGAACAGGGCCTGCACCGGGGCGGGTTCGGCCGTCACGGGTACTCCGTAGCGGAGCAGCAACTCGGCCGCGGGGCCCGGGTCGACGGCCAGTTCGGTCAGGTCTCCGCCGTGCGCCCGTACGTGGGCCGCGGCGTCCTGGGCGAAGGGCAGGCCGACGCCGAGGGTGCGCTGTCCGCGCGGGTGCCGGCGGCCGACGAGGTCCAGCGCGGGGCGGGCACGGCGCAGCAGTTCGGCGATCCGGGGGTGCCGGCCGGGGCGGGAGCCGTGCATGGGGTACAGGTTGAGCAGGAGGGCGTCCGCGCCGGACAGTTGGGCGGCGACCATCTCCGACCAGGTCTGGACATCGGATTTGGACCAGGCGGTGTGCGGCCAGTTCTCGATCTCCGGCTCGCTGTCGACGAACTCCGGCCGCAGGGAGCGCTGCAGTTCGGGCATCCACACCTGCCGGGCGAGCTCGCGTCCGGGGGCGTCCGCGTACGGGGCGAAGTGCGGGCGGTGCACCGCGCGGCCCCCGGGGGCCAGGGCCCCGAAGAGCGCGTTCCAGTCCCGGCCCTCCACGGAGGCGGCGTCCAGGCCGGAGCTCATCAGCCCGGTGCGGGAGCGGCCGGCCGAGCGCAGGTGCACCTCGGCGGCCACCTGTGCGGCCACCTCCTGCTGCGCGGTCCGCCACACCCGCTGCCACAGGGCGCGCAGCGGGTGCGGAGGGCCGGGGGCGGTGAGTGCGGCGACCAGTTCGGGTCGTGGCACCGGGCGTCCGGCGAGGGCGGCCAGCCGGTCCAGCATGAGGGGTTCGAAGCCGCCGCCCCAGCGGAGGGGGGCGTGGTTGTGGAAGCGGAAGTCGTCCTCGAGCCACAGCACGCGGAAGCCGAGCTCGGCGAAGCGGCCGTAGTGCCCGGTCAGCCAGGCGCGCCAGCGCGGGCAGGCGAAGGAGGCCTGGGCAGCGGAGACCTCCCCGGCCGGGGACACCATCGGCGCGAAGCCGTGGGTGTCGCAGCGGCCGCGGTCGGCGTGGCCGGCCGTCACCCAGGGGTTGAGGCTCACGTCGAGGCCGGCGCCGAGGAGGATCTCCTGGGCGAGGGCCGCCGCTTCGTACCAGCGGTCCTCGTGGGATCCGGTGAGGTGGCCGGTGAAATGCTCTTCGGCGCCGAGGAGCAGCACCACTTCCGCGACGCCCGCGTCGGTGCAGGTCTTGGCCAGTTCGGCCGCCGTGGCCCGGACGGCGTCCGGTCCTTCGTACGGATGGATCTGGAACCGCAGGTGGTACCGGGCACTCACGCCGTCGGCCTCCTCGCCGTCAGCTCGCGGTCGGACGCACCGTCGAGCAATTAGTTTAGTTAGGATCTGAATTAATGAGGACGGCGTCAACCCCGCGTGCCGCATCCGCTCCGGAACGGGCAGGCGGGGCCCGGGCCGACGGGTGGCAGACTCTCGGGGGACGGCAGTGAGGAGTTCCGGTGAGGACAGATCCGCGCAGCGGGCGGGGCCATGCGGGCGGGCGGGGCGATGCGGGCATCGGCCCCGTGGTGATCAACGGCCCGGCCGGGCCCGCCGGCAGGGCCTCCATCCGCCGGGCCAATCTCGGTCTCGTGCTGCGCCTCCTGCGCGACGCCGGACCGCGCTCCCGTGCGCGGATCGCCGATGACGCGGGGCTGCCGCGCCCCACGGTGACCGGACTGGTCACCGAGCTGATCGGACTCGGCCTGGTCCGCGAGGGGGGCGCCGAGCGGGACGGCTCGGTCGGCCGCCCCGGCCAGAGCGTCCGGATCGACGGCCGCGCGCTGTGCGGGATCGGCCTGGAGATCAACGTGGACTACCTGGCCGCCGTCGCCCTGACCCTGGACGGGGACACCGTCTTCGAGCGGCGGGTCGCCATGGACGTGCGCGCCGCCGGACCCGAGGCCGTACTGGACTGCGCCGCCGGGCTGGTCCGCGAGGCCCTCGCCACCCTCGACGCAGCCGCGATCGCCACGGCGGGGGTCACCGTCGCCGCCCCCGGAGTCGTGGACATCGCGTCGGGCACCGTGGTCTACGCCGCGAACATCGGCTGGCACGGCATCGACGCGCTCAGCGGGATCCGCGCCCGCCTGGGCCGCGGGGCGCCGGTGCTGCGGCTGGAGAACGACGCCAAACTCGGCGCGGTGGCCGAGTACGCGGAGGCCTCGGCAGCCGGCATCCACGACCTCATCTACGTCACCGGCGAGACGGGCGTGGGCGGCGGCATCATCAGCGGCGGCCGGCTCCACCGCGGAGCCGCCGGGTTCGCCGGGGAGATCGGTCACATGCCGCTCGACCCCGGCGGCGCGCTCTGCGCCTGCGGGCGCCGCGGCTGCTGGGAGACCATGGTCGGGCTCACGGCCCTGCTGCGGCACGCCGCCGCCCCCGAGGATCCCGTGCACGACCCCGCCCTGGACCTGGAGGCCCGGCTGACGGACCTCCGGGCGCGGGCCGCCGCCGGGGACTCCCGCACGCTGGAGGCCCTGGACCGGATCGCCGACGGGCTCGGCCTCGGACTGACGCTGCTCGCGGACGTCCTGAACCCGCGCGCCGTCGTGCTCGGCGGCTACTTCACCTACTTCGGCGACCGGCTGGCCCCACGGGTGGAGCGGCTGATGGCCGAACGGGTCATGGCGCCGGACACGGGCGGCTGCCGCCTCCTGCTGTCCGCGCTCGGCTTCACCGCTCCGGCGCGCGGCGGGGCGCTGCTCGCCCTCGACCCGGTCTACGAGGACCCGGCCCGGACGGTGGCACTGGCGACGGCGACGGCAGCGGGGGCCTGAGCCCCGGACGCACGGCACCCCAGCCCCGCAGCCCCGCAGCTCCCCAGCCCCGCCGGCCACTCAGGCCGCTCCCGGGCCGCTCAGTCCCAGAACGGCCGGGCGAGGAGGGCCGCGGCGCGCACCGCGGCGCCGTCCAGGACCCAGGTGGCGTCGCGCAGTCCGCGTTCCGGCCAGGTGCACGACAGCGCGAGCGGACCCGGCGGCGGCAGCGGCCAGGTCCACAGCGTCATGCGCAGGTCCTCTCCGCCGTCCGGCCCGCCCCAGGCGCCCTGGTACCCGCTGACGACCATCATCGGGCCGCGCCCGTCGCGCAGCCCGGCCTCGTCGTCCTGCACCACGACGCCGCCGTCGCCGAACCGCAGGCGGAAGGTGGGCTGCGGGGGTTCGGTGAGGCCGTTGTGGCCGGACCCCGGCCCACCGTCGGGCGGGAACGCTCCGCGCGCGTGGGCCTCCACCTCGATCTCGAGCCCGGTGGGGTAGGCCAGGACCTGCCGGGCTAGCACGACGAGCCCGTCCGTCCGGCCGATCACCGCCGGTCCCGCGACGTGGCCGCCGGTCATCCGAGGCGGCGCCTGCCACGCGGGCAGATCGTCGGCACTTTCCCTGCCCGGTTCCTCAATCACCGGCGCAGCGTAGCCGGTTGGGGACCTCCCCGCGCGGGAGAAACACAAGAGCGCGGCGGACCCGGCCGGCCGCGCAAGTCTTCGGTGTCTGTTCACTCCCCCGTGACCTGCAGCTTCCCGGCGGGAGGCGGTGTACCCGGTCGAATGATCACAGCAAAGGTCTGGACCACATGAGATGCGCCAATCCCGTGGCCGATTGCGTGTGTTGATGGCACTGCAACAATTGGTCTATACCTGTGGCGCTATGCTGGGGACCTGAAACGGGCGCATAAATAAGCCGTGGGGGGCTTTATGACCTTTCATCATCTTCCGCAACCTCCGTCCGACGAAGAGCTCTACTGGTACTTCGGCCCGCAACGGCGCTGGGTCCTCATCAGCACGAGCCTCGCCTTCGTCTTCACCGCGGCGACCATGTTCACCTTCGCGCTGCGCACTCCGGCCCTGTGGGCCTTCCTCGCCGTCCTCGGGCTCAATCTCGTCGCGCTCGTCCTGTCCTCGGTCAACAGCCTGCGCCAGCGCAGGCTGACCCGGCCCTCGCACGAGGTGCTCGTCCACGCCTGGCAGCCCGCCCGACTGCCCTCCGTGGACCTGTACCTGCCGACCTGCGGCGAGCCGCTGCCCGTCCTGGACAACGCCTACCGCGCCGTCTCGGCCGTCGACTGGCCCGGCGCGCTGACCACGTGGGTCCTGGACGACGCCGACCGGCCCGAAGTCGCCGCGCTGGCGGCCTCGTACGGGTACGAGTACGTCGTACGGCCCGACCGGGGGCACCTGAAGAAGGCCGGCAACCTCAACCACGCCCTGACCCTGAGCGGCGCCGAGTTCATCGCCATCCTCGACGCCGACTTCGCGCCCCGCCCGGACTTCCTGCGCCACCTCGTGCCCTACCTGGCCGACCCCGGCGTCGGGATCGTGCAGAGCCCGCAGTGCTTCGACACCGACGGGTCCATGGGGTGGATCCAGCGGGCCGCGGGCTCCGCCCAGGAGTGGTTCTTCCGCTGGATCCAGCCGTCCCGGGACGCGAGCGACGCCGCCATCTGCTGCGGCAGCAACGCCGTCTACCGGCGCGCCGCCATCGACCTGGCCGGCGGCTTCGCCCGCCTCGACCACAGCGAGGACCTGTACACCGGCCTCGCCCTGCACGCGCGGGGGTTCCGCACCCTGTACGTACCGGTGCTCGTCGCCAAGGGCACGTCCCCCGACGAGGCCACCTCCTTCGTCAACCAGCAGTACCGGTGGGCGATGGGCAACCTGCACCTGCTCACCTCGCCCGTCCTGCGGACGATGGGCGCGCCCTGGCGGATGCGGCTGTGCTTCTACGAGGGAGTCGTCGGCTATCTGGCCGCCGCCGTCAACACCTTCGCGGCGCCGCTGCCGCCCCTGGTGATGATGTTCTGGTACCCGGACGACATCCGGCCCTGGCACGTCCTGCCGCTGCTCGCGCCGCTCTGGCTCTGGCACGTGCTCCTCCCGCGGATCAGCAGGACCCGCTGGCGGGTGGAGGTGATCCGGGCGAACGTCCTGACGAGCGTCGCGGCCGCCACCGCCTTCCTGCACACGCTGCGCGGCCGCAGTGCCGACTGGGTGCCCACCGGCACCCGGGGCCCCGCCCGGTCCGGCGGGATGGCCCGCCGGGTGGTGGGCGTCTCGCTGCTCTGGCTGGTCCTGTCCAACGGCGCGGCCGCGGCGGGCCTGGCGCTGGCCGTGGCCCGCAACGGCTGGGAGCCCAACTGGGGCCTGCTCCTCTACTTCCTGGTCCAGTGCCAGATCAACGGTCCGCTGGTCCGGGACCTGATCACCGAACTGCGCCCGGCGGCCGCCTCCGCGAGGTCCACCAGTGACGCCTCCAGCGCGGCCGGACCCGTTCCGGGCGGCGGCCGTCGCCGCAGCCTCGTACGGGCCTTCGCCCGCCCCTCGCCCACCGGCGTGCTGCCGCGCCGCTGGCCCGAGACCCTCGCCGCCTCGGCGGTGCTCCTGCTCACGGGCCTGCTGGCCTCCGGATGGGTCAACCCCATGCTTCCCTGGCTGAGTTGAAAGGCTCCACGACCACCATGCACTCCCCCGCCCCCTCTCCACTGCCCGTCCCCGTACCGCCTCCCGAACCCTCCGCGCCGTCCGTCCCGGCGGCCCGCTCCGGGGGCGAGTCCGGACCCAGCCCGCACCGGTCCGCGTTCCGGCCCGACATCGAGGGACTGCGCGCCGTCGCCGTCCTCGCGGTCCTCGCCTTCCACGCCGGGGTTCCCGGGCTCGCGGGCGGATTCGTCGGCGTGGACGTCTTCTTCGTCGTGTCCGGCTACCTCATCACCGGCCTGCTCGTCCGCGAGGCGATCACCACCGGCCGGATCCGGCTCCTCGACTTCTTCTCCCGTCGGGCCCGCCGGCTCCTGCCCTCCGCGGCCGTCGTCCTCACCGCGGTGGCTCTCGCCGGGGCCTGGCTGACCGTACCGCTGCGCCGCGCCGACCTGGAGCACGACGTGGTCGCGGCGGCGCTCTCCGTCTCCAACTGGCGCTCCGTCGCCCAGCGGACCGACTACCTCGCCGCCGGTCACGAGCAGAGCCCGCTGCTGCACTTCTGGTCCCTCGCGGTCGAGGAGCAGTTCTACCTGCTCTGGGCGCCACTGCTGGCCCTGATCGTGCTCGGCGCCGCCCGGGCCCTGCGCCGCGGCCGCGCCGTGCGCTCGGCCGTCGCGCTGGCCGCCGTACCGCTGGTGCTCGCGTCGTTCGCGCTGTCGCTGCGCTGGACGGACCACTCCCCTTCGCTGGCGTACCTCGCCACGCCCTCACGGGTCTGGCAGTTCGGGGTCGGGGCACTGGTGGCCCTGCTGCCCTGGCACCTCATGCGCGGCCCGCGCCCGCTGCGGCTGCTGTGCGGCTGGGCCGGGGGCGCGGCGATCGTCTGGAGCGCGTTCGCGTACGACGCGTCCACGCCCTACCCCGGCTACCCGGCCCTGGTGCCGACCCTGGGGGCGGCGGCCGTGATCCTCGCCGCGATACCCGGCCGGGGCGAGCGCAGCGCTCCGGGCACCACCTACGGGATCGGCCGGCTGCTCGCCGGCCGGGCTCCCCGGGCCGTGGGGCGGCTCTCCTACACCCTGTACCTGTGGCACTGGCCGGTGCTCGTCCTCGCCGAGGCCCGCTTCGGGCCCCAGGACTGGCCGGTGAAGGCCGCGCTGACCCTGGCCGCCGCACTGCCCGCGTACGCCACCATGCGCTGGGTCGAGCAGCCGCTGCGCCGCAGCCGCACCGTCTCCGAACTCCCGCGCCGGGGGCTGTCGGTGGGCGTCACGGCCGTGGTCCTGCCGGTGGTCCTCGCGCTCGTGGTGGGGACGACCACGCTGAACCTGCTCGGTCCGGCGACGCCGGTCCGGCTGGCCGGGCTGCCGCCGGGCGCCGCCGCCGGCCCGCACCTGCTCGCCCGTACGGGCTCCGCGCCCCTGGCGGCGGGCCCGGTCGTGCCCGCCGCCGCGCAGGCGCGGAGGGACTTTCCGCCGGACGGGGCCTGCGAGGTGGCCCCGGCCGTGACCCACAGCCCGGACTGCCTGTTCGGCGCGGTGGACAGCCCGGACCGGATCGTGCTGCTCGGCGATTCGCACGCCGGCCAGTGGTTCTCCGCGATGCTCGCCCTGGCCTCTCAACGGGGTTGGGCGCTGCAGGAGTTGGTGAAGCAGGGCTGCCCGCTGCCGCAGCTCGCCGTGGACAGTCCGCAGCTCGGACGCGCCTACCGGGAGTGCGACACCTGGCGGGCCGATGCCCTGGAGCGGCTGCGGACGCAGCCGAAGCCGCGGCTCATCGTGATCTCCTCGCTCAACCGCTACACCGCCGATGCGGGGCTCCTCGCCGAGGCCTGGGAGAAGACCCTCGCACCCCTGCGGGCCATCGGCGTGCCGATCGTCTACATCGAGGACACCCCCGTACCGGGTACGGATGTCCCCGCGTGCGTCTCCGGCAGCCCCGAGGCCCCCGAGGCCTGTGCGTTCAGCCGTACGAATGCCCGGCAGCCCGATCCGCTGGCCCGGAAGATCGCCTCCGGAGACCTGCCCGGCGTGAGGTCGGTGAGCGTGAACCCGGTCCTGTGCCCGGGCGACGGGCCGACCTGCCCGGCCGTGGTGGACCGCATCCTGCTCTACCGGGACGACGCCCACCTGACCAACGTCGCGGTCGTCGTCCTGACCCCCCGGCTCGACCGGCTGCTCACGGAGTCCGGGGCGCTGCCCCCGGCGGGCGCGTCGGGCGCCGCGTCCGGGGCGGCCGGGCCGGCGGGGGGCTGGAGCGAGGTGTTCCGGGACGAGTTCGACGGTCCCGCGGGCAGCCCGCCGTCCTCCGCGAACTGGCTGCACGACACCGGCACCTGCTACCCGGGCTGCCCCGCACCCCAGTGGGGCACCGGTGAGATCGAGACGATGACCGACTCGACCGACAACGTCCGCCTCGACGGCAGGGGCGCGCTGGAGATCGTCCCGACCCGCACGGACGGCGCCTGGCGCTCGGGCCGCATCGAGACCCGGCGCTCCGACTTCGCGGCCCCGGCCGGCGGGATCCTGCGGATCGAGGCCGCGATCGCCCTGCCCGGGGTGACCGGCGCAAAGGCCGCGGGCTACTGGCCGGCGTTCTGGACCCTCGGGGCGCCCCTGCGCGACGGGTACACGGGCTGGCCGGGCGTCGGGGAGCTCGACATCATGGAATCGGTCAACGGCCGCGACAGCGTCTTCTCGACCATGCACTGCGGAACCCTCGAAGGCGGCCCGTGCCGGGAGCCGGCGGGCCTGAGCTCGGGCCCGCAGCCGTGCGGGGAGTGCCGTACGGGCTTCCACACGTACGCCGTCGAGGTCGATCGCTCCCCGGGCGCCGAGGAGGTGCGCTGGTACCTCGACGGCCGTGTGCACCACCGGGTGGCCGCCGCCCGGATGGACCCGGACACCTGGAAGCGGGCGGTGGACCACGGCCTCTTCCTGATCCTCAACGTGGCCATCGGCGGCGGTCTCCCCCTGGCCGACGGCGCGAGCCCGGGCCCGGCCACCGAACCGGGCCACCCGATGCGGGTCGACCGGGTGACCGTCTCCACCCGGGCCCGCGCGGCCTGACCCCGCCGGCACGTCCGGCGCATCCGGCACGTCCGGCACGTCCGGCACGTCCGGCGCTGTCCCACCCTCCCCGCCCGGGAAGGGTGGGACAGTGGAGGCATGTGTGGTCGATACGCCTCCTCCCGCGCGCCGCAGGACCTCGCGGGACTCTTCGATGCCCGGCTCGATCCCGGCCGGGAGCTGGGGCCCTCGTGGAACGTCGCGCCCACCGACGAGGTGTGGGCGGTCCTGGAGCGCGCCGACCGGGACACCGGCGAGCTCGGGCGGCAGCTGCGTCCGGTGCGGTGGGGCCTGGTGCCGTCCTGGGCCAAGGACCCCGCCGTGGGATCGCGGATGATCAACGCGCGGGTGGAGACCGTCCACGAGAAGCCGGCCTACCGGCGGGCCCTGGCCAAGCGCCGCTGCCTGCTGCCGGCGGACGGCTTCTACGAATGGGTCGCCGTACCCGCCACCGGTACGGCCAAGGCCTACAAGCAGCCCTACTTCATCCGCCCCGAGACCGGCTCCGTCATGGCCATGGCCGGTCTGTACGAGTTCTGGCGCGACCCCGCCGTCGAGGACCGGGACGACCCGGCCGCCTGGCTCACCACGGCCACGATCATCACCACCGAGGCCACGGACGCCGCCGGCCGCATCCATCCCCGGATGCCGCTGGCCCTCGATCCCGGCGACTACGAGGCCTGGCTCGATCCCTCCCACGAGGACACGTCGGATCTCCGCGCCCTGCTCCACACCCCCGCCGGAGGGCGGCTCGCGGTGACCGCGGTCTCCACCGCCGTCAACAGCGTCCGCAACAACGACCCCCACCTCACCGACCCCGCCACCTGACGACCCCAGGGCATCACCCACGGCACCACAACCTCACATCCTCTCGGAAATCCGTACGACTCCGTTGGCTGATTTCGGGGTTTCCAACGGTTTGGCGGGACGATCCGGCATTTGGCGCCCGCCGCGCCCCGGCCGCTGCGATGCTTCCGCCGGTACGACTGGGCCGGCGTCCTTCCAACGGGCCCTGGATTACCGGCGAACGGGCGGCACCGCCGGACGACACCGCGTTCCGGTTCGTCGTACGGAAGCGTCCGGCCGCGGCTTCCCGGGAGTATGCGACTCCGGCCGCTGCCGGGCGGAGGCGAGAGGGGGAGACTTCGATGTCTTCGACTGCTGTGTTACATGGTCCGCGCGCCCAGTGGCGGCGACGCCTGCTGGCGGTGGCCGCGTCCTCGGCCCTGGCCGCGGGCGGCCTGACCGTTCTGGCGCCCCCGGCTTCGGCGGAGGGGGTGTGCGGAGCCCCGGTCGTGGTGGATGCCACGACCACGGTCACCTGCACCGCGGGGGGTGCCGGAAGCGTCACGGTGCCCGAGGGCGTCGTGAGCGGTGTGGTGACCCTGGACGGGGCGGGGGGCGGGAACGCCGCCGACGGCACCGCCGGGGGCAAGGGCGCGCACCTCGTCGCCACGCTCCCCGCGACGCCCGGGCAGGTCTTCGCCGTGACCGTCGGCCGGCGCGGTGCCAACGGCACGCCGAGTGCGCAGTTCGGCGTGCCGGGATTCGGCGGCGGCCTGGTCGCGGTGACCACCGACACCAACGTCCGCCTGCTGACGGCCGGTTCGGGCGGCGGGGCGGGCGGCGCGGGCATCGGCTCGCCCTCCTACCGGGGAGCGGCGGGCGGTGACAGCGGCCGGGCCGGAGCGAACGGCAACGGCCTGGCCCCCGACGCCGAAGGCGGTACGGGCGGCGGCCCGGGCACCGACACGGCCGGCGGGGCCGGCGGGATCGGCGGGCCCGGCGCGGACAACGAGGGCCCGAACGGCTCCCCGGGCGCCTTCCCGAACGGCTCGGGGGGCGCCGCCGGCCAGGGCGTGTTCAGCCCGACGGGCGCCGGCGGCCGCGGCGGCGCCGGGTACGGCGGCGGCGGCCGGGGCGGGGCGGGCGGCAGATACGGCTCCACCGGCGGCGGCGGAGGGGGTGGCGGCGGCGGGTCCAGCCTGGTCTCCGGGACGGTTCCCGGCTCCCCCGTCACCCTGACGGACGGGGCCAACTCCGGTGACGGGCGGATCGTGTTCGCCTTCACCCTGCCGCCCACGGTGACCTCCGTCGCCCCGGCCGCCGGACCCGCGGCCGGCGGTACGTCCGTGACGGTCACCGGCACCAACCTGACGGGCGCCGTCCTCACCTTCGGCGCGGACGACCCGGCCACCGGCGTCAGCTGCTCGGCGACCTCCTGCACCGCCACCGCCCCGGCCGGGACCGGCACCGTGGACGTCCGGGCCACCACCGCCGGCGGCACCAGCGCCCCGGCCCCCGGCGGCCGGTACACCTACTTCCCGGTCCCCGTGGTGACCTCCCTCAGCCCGTCCACCGGTACGACGGCCGGCGGTACGGCCGTCACCGTCACCGGCACCGGACTGGACGGCGCCACCGCGATCGCCTTCGGTCCCGGCACCCCGGGCAGCGGCCTCTCCTGCACGGCCACGAGCTGCAGCGTCACCGCGCCCGCCCACGCCGCGGGTTCCGTGGACGTCCAGGTCACCACGCCCGGCGGCACCAGCGCCGTGACCGGCGCGGGCCGGTACACCTACCAGCTCCCGCCCGCCGACATCGACGTGGACCTGAGCGCGCAGCCGGGCCTCAGCCTGCTGGTCCCCTACCTCACCTACACCCTGAACACCCGCAACACCGGGCCCGGTACGGTCACTTCGGCCACGGTCACCGCGACCCTGCCGCCGGGCGCCTCCGCCAACACCCTGTCCCCGGGCTGCACGGCCGCCGGGTCGACCGTGACCTGCTCCTACGGGACCATCGCCAACGGCGCCTCCGTCAGCAAGTCGTTCCGGGTACCGCTGGGCCTGCTCTCGCTGGGGCGCGTCACGGTCTCCGCGACCCGTACGGCCTCCTCCCCGACCGACCCCAACCCGCTCAACGACAGCGCCACCGCCAGTTGCACGGTCGTCTCCGTGCTCCTGGCCACCTGCCCCTGATCCCGTAGCCGCCCTCCCGTACCAACGGGAGGGTGGTACGCACCCGTTCGCCGCCGGCCCGCCCCGTCACGAGGCGGGCCGGCGGTGCGTCCGGGTCCCGGTCAGGAGGGGTCGGCGGACTCCCCGGCGGGCGACTCCCCGGAGGCCAGCTCCCCGTCGTCCAGCGCGTGGCCCGTGACCGCCCGGGCGTACGAGCGCAGGGCGGCGATCACCTCGGCGCGGGTCCGCCGTCCGGCGAGCACCTCCATCTGGTAGCCGTCCTCCATGGCGACGAAGTTCGCGGCGAGCAGCCGGGGCGGGTCCTGGAGCCGGAAGTGCCCCTGGGCCTGGCCGAGCACCAGGATCCCGGAGTAGACGGCGATCTGGCGTTCCGTCAGGGCGCTGTCGAGCGCCGCCGCCCGGGCATCGCGCAGGCAGCGGGGCCAGTATTCGAAGAGCAGCCGGGTCAGCGCGTCGTCGGGGCCGCCGGCGACCCCGTGGTCGATGCAGGCCCGCAGTTTGCCGCGGGCGTCGCCGAAGCGGTCCGCGGCCTCCTCGCGCTCCTGGCTGTAGCGCTCGATGGCCTGCTGGTACGTGGCATGGACCAGGGCGTCGAGATCGCCGTAGTAGAGCACCGCGGCGGGGGTGACCCCGGCCTGATCGGCGACGTCGCGCAGCCGCAGGCCCTCCAGCCCGCGGAGCAGCACGGCACGCTCCACCGCCTTGCCCAGCTCGGTCCGGCGGTTCTCCTTGCCGGTCCCCTTCCTGGCTGCCACACCATCTCCTTCGCAGAGGATCATCTAAATCTGGATTTAACAATATCGCTCGATCTATTGACCGTCCAGGAACCCCCGTCTTAAATCTGCGTTTAACGCAGTGGCTCCTTCGCCCACCCTCCGGGCTCCGCCCCACGCCCTGCACACCACACCTGCGGCCTCCAGGAGGCATCATGACCAACCCGACCGACACCGGGTCCAGAACCGGGCCGGCACCGGCCCCGGCCCCCGCCCCCGTCGGCAAGGGGCTGCGCGGCGGCTCCGTGGGCCTGCTCGCCTCCGTCACCCTCGGGCTGTCGTCCGTGGCCCCGGCCTACAGCATCGCGGTCACCCTCGGCTTCGTGACGCTCGCCGTGGGGGACCTGGCCCCGGCCGCCCTGCTCCTGGGCTTCGTACCGATCCTGCTCACCGCGTTCGCGTTCCGCGAGCTGAACCGCGAGATGCCGGACTGCGGCACCAACTTCGTCTGGACCACCCGCGCCTTCGGGCCGGTGGCCGGCTGGTTCACCGGGGGCTGGGTCGTCATCGTCGCCACCCTCATCGCGATGACCGCCCTGTCCCAGGTCGGCGCCGTGTACCTGCTGAACCTGCTCGGTCTGCACTCCCTCGCCGCGAACGACGCCGCCGTCACGGGGACCGCCCTCCTCCTGCTGGCCGCCTGCACGCTGGTCTCCGTGCGCGGACTGCACCTGGCGGCCTCCGTGCAGTACGTGCTCCTGGGCCTGCAGATGGCGGCCCTGATCGGCTTCGGTGCGGCCGCCCTCGCCCGCGACGGCGCCGCCACCCCCTCGCCGGCCTGGCTCGACCCCAGCGCCTTCGACGGATTCGGGCCCTTCGCCGAAGCCGTCCTGCTCTGCCTGTTCATCTACTGGGGATGGGACTCGCTGCTCGCCGCGAACGAGGAGACCCGGGACGGCGAGCGCGTGGCCGGGCAGGCCGCCGTCATCTCCACCCTCCTGCTCCTGGGCACCTACCTGTTCACCGCGTTCGCGGCGATCGGCTTCGCCGGCACCGGAACCACGGGCCTGGGACTCGGCAACCCGGAGAACGCCGCCGACGTCCTCACGACCCTCGCACCGCCCGTCCTCGGCGGGGCGCTCGCCAAGGTGATGGAGCTCGCCGTCTGCGTCTCGGCGGTCTCGGCCCTGCTCACCTGTCTCGTCGGCAACTCCCGCGGCACCCTGTCCATGGCCTCCCACGGCGCCCTGCCCCGCGCCTTCGCCCGGGTCCACCCCCGCCACCGCACCCCCGTCTTCGGCACCCTGGCGTGCGGAGCGGCGGCGGCCGGCACCCTGATCACGCTCCGGCTCGTCTCCGCGGACTTCCTCGGAGACGCCGTCCTGTGTGTCGGGCTGCTCATCGCCTGCTACTACGGCACCACCGCCCTGAGCTGCGTCTGGTACTTCCGGCGGACCCTGCGCGACTCCCCGCGCCACCTCCTGCTGCGCGGCGTCCTGCCCCTCCTGGGCGGCCTGCTGATGCTGGCCGCCTTCGCCCGCAGCGCGTACGACATGTACGACCCCGGCTACGGCAGCACCTCCTTCCACGGCGTCGGCGGGGTCTTCCTGCTCGGCGCCGGATCCCTCACCGCGGGCGCCGTGGCCCTGCTGATCGCCCGCGCCAGTTTCCGCCGCTTCTTCCGCGAAGGCCGCACCTCGGTCGTCGCCCTCACCGTCACCGAGGTCTGACCCCACCATGCGCACTCTCGCCATCGCCGCCCTGCAGACCGCTCCCGTGGCCCACGACCTCGAAGCGAGCTGGCAGCTCTTCCGCGACCAGGTCCACGCCACGCGCGAGCTCTTCCCCCACGTGCAGCTCGTCGTCGCCCCCGAACTCCTGCTCGCCGCCGAGGGCCCGCTGCTGCGACCCGCGCCCGACGACTGGATGGAGCGGGCCGCCGTCACCATCCCCGGACCGCTCACCGACCGGCTCTGCGCCCTCGCCCGGGAGACCGGGCTGTGGCTGGTCCCCGGGAGCCTCTACGAGCGCGCGCAGGACGGCCACGTCCACAACACGGCCATCGCGGTCTCGCCCGAAGGCGAGATCGTCGCCCGCTACCGCAAGGTCTTCCCCTGGCAGCCGTACGAAAGGGCCCGGCCCGGCCACGAGTTCACCGTCTTCGACCTGCCGGGCATCGGCCGGGCGGGCCTCGCCATCTGCTACGACGGTTCCTTCCCCGAGACCATCCGCCAACTCGCCTGGCTGGGAGCGGAGATCGTCATCCAGCCCACCCTGACGCCCACCCGGGACCGGGAGATGGAGCTGGTCTGCGCCCGCGCCAACGCCTGGACCAACCAGGTGTACGTGGTCAACGTCAACGCCGCCGACCCGGCGGCCGTCGGCGCCAGCGCGATCGTCGACCCCGAGGGCCTCGTACGCCAGCAGGCCGGCCCCGGCGAGGAGGTGCTCGTGGACGTCCTGGACCTCGACGCCGTCACCCGCGTACGCCGCTACGGCTCCACCGGGCTCAACCGGCCCTGGAACCAGCTGGCCCGGTACGGGGAATCGATCGCGCTCCCCATGTACGGCGGCGCGACGTTCCGCAGGCCGCACTGGCTGCCGGAAGAGGAGGACGCCCCGGCCTCGTAGCCGCCGCGGGGCGGGAAACCCGGTCGACAGCCCGTCCCCGGCACGGTGGGATGACTCCGAGCGCCCGCCGTACGGAGCGGGCCGGGTACGGGAGTTGTACGTGACGAGCGAGACGACGGCAGAGGCGGAGGCTGCGCAGGCGGAGGCGCAGGCTCAGGCCTCCGCACCGGACGGGGTGGCGGCGCGCCCGGTCATCGACGCGGCGCTGGTCCGGCGCCTGGTCGACGCGCAGTTCCCGCAGTGGGCGGGGCTTCCCCTCCGTCTCCTCGATCCGGCCGGGTCCGACCACGTGATCCACCGGCTGGGCCGGGAGCTGTCCGTCCGGCTCCCCCGCGGGCCCGGGGTCGCCGGGCAGGCCGCGAAGGAGGCCGAGTGGCTGCCCCGGCTCGCCCCGCACCTGCCGCTGGCCGTTCCGGTACCGGTGGCCGTGGGCAGGCCCGGCTTCGGCTATCCGTGGCCGTGGTCGGTGACGCGCTGGCTCGACGGGGAGGTGGCGACCGCCGGAGCGCTGGCCGACTCCCCCGCGGCCGCCGTGACCCTGGCCCGGTTCCTCACGGCTCTCCAGGGGCTCACCACCCCGGTCTTCCCCGCCGGAGCCGCCCCCGCGGCCCTGACCGGCGCTCCGCTGGCCGACCGGGACCGCGCGACGCGGGCCGCCATCGCGGAGGTCTCCGGCGTGTTCGACGCGGCGGCCATGACCGCGCTGTGGGAAGCGGCGCTCGCCGCGCCCGCCTGGGACCGGCCTCCGGTCTGGTTCCACGGGGACTTCCACACCGGCAACCTGCTGACCGCCGGCGGCCGCCTCAGCGCGGTCATCGACTTCGGCGGGCTCGGCATCGGGGATCCCGCGTGCGATCTGACCATCGCCTTCACCCTGATGTCCGCCTCCAGCCGGGCCGTCTTCCGCGCCGCCCTGGACGTGGACGACGCCACGTGGACGCGCGGCCGCGGCTGGGCCCTGGCCACCGGCCTCAACGCGTACACGTACCACGCCGCGACCGACCCCCGCGTCGCGGCGCAGACCACCCGGCAGATCACCGAGGCACTCGCCGGCTGATCCCTCACCACACCTTGGCGAGGAAGGCGCGGGTGCGCGGGTGCCGCGGATTCTCCAGGACGGCTGCGGGCGTTCCCTGCTCGACGACGACCCCGTCGTCCATGAACACGACGGTGTCCGCGACCTCCCGGGCGAAGCCGAGTTCGTGGGTGACGACGAGCATGGTGGTTCCGGAGCGGGCCAGGTCCTTGATGACGTCCAGGACCTCGCCGACCAGTTCCGGGTCGAGCGCCGAGGTCGGCTCGTCGAAGAGCAGCACCTTCGGTTCGAGCGCGAGCGCCCGGGCGATGGCCACCCGCTGCTGCTGCCCTCCGGACAGCTGGCGCGGGTAGGCGTCCGCCTTGTCGCTCAACCCCACCCGCTCCAGCAGCCGCCGGGCCGTCGCCTCGGCCTCCTCCCGCGGCCTGCGCAGCGCGGACACCGGGGCCTCGACCAGGTTCTCCAGCACGGTGAGGTGCGTGAAGAGGTTGAAGTCCTGGAAGACGAACCCGATGTGCGTGCGCTGTCTCAACACCTCCTTCTCCTTGAGTTCGTGCAGTTTGCCGCGGTGCCCCCGGTAGCCGATGAGTTCGCCGTCGACGCTGATCCAGCCGCGGTCGACCTTCTCCAAGTGGTTGATGGTGCGCAGGAGGGTGGACTTCCCCGAGCCGGAGGGCCCCAGGATCACGGTGACCTCTCCGGCGCGGACCAGCAGGTCGACCCCGCGCAGCACCTCCAGGGGTCCGAAGCTCTTGTGGACGCCTCGGACCTCCACCATGGCCTGTCCGGCCGCGGGCCCGCTCACGTGTGCTCGGCCGGGTTGATCTGCGAGGTGTCGATCGCGGAGGGCGTGGTGCCCCACTTCTTCAGGATCCGCGCGTAGGTGCCGTCCTTGATCAGCTCGTTGACGGCGGCCTGGAAGGCGGGGGTCAGTGCCGAGCCCTTCTTGAAGGCGAAGCCGACGTCGAGACGGTGGTACTCGCCGAGGAAGGTGGTCTGCGCGGCGGGCTGGGACGCCTGGTGGCGCAGGCCGTTGATCGTCGACATGACCACGTCGATCCGGCCCTGCTGGAGGGCCGTGGTGACGGCCCCGGTTTCGGAGAAGACCTTGACCTCGTACGGCTTCTTCCCGGCGGCGGCGCAGACCTCCTTCTTCGCGGTGAGGGTCTTCTCGAAGGTCGTTCCCGCGCCGGTGCCGATGGTGAGTCCGCACAGCTGGGTCAGGTCGGAGACCTGACCGGTCAGGACGGTGCTTCCCGTCTTGACCGCGAAGCCCTGGCCGTCGTTGATGTAGGTGACGAAGTCGACGGACTTCAGGCGTTCGGTGGTGACGCCGAAGTTCCCCGTGCCGACGTCGTACTTGCCGCTGCCGAGGGCGGGGAGGATCGTTTCGAAGGAGGCGTCCTGCCGCTCCAGTTTCACGCCGAGGACCTTGGCCACCGCGGCGGCGATGTCGATGTCCTGCCCGGCGGGCGGCTTGTCCTGCCCGTTGGGGTAGTACGCCGACGGCGGCGCTCCGACGGAGCCGCCGAGCCGCAGGCTGCCTGCCTTGCGGACGTCCGGGGGCAGCAGGGCGGCGATCCGCTCCACGGCCCGTACCCCGGCGACCGGATCGTCGGCCGGCGCGGGAGAGACGACGGCCGCCGCCGGAGCGGATCCCTCGCCGGAGCCGCAGGCGGTGAGCGCGGTCAGCCCCGCCAGGACGGGCAGGAGCACGAGTGCGGTGCGCACGCGCCCGCGGAGCCCTCTCGTGTGGCGGCTCATCCGCGCACCGCCGTCAGGGTCTGGCGCAGGGAGGTCTCGGAGCGGGCATCGCGAGCGGCGTTCCCCGTGGTGTCCGCCGCGGCCTCCCGGGCCGCGTCCCGCTTGGCGACCTCCTCGCGGACGAGGGGGATCACGTACCGGCCGAAGTCGATGGCGTCGTCGAGCAGGTCGTAGCCGCGGGCCGACAGGATGTCCACGCCCAGGTCGTAGTAGTCGAGCAGTGCCTGGGTGACCGTCTCCGGGGTGCCGACCAGCGCGTTGGAGTTGCCCGCGCCCCCGGTGGCGGCGGCGGTCGGGGTCCACAGGGCCCGGTCGTAGCGCTCCCCCGCCTCGGCGATGGCGATGAGGCGCTGCGATCCGGTGTTCTGGGGCGCCGGGGCCTCCGTCACCCCGTTGCTACGGTGGCGCTGTGCGGTCCCTGCCCGCCTGCGCTCGCGGATGGCGCCCACCGTGCGGTGGGCCTTCTCCCAGGCCAGCTCCTCGGTCGGGGCGATGATCGGGCGGAACGCGACCTGGATGCGGGGCAGTTCGGTGCGGCCGGCGGCCCGCGCGGCCTCCCGTACGGCCTCGATCTGCTGGGCCGTCTGTTCCAGGGGCTCGCCCCACAGGCAGTAGATGTCGGCCTCCGCGCCGCCGGCGGCGTAGGCGGCGGGTGAGGAACCGCCGAACGAGACGTTCGGGCGCGGCTGCTGGACGGGGAAGACGTCGCTGACGAAGTCGTGGAAGCGGTAGTGCTCGCCCTCGTGGTCGAAGGCCTCGTGGGTGGTCCAGATCTTCTTGACGATGCGGATGTACTCGCGGGTGCGGGCGTAGCGCTCGTCCTTGGTGAGGACGTCGCCCTCGCGGCCCTGCTCGTGGTCGTTGCCGCCGGTGATGAAGTGCACGGCCAGCCGGCCGCCGCTGATCTGGTCGAGGGTCGCGAAGGTCTTGGCCGCGAAGGTGGGGTAGGAGACGTTGGGCCGGTGGGCCAGCAGGATCTGCAGCCGGTCCAGCTTGCCGGCGATGTACGCGGCGGCCGGCGCCGGGTCCGGCGTACCGGAGCCGTAGGCGAACAGGACCCGGTCCCAGCCGTGCTCCTCGTGCGCCCGGGCGAGCCGGAGCGTGTACTCCTTGTCGAAGGAGGCGCCGGATCGGGCGGTGGTTTCGGAGCCGTCGTTGGTGGCGGCTATGCCGAGGAACTCCACGGGCATGGGTGTGGCCTTTCGGAAGGTACGGCGGATCGCCTCGCGGCAAGGCGAACCGGCCTCGGTGCGGCGGTGTATGAGGCGCCGTCAGCTACGCGGTGGGTGCGCGGCCGACGGAGGAAGGCGCGTGATGTGCGGACGTGGCGTGCAAGCGTGACGACGCGGGGCGTCGGGAATTCGGTGCGGCGGCAGCGCGCGTCCCGGTGCGCGGCGGGGTGAAGGCCTTGCGGCGGTCACGGACGGCACGGGGACGGTGCGAAGGGGAGAGCTCGGCCCACGACGGGGTCACCGAGGGAGGGAAGGGCCGTTCAGGCAGCCCGCTGCCGCGTCAGGCGCAACAAGCCGCGGACCACACCCGACCGAAGTCGATGTAGTCGCGCGAGACCAGGCGCTGATGGGCATTCATGCGACTACTTGAACAGGACGAACTGCGCTTCGTCAAGCAACGGCCCGAATGCCGGACGCTCCGGGCCCCCGCCGGACCGGGCACCGTTGACACGGCCGTGCCGTCGCCGCATACGATCGAGGGTGGACCGGATGCGCCGTGCACGGAGCCGGTCCGGCCGTGTTGAGGGACACGGCGAGCGTGACGACCGCACCCCTGCCCCGCGGCCCGGGCACCCCGCCCCACCGCCGCCGGGCAGTCGTTGCCGCCCGCGATCCCTCCCATCCCCGGAGCACCTCCATGAGCACCGCTTCCGATGTCTCCCGCCCGCCCCGAGCACTGAACGTGCTCGACGCGGCGCCCCCCGGCGCCGAGCCGCCGCCGATCGTGCCGCGCCGGCGCCTCGGCCGTCAGGTGTCCGCTGCCGCCGCCCTGCTGGTCTTCGCGATGGTGCTGGTCTCCGTCGTGCGCAACGACGCCTTCCAATGGGGCCTGGTCGGCCGGTACTTCACCACCTCGGCCGTGCTCGACGGGCTGCTGCTGACCCTCTGGCTGACCGGCGTGGTGATGGTGCTGGGGTTCGCGCTCGGCACCGTCCTCGCCGTGATGCGGCTGTCGGGCAACCCGGTGCTGCGCACCCTGAGCTGGGGGTACGTGTGGATCTTCCGGTCCACGCCGCTGCTGGTGCAACTGCTGTTCTGGTTCAACATCGGCGCCCTGTACCCGACGCTCGGCCTGGGCATCCCCTACGGCCCCCAGCTCTTCAGCATCAGCACGGTCAACCTGCTCGGCCCGACCCTCACCGCCGTCATCGGGCTCACCCTGCACGAGAGCGCGTACGCCGCCGAGGTGGTGCGCGGCGGCATCCTCTCCGTGGACCCCGGCCAGACCGAGGCCGCGCAGGCGCTGGGGCTGAGCAGGCGCCGGACGCTGTACCGGATCGTGGTTCCCCAGGCGATGCGCTCGATCGTGCCGACCGCCGGGAACATGCTCATCGGCACGCTCAAGGGCACCAGCATCGTCAGCGTGCTGGCGGTGCACGACCTGCTGTACTCCGTGCAGTTGGTCTACAACCAGACCTACCAGGTCATCCCGCTGCTGATGGTGGCCACCGTCTGGTACGTCGCCGTGACCACGGTGCTGAGCGCGGGCCAGTACTACGTCGAGCGGTACTACGCGCGCGGCAGCTCGCGCGGTCTTCCGCCCACCCCGCTGCGGCTGCTGCGCGTCCGGCTCGCCGCCCTGCGCGGCCGGCTGAACTCGGTGACCGCACCCGGCGGCCGCTGAGTTTCATTTCACGAGCACGCGTTGTGTGTACGGCGGATGAAATCGGAACACGATTTCACGGATCCGGATATCCAGGCCGTTGACACTCCTTCTCCGGGCTGCCTAGCTTACGCCGCAGATAAAAGATATCGGCGGCCTCTCCACTTCGGCTTGACGGCTGCTTTTCGATTCTGCGCCTATTTCGAAGCCGTGGAGTGTCCTTGACCGAATCACTGCTCCTCTCCGCGCCCGCCGGCCCCACCGGGCCGCCCGGGCCGGCCGAGCGGGTCCTCCCGCTGCGCCGGCCCGGACGGTGGGTGGCCGCCCTCGTCGTCCTGGTGCTGGTCTCGCAGGCCGCCCACGGGCTGATCACCAATCCCTTCTACCAGTGGGACCGGTTCGCGTACTGGTTCGCCCGCCCGGTGATCCTGGACGGGCTGCTCATCACCCTCCAGGTGGCCGCGTACAGCGCGGTCCTCGGCCTGGCCGGCGGCGTGCTGCTGGCGCTGGGCCGCCTCTCGGGCAGCCCGGTGCTGCGGTCGGTGAGCTGGACCTACATCTGGCTCCTGCGCTCCGTGCCGCTGATCGTGGTCCTGCTCTTCCTGTACAACCTCAGCGCCCTGTACCCCACCCTGAGCATCGGGGTGCCGTTCGGTCCCGCCTTCGTCACCTTCGACGAGTCGCGGCTCGCCACGGACATGGCGGTCGCGGTGGTCGGCCTGAGCCTGAGCGAGGCCGCGTACGCCGCCGAGATCGTCCGGGCCGGCGTGCTCTCCGTCGACCAGGGCCAGCACGAGGCGGCCGCGGCCCTGGGGCTGCCCAAGCGCTACCAGTTCGCGAGGATCGTCTTCCCGCAGGCGCTCCGCTCGATCGTGCCCTCCTACGTCAACCAGCTGATCGGCCTGCTCAAGGCCACCTCACTGGTCTTCTACGTGTCCCTGCTCGACCTGTTCGGGTCGGTGCAGAGCCTGGGCAGCACCTATCCCGGCGACGTGGTGCCGCTGCTGCTCGTGGCGACCGTCTGGTACGTGATCCTCACCAGCCTGGTCTCCGTCGTCCAGTACTACGTCGAGCGGTACTACGCCCGCGGGGCGCTGCGCACCCCGGTGCCCACGCCCCTCCAGCGGGCCCGGGCGGGCCTGCGCGACCTGCGGATCCGCCACCGGAAGGAGACGGCCCGATGACCGGCAGCACGAGTACCGCGACCGCCACGAGCGAGCGGCCCGCAGCCATCGAGGTGCACGACGTGCACAAGTGGTTCGGCGGCCGGCGCGTCCTGGACGGGGTGAGCCTGACAGTCGCGCCGGGCACGGTCACCGTGATCCTGGGGCGCTCCGGATCGGGCAAGTCGACCCTGCTGCGGGTGCTCAACCACCTGGAGCGGCCCGAGGCCGGCCACGTCAGCATCGGCGGCGAGCTGATCGGCGTCCAGCGGCACGGGGGCCGGCTCAAGGAGCTGCGTGAACGGGCGATCCTCGCCCAGCGGGGCCGGATCGGCTTCGTCTTCCAGAACTTCAACCTCTTCCCGCACCTGACCGTCCTGGACAACGTCGCCGCGGCCCCGGTGGCCACCGGCAGGCTGTCCCGGCCGCAGGCCCTGGCCCTGGCGCAGGATCTGCTGCGCCGCGTGGGGCTCGGGGACCGCGGCGCCGCCTACCCGCGACAGCTGTCCGGAGGACAGCAGCAGCGGGTGGCCATCGCCCGGGCCCTGGCCCTGCGGCCCGGGGTCATCCTCTTCGACGAGCCCACCTCGGCCCTCGACCCCGAGCTGGTCGGCGAGGTGCTCTCCGTGATCAAGGACCTGGCCACCGGGGGCACCACCCTCGTGATCGTCACCCACGAGATCGGCTTCGCCCGCGAGGTCGCCGACGAGGTCGTCTTCCTGCACGAGGGCCGGATCGTCGAACAGGGCCCGCCCTCGCAGGTGCTGGACCACCCCGCGCACCCGCGCACCCGGGAGTTCCTCAGCAAGGTGCTCTGAGCACCTCGACCCGGACCGTCCCCTCCCGCCGTTCTCCGGATCGCCGAACACTCCGCATCACCGAACCCTCCGCACCGCCGCGCACTCCGCTTCGCCGAACACTTCGCTTCGCCGAACACTCCGCTTCGCCGGACATCCGAAAGGCAACACCATGCAGCGCCCGTCCCTCCTTCGCACCAGACTCGTCCGCGGCCTCGGCGCCACGACCGCCGCCGTCGCCCTCGCCGCGGGGCTCACCGCGTGCGGCGGTGACGCGAAGGCCACCGGCACCACCTCGGGCCCGGGCTCGGACAAGGTGACCGTCGGCGCCGTCTCCAACGGAGCGGCCCAGCAGGCGGAACTGACCGCCCCGGTCGTCGAGGCCCTGCGCGCGAAGCTCCCGAAGGAGGTGCGCGACCGCGGTGAGCTGGTCATCGGGGTCGGCGCCCTGCCCGCCGGCTTCCCGCCCCTCGCCTACGTCGGCACCGACCAGAAGACCCTCACGGGCGCGGAGCCCGACCTCGGCCGGCTCGTCGCCGCGACCCTGGGCCTGAAGCCCGTGGTGAAGAACTCCACGTGGGAGAACCTCTTCGTCGGCATCGACAGCGGCAAGGTCGACGTGGCCTTCTCCAACGTCACCGTCACCGAGGAGCGCAAGAAGAAGTACGACTTCGCCTCCTACCGGCAGGACAACCTCGCCTTCGAGGCCCTGAAGGAGAACACCTGGGAGTTCGGCGGCGACTACCGCAAGCTGGCGGGCCTGACGGTGTCGGTCAGCAAGGGCACCAACCAGGAGAAGATCCTCCTGGAGTGGCAGAAGAAGCTCCAGTCCGAGGGCAAGGACATCACGGTCAAGTACTTCCCCGACGCCAACAGCGTCTACCTGGCGCTGAGCGGCAAGAAGATCGACCTCAACTTCGGCCCGAACCCGTCGATCGCCTACCACATCACCCAGACCGCGAGCAGCAACGCCCCGACGCGCAACGCCGGTTCGTTCTCCGGCGCCGGTGAGACCCTCCAGGGGCTGATCGCCGCGACCGCGAAGAAGGACGGCGGGCTGGCCGCGCCCGTGGCCGAGGCCATCAACCACCTCGCCAAGAACGGCCAGTACGCGAAGCTCCTGACCGCCTGGAACCTCGCCAACGAGGCCGTGCCCACCTCCCTGGTGAACCCGCCCGGGCTGCCCACGACCAACTCCTGACCCCGCGGGCCGGCCGTCCCCGGCCCCGGCCCCGGCCCCGGTCAGGCATCCCACGGAAGGAGGGTTCCGCCCCCATGCCCACCACCAGCACCACCACCAGCCCCGGTCCGGCTCTGGCTCCCAGCGACGTGACCCCGGCGGCCCCGGCCCCGGTGATCCAGGCCCCGGTGATCCCGGCGCCCCCGCACGTCCTCGACAACCCCGCCTGGGCCTCGCTGTCCGGCGCGCACGCGGCCTTCGCCGTGCGGGCCGGCTCCCACGCCGCCCGCTACGACCCGGACGTCGCCGTCTTCTCCGCGATCGCCGATCCGGCCGACGCCCGCTCCTGGGAGGGGCTCGCCTCCCTGGCCGGCCCCGGCGGGACCGTCTCGCTCTCCGGGGTCCTGACCCCGCCCCCCGGCTGGGAGACCCTCTGGTCGGGGCGCGGGGTCCAGCTCGTCGACACCTCGCTGCGCGCCGAGCCCGCCCCCGAGGCGGTGCGGCTCGGGCCGGCGGACGTGCCCGAGGTCCTGGAGCTGATCGAGCTGACGAGGCCGGGGCCCTTCCTGCCCCGCACCATCGAGCTGGGCACGTACCTCGGCATCCGCCACCGGGGCCGGCTCGTCGCCATGGCCGGGGAGCGGCTGCGCCCGCCCGGCTGGACGGAGATCAGCGCGGTCTGCACCCATCCCGGCTTCCGCGGCAGGGGCCTGGCCACACGTCTGGTCCGTGCCGTCGCGGCGGGCATCCGGGAGCGGGGAGACGTGCCGTTCCTGCACACGGCCGCCGAGAACACCGATGCGGTCCGCCTCTACGAGTCGATCGGTTTCACCGTGCGCCACAGGCCCTATTTCCTGGCCTTCCGGGCACCGGGCGGCGCGGATGACACGGCCGCCACACAGATTTAATTCTCCTGATTCATATTTCACACTCCCGTCATTCCGCGGCCCGGATTCCGGGCCCGCCCTTTTCGATAGGAGCGAGAGTGAAGTTCCTGGCCATCACCCTGATCACGGACGGCACCGACCCGGAGACGGGCGCCCCCACGCCCACGCGCGAGCGGTTCCGGCAGGTCGTCGCCGCCGCGCTGCAGGCCGAGGAGCTCGGCTTCGACGGGTTCGGGGTCGGTGAGCGGCACGAGCGGCCGTTCCTGTCGTCCTCGCCGCCCGTGGTGCTCTCCCACATCGCCGCACTGACCCGGCGCATCCGGCTGTACACCGCGGTGACCACCCTGAGCCTGCTCGACCCGGTGCGGGCGTACGAGGACTACGCGACGCTCGACCACCTCAGCGACGGCCGCCTCGAGCTGATGATCGGCAAGGGGAACGGCACCGCGCAGCGCGAACTGTTCGACGTCACCCCCGAGGACCAGTGGGAGCGCAACTCCGAGGGCTACGAGCTGTTCCGGCAGATCTGGAGCGAGGACAAGGTGACGGCCACACCTCGGTTCCGGCCCGCGCTGACCGGCGCCGAGGTGCTGCCCCGGCCCTACCAGAAGACCCTGCGCGTGTGGCACGGCAGCGCAACGAGCCGGGAGTCCGTGGATCTCGCGGCGCGCTACGGCGACCCGCTGTTCTCCGCGAACGTCACCCACCCGATCGGCCCGTACGCCGAGCTGATCCGGCACTACCGCGAACGCTGGGAGCACTACGGACACGATCCGGCCCACGCGGTCGTGGGCGCGGGCACGGCGGGCTTCCACACGGCGCCCACCTCGCAGGCCGCGGTGGCCGCGTACCGGCCGGCCTTCGCGCGCTACCTCGCCGCCCATGCCGCGCTGGGCGTGGATCCGGTGTTCCCGACCCTGGAGGACTTCGTCGAGCGGAGCTCGGCCCTGATCGGCAGCCCGGAGCAGGTGATCGAGAAGGTGCACCGCTACCACGAGGAGTTCGGCCACACGGTCCTGCACCTCCAGGCCGAACCGGGCGGGCTGACGGAGGCTCAGCACCGGGACTCCCTCGCCCTGTTCCAGTCGCGGATCGCGCCGGAGCTGCGCCGCTCGATTCCGGACCCCGTCTTCGCCTGAGGCGACGAAGGACAGTTGACAGAAGTACTCCTCTGCACCACCCTTTCACTACTTGCCTAGTGAAAGGGTGGTGTTGTCGTGCTCGAGTACCGCATCGATCGGCGCAGCGGCATCGCCACGTACCTGCAGATCGTCCAGCAGACCAAACAGGCCCTGCGCCTGGGGCTGTTGGAGCCCGGCGACAAGCTGCCGACCGCGCGCGAGGTCGTCGAGGCCACCGCCATCAACCCGAACACCGTCCTCAAGGCCTACCGCGAACTGGAGCGCGAGGGCCTCGTCGAGGCGAAGCGGGGACTGGGCACCTTCATCCGCACGTCCCTGGGCGGCGCCCCGGCGGATTCCCCGCTGCGCGCCGAACTCTCGGACTGGGCAGGGCGGGCGCGGGAGGCGGGGATGGAGCGGGACGACGTGGCCGCGCTCTTCTCGGCCGTACTGGAAGAGCACTTCAAGGGGGACGAAGACGTATGACGCACATGGTGATCGAGGCGGAGGGCCTCGGCCTTCGCTACGGACGCCGGGGAAGGTGGGCGCTGCGCGACTGCTCCTTCCGGCTTCCCGAGGGCCGGATCTGCGCACTGGTAGGACCCAACGGGGCAGGTAAATCGACCCTGTTGACCATCGCAGCCGGGCTCGTGCCCGCGACGGAGGGCCACCTCCGCTCGGTGCCGCGCGAGGAACTGGCCTACGTGGCCCAGGAAAAGCCGCTCTACCCGCAGCTCACCGTCGCCGAGACGCTGCGCATGGGCGGCGAACTCAACCCCGGCCGCTGGGACGCGGGCAGGGCGGAGCAGATCGTGGAGGCGGGGGACCTCGACCCGCACGTGAAGGTCCGTACGCTCTCCGGCGGCCAGCGCACCCGGGTCGCCCTGGCCCTGGCCCTTGGCAAACGCCCGGGCCTGCTGCTGCTCGACGAGCCGATGGCCGATCTCGACCCGCTCGCACGGCACCGGCTCATGGGCACGCTGATGGCCGACGCCGCGGAGAACGGCACCTCCGTGGTGATGTCCTCGCACATCCTCACCGAGCTGGAGGGCGCCTGCGACCACCTGCTCCTGGTGGACGGCGGCCGGATCCGCCTCTCGGGCCCGATCGACGAGGTCGCCGCGGCGCACCTGCTGCTCACCGGCCCCGCCGCGGCCCGCGAGGAACTCTCCGCGCACACCGTCGTCGAGGCCCGCGAGACGGGCCGGCAGCTCACGGCGCTCGTCCGGCCGCGGGGCCCCGTCGACAGCGGCACCTGGCAGACGACCCACCCGTCCCTGGAGGAACTCCTGCTCGCCCACCTGCGCACGCCCGAAGCCCCGGCCTTCGCCGTGGACGCCGTCACCGAGGAGGTGCCGGCATGAGCACGCTGACGCTGAAGGGGCCGTACTGGGTGGCGGTCCGCCAGCACCGACGGGTGCTGTGGGCGGTGGCCGCGCTGGTGGGCGCGGGCCTCGCCGTGCTGGTCGGGCTGCGCGTGTGGAGCGCGTACCCCACCTACGACGATCTGCACCGGCCGTTCATGACCCCCGGATACGACCTGCTCCGGGGATACATGCAGTCCGCGACCAAGAGCGCGGTGTTCCTGCCCCTGCTGCTGGGAGCCTTCGTCGCCGGCCCGATGATCGCCCGGGAGCTGGAGAGCGGGACCTGGCGGCTCGCCCTCACCCAATCGACGACGGCGAGGGCCTGGCTCGGCGCGAAGGTCCTGGTGGCGACCGTGGTCACCGTACTCCTCGCCCTCACGTTCATCGGGGCCTACCGCCTCGGCTGGGCCCAGGTCCACGACACCTACGGCTTCTCCTGGTACGACGTCGGAGTGTACGAGGCCACCGGCCCGGTGTTCATCGGCTACTGCCTGCTCGGCGTGGCCCTCGCCGCCCTGGTCGGACAACTGGTCCGGCGGACCCTGCCCGCCATGGCCGTCACCGGTCTCCTGACGGGTCTGGTGCTGCTGATCCTCAGCGCGCTGCGGTGGTCGTTCCTTCCCGTGGTGACCGAGACCGCCCCCTACACCAGGGGCGTGGAGGTACTCCCCCCGCCGTACGCCAAACCCATGGGCACAGGACTCATCGACACGTCGGGCGAGCGCCTGTCCGGATACTTTTGCTCCCCGGTGCCACAGCCCCCAGGGATGTGCCGCGACGACATGGACGTCGCCGCTTCGTACACCGATTTCCACCCGGCCTCCCACTACTGGCCGACCCAGCTCATCGAGACCTCCATCCTCCTCGCCCTCGCCGCCGCCGTTCTCTACGCCGCCTTCCGCCTCGTGCAGGCCCGGCACCCCTGAGGCGCCCCGGGCGGGCCGTACGACCCGGCCGGATCCGGGGCAGAAGGCCCTGGCCGGCCGGGACATCCGCGTCCCCGGTCAAGACCATCGCCGCTGGTGAGCGCCCTGCCACGGACGGTCCAATGGAAGGAGGTCCACAAGGCGGGAGACGGCCATGTCCGAAGAGAAGAAGGGTTTCTGCACCCTCTGCAAGTCGCGCTGCGGCGCGATCTTCACCATCGAGGACGGCCGGCTGACCGGCGTGCGACCGGACCCCGACCATCCCACCGGTACGGCGATGTGCCCCAAGGGCCGCTCCGCCCCCGAGATCGCGCACAGCACCCGGCGCCTGACCACCCCGCTGCGCCGGACCAACCCGAAGTCCGACCCGGACCCGGGCTGGGTGCCCGTCTCCTGGGACGAGGCGATGGCGGAGATAGCCGAGAAGATCGGGACGATCGCCGCCGAGACCGGCCCCGAGTCGGTGGCCTTCGCCGTCGCCACCCCCTCGGGGACGATGGTGTCGGACGCCACCGAGTGGATCGAGCGCTTCGTACGCCTCTTCGGCAGCCCGAACACGGTGTACAGCGCGGAGATCTGCAACTGGCACAAGGACTTCGCGCACGCCTTCACCTTCGGCTCGCCGATCCCGCCGCCCGACTACGCCCACGCCGACCTCGCACTCCTGTGGGGCTTCAACCCGGCGAAGACCTGGCTCGCCCAATCCGCCGCCCTCTCCGCCGCCCAGGCGAACGGCACGAAGCTCGCCGTCGTGGACCCGCGCCGCTCCACCAGCGCGCTGCGCGCCGACCACTGGCTGCGGGTCCGCCCCGGCACCGACGCCGCGCTCGCCCTGGGCCTGGCCCACCTCCTCATCGCCGACGAGGGCTACGACGCGGCCTTCGTGCGCGCCTGGACCAACGGCCCCCTCCTCGTCCGCGCCGACACCGGACGCTTCCTGCGCGCCGCCGAGCTCCCCGGCGGATCCGAGGGGCCCACTGCATTCGCCGTCCTCGACGAGGAGACCGGCCGGGCCGAGGCCTACGACACCGCGCGCGCCGCCGACCGCCCCGAGCGCTTCGCGCTGCGCGGCACCCGCCCGATCACCCTGCGCGACGGCTCCGTCGTCGACTGCGCTCCGGCCTTCGAGCGGTACGCCGCCGCCTGCGCGGCCTGGACCCCGGACCGGGTCGCGGCGACCACCTGGATCCCCGAGCGGGAGATCCGCGCCCTCGCCGCGGAGATCGCCGCCGCGCCCTCGGTCACGTACTACGGGTGGACCGGCGTGGGGCAGAGCGCGAACGCCGCCCAGACGGAGCGGGCCCTGGCCACCCTCTACGCGCTCACGGGCTCCTACGACACCCCCGGCGGCAACCACGTCGTTCCCGCCCCGCCCTACAACCCGGCCGCGTCCTTCGCCCAGTTCGCCCCGGAACAGCGGGCCAAGGCCCTCGGGCTCGACAAGCATCCGCTGGGCCCGCCGGCCTTCGGCTACATCAACTCGGGCGACCTGTGCACCGCCATCGAGACGGGCCGCCCGTACCCCGTCCGCGCCCTCATCGGCTTCGGGTCGAACCTGGTCGTCGCCCAGCCCGACTCCGACCGCACGGCGCGGGCCCTGGGCACGCTCGACTTCCAGGTCCACCTCGACCTCTTCCACAACCCCACCAGCAGCAGCGCCGACATCGTGCTGCCGGTCAACAGCTCCTACGAGCACGAGGCCCTGCGCTTCGGCTTCGAGGTCAGCCACCGGGCCCAGGAGCAGGTGCAGCTCCGGCCGCGGATGGTCGAGCCGCAGGGCGAGTCCCGCAGCGACACCGAGTTCGTCTTCGATCTCGCCTGCCGCCTCGGCATGGGCGCGGAGTTCTTCGACGGGGACGTCGAGGCGGCCTGGAACTGGCAGCTCGAACCCCTGGGCCTGACCGTCGAGGAGCTGCGCGGGCGCCCGGGCGGCGTCCGGGTGCCCCGCGAGGAGTCCTACCGCAAGTATGCCGCCCCCGTAGCGGACGGGGAGGGCGGCTCCGCCGTGACCGGCTTCGCCACGCCGACCCGGCGCGTCGAGCTGTACTCCGAGCGGCTGCTGGAGCACGGGTACCCGGCGGTGCCCGAGCACCACGACCCCGCGCCCACGGACGCCGCGTACCCGCTCGTGCTGACCTGCGCCAAGCACGGGTACTTCGTCCACAGCCAGCAGCGGTCCCTGACCTCGCTGCGCCGCCGGGCCACCGACCCCTCCGTGGACCTGCACCCGAGCACCGCCGCCGCCCACGGGATCGGCGAGGGCCAGTGGGTCGAGCTCACCACGCGCCTCGGGTCCATCCGGCTGCGCGCCCGCTTCGACGACTCCCTCCACCCCTCCGTGGTCGTCGGCGAGTACGGCTGGTGGCAGGACGCCACCGACCTCGCCCTCCCGGGCGCCGACCCGACCGCCCCCACGGGCAGCAACTTCAACCGGCTCATCGACCACGCCGAGACCGACCCGCTCAGCGGTTCCGCGCCGATGCGGGCGGCCGCCTGCCGGATCGGCCCCGTGCGGAGCGACGGCGCCTGGCTCGGGACCCGTCCCTTCACCGTGACGGCCCTCACCGAGGTCAGCCCCGGCATCCGCGACCTGCGCCTGGCCCCCGAGGACGGCGGAGCCCTTCCCGACTACCGGCCCGGCCAGCACCTCACCGTGCGTGCCGAGAACCCGGACGGCACCCTCCAGCACCCCGCGGACGGCCGCAGCTACTCACTCACCGGCCCCGCCCTCGCGAGCGGCCGCACCGATTACGGGCTCGCCGTACGCCACATCCCCGGCGGATCGTTCTCCACCCGGGTCCACGAGGAGCTCCGGGTCGGCGACCGGCTCCACCTGGCGAGCCCGGGAGGCGTCTTCGCCATCCCGACGCACACCCGCAACCCGGTCGTGCTCCTGGCGGGCGGCATCGGCATCACCCCGTTCCTCAGCTACCTCGAAACCCTGGCGGCCACCGGCGGCACGGTCCCCGAGGTCGTCCTGCACTACGGCAACAACAACGCGGCCGACCATCCCTTCCGGGAGCGGCTGCGCGAACTGGCCTCCCGCATCCCGGCGTTGACGATCGTCGACCACTACGCGGCGCCCGGTACGGACGAGGTCCCCGGCCGCGACTACGACCGCGAGGGCTTCATCACCGTCGACGACATCGACCCCGGCCTCATCGAGCGCCGCGCCCGCTTCTACATGTGCGGACCCCAGCCCATGCTCGACGCCCTCACCGGCGCCCTGATCGCGCGCGGCGTCCCCCGCTTCGAGGTGTTCAGCGAGAAGTTCCGCCCGGCCCGGCGGGAGGTGACCGTGCCCGACGACGCCGCGTACACGGTCACCTTCGCCCGGTCCGGACGCAGCGCCACCTGGCGCAAGAACGACGGGCCGCTCCTCGCCCTCGGCGAGGCGGCCGGGGTCGCGATGCCGAGCGGCTGCCGGGTCGGTCAGTGCGAGAGCTGTGCGTGCGCCGTCCTCAAGGGCACGGCGGCCCACCTGGTCACCCCCTCGGAGGACCTGCCCGACACCGACGTCCTGACCTGCCAGTCCCTGCCGACCTCCGACCTGGTGCTCGACATCTGAGCACCCCCGGTCAGGAGGCGCTCTCCGCCGCCTTCTCCGTCTCCTCCGTCGCCTCCAGCCCCTCCAGGCTGTCCATGAAGGAGGAGACCGAGAACACCGCGCGCCCGGGGCCGGCCGGACCGTAGCCGGGCGGGGAGCTCAGGCCGAACTCCTCCAGCGTCGCGCGGTAGGTCTCCAGCAGGCGGACGTGGTACTCCAGGGGCGCGCCCAGCGGGTTCGCCTTGCCCAGCGGGGTCGTCGGCTCCGGGCACCAGGTGGTGAAGCGCGGGACGACTCCGTGCGACATGAAGAACCGCAGGCCCTCCTGGGTCGACGCGATCGCCTCGCTCACCTTGGTGAACCCGAAGGGCTCGGCCATCTCGATGCCCGCCACGAAGTTCGGGATGACGTTGCGCGGGCCGAACACCTCGGTGGAGTCCAGGATCCTGCGGTGCCATTCGTCGCGGCCGACGTAGCGCTCCTTGCCCGGGCAGTGGAGCTTGAACAGGTACTCGTCCCACACCTCGAAGTTGGGGTGGTAGATCTTGACGCCGTGGTCGTGGAAGCGCTGCACGGCGTCGCGGGGCAGGGCCTGCGCGACGACCTTGCCGGTCCAGCGGCCGGGGAAGCGCTCCTCGATGGCCTGGGCGTACTGGCCGTAGAAATCGGCCTCGTCACGGCCGCCGACCTGGGAGGTGATCGAGCCGCCCGTGAGGGTGTAGGCCTTGGAGATGCCCGACGTGTCGTACCGGTCGATGATCTCCAGCGCCTCCAGCACCTCCTCGACCGGCTTCACGCCGGTGTAGGGGCGGCCGGCCGCCTTGTGCTGGCGCCAGTTGTGGTTGATGTCGCAGAACTGGCACTCCTCCTTGGCGCCGAAGTACTGGCACACCCGGAAGACCGTCAGGTAGATGAGGTAGCCCCACTGGATGGTCGGCGCGACCTCCATCACGGACTTGCCGTTCGACAGCTTGTGCCGGTAGTACTCCGGCATCGGCGGCAGGCCGACGTCGGAGATCCGTACGCCGTCCAGGTACAGGCCGAGCGCGCCGTCCTCCCCGCCGCGCACCACGTACGGGGAGTCCGGATTGACCCGTACGGAGACCACGGTGCGGCGCAGCTCGTAGGGGCCGCCCGTGAGCACGATCTCCTCCGGGGGCCGGTTCAGCGCGGCGGCGCCGAGCTCGGGGAGGGTGCGGTGGTCGAAGGAGAAGATGAAGTACGACTTCGGCTTGACGTCGCCCGAGGACCCGTCGGCGCCGCCGCTGAGCGCGGACTCGTCGAAGGCCATGCCGCCCCGCAGGAGGTCTTCCTTGATCACGGCTTCCCGGGGCACGTGCGGGAAGCGCCCCATCAGGTCCTCGATCAGCGCGGTACGGCTGGGACTCTCCATCTGCGGCTCCATTCCAGGCTGGGCTCTTGCCGGGCCGCGGCGACCCGCCTCCTGGGCGTTCCGCGCGGCACGGCGGTGACCTCACTGTAATCAGAGAGCCCGGGGCCCTGCGCATCGCCTCCTCGGCGCCCCCTCGGCGCCCCCATCAGGGCATCAGCTGGTACTCCGGGAAGTTACCCGGGAGCCGCTCGCCGGCGGGTCCGAGGGTGACGGCGCGGACCAGGAGCTCGCCGCCGACGAAGGCGCCCCGCCAGGAGGCGCCGAACCCGCCGAAGAGTTCCTCCCGGTCCCCGCGCGAGCGGGGCCTGCCGTGGCCGGTCTTGAAGGCGCGGATCTGGGGTGCGAGGCGGCCGAAGGTGGCCGGGTCGTCGGTGGAGAGGGTGGCGACCAGGGCTCCGTTGGAGGCGTTCATCGCCGCCAGCAGCTCGGCCTCGGTGTCGACGAGCACGATCGTGTCGACCGGGCCGAAGGGCTCCGCGTGGTAGAGCGGCGAGGAGGCCGGCGGGCTGAGCAGGGTCAGCGGGGCCGCGTAGGCCGAGGTGTCCTGACCGGGCAGGAAACGGGCCGGGTCCAGCGTGCCGCGGAAGAGGGGGACGGCGCCGTGGTCCACGGCCTCCGCGGTGTGTGCGGTGAGCTCCGCCGCCTTCGCGGCGTTGATGAGGGGGCCGTAGTCGAGCTCGGGCAGCGGGTCGTCGGGGTGGGCGACCGCGAGGGGGTGTCCGGTGCGGACGGCGGCGACGGCCGGGAGGTAGGCTGCGAGGAAGTCGGGGAAGGCGGTGCGCTGGACGACGAAGCGCGGGTAGGCGGTGCAGCGCTGCTTGCCGTAGTCGAAGAGCTTCGGGATGGCGGCGCCCAGGGCGGTCCAGTCGGTGTGCTCCCAGATGCCCCAGGTGTTGAGGCCCTCCTGTTCGAGGATGTGGCGCTTGCCGAGGTCGGTGAGGGAGGTGGCGATGCGGGCTCCGGTGTCGCGGCCGCCGACGAAGGAGACGCAGCCGATCTCCGGGGAGCGGACGAGCGCCTCGGAGAGTTCCGCGCCGCTGCCGCTGACCAGGGTCACCGGGATGTTCTCGCGGTGGATCAGCGCACAGGCGAGGGTGAGGCAGGCCAGGCCCCCGTCGGTGGGGGTCTTGGCGATGACCGCGTTGCCCGCGAGGGCCTGCACCAGCATCGCGTGGACCAGCACGGACATGGGGTAGTTCCAGCTGGCGATGTTGGACACCGGGCCGTCGAGGGGGGTGCGGTCCGCCAGCATGGCGTCGATGTGGTCCACGTACCAGCGCACGCCTTCGATGGCGCGGTCCACGTCCGCGCACGCGAGGCGCCAGGGCTTGCCGATCTCCCACACCAGGAGCAGGGCGAGCAGGTCGCGGTGCTCGCTGAGGGCGTCGAGGGCGGCGGTGACCCGGGCCCGGCGCTCCGCCGGCGGAACCTGCCGCCAGACGCGGTGCTGATCCAGCGAGGCCCGTACCGCCTTGGCCGCGGTGCCCGCGTCGAGCCGGGGCGGGCCCGCGATCGGACTGCCGTCCACGGGGCTGGTGGCGGGCAGGGCGTGGCCGTCGCTCTGCCAGGCGCCGGCCCAGAGGTTCAGGACGCCGTCCTCGCGGAAGGCCTCCGGGGCCGCGGCGAGGGCGCGCCGCCAGGCATCGGCCCAGGCCGTGCCGGGCTTGAGGGCGAGCGCGAGGGGGGCGGGGGCGGGGGTGGGGGGCTGTGCCATCTGTGAGTCTCCGCTCAAGGACGGGCGGGGGCAGGGAGGCTCCGACGGTACGTACCTTCCGTGCGGCATCCGCGTTCTCCGGCACCGGCGGCGCGTCGCGGCCGCGTCCCCGTCCGCCGCGCGACTGTTTCCCGCGTGCTGCGGTGGCATGAACATGGTGTGCGGTGTGGACCGGAGCCCTGGTCGGGTGCCCGGGGCAACGGCTAGCTTCGCTGCTGGAACCGTTCCGGTGAGCCATCACCGCCGTACGGAGCACGGCCGGGCCGGCACAACTGGCCGCCGCGCTCTCTCCGTCTCCCCTTCCTGCGCTCTCCTCCGTTCTCCTCCCTTCTCCTCCGTTCTCCTCCGCTCTAGGACTCCCCCATGCCGTTTTCCCTGCCCTCGGGCGGGCGCTTCGCCGCGCTCGCCCTCAGCTTCGCCGTCGCGCTGGGCACGCTCGGCGGCGCGGCCGCCGGCGCCTCCGCCGATGCCACGGCGTTCGGTCCGTTGCCGCCCCGGAACCCCGCCACCGCGGGGAACGGCACCGCCGGCATGCACGGGGACAGCGCGTCCAGCGACACCACGCCCTACCCGGGCCCCGGCACGGGGAAGATCGCCTACACCCGCACCGCGCTGGCCTCCGCCTGCCCGACCATCGTGGTCGGCGCCGACGGCTACGTGGTCACCCTCTGCACCACGATCTTCGGGCAGACCCCCACCGCGCACCTGCTGGATCCGGCGAGCGGGGCCGACCTGGCCTCCCTGGCCCTGCCCAAGGGCAGCCTGTTCGGCGGTGTCTACTCCTACCTCGACAACAACGACCGGCTGGTCGCGGTGGACGGGAACAGCAACCTCGTCCGCATCGGCCACCACCGCACCGGCACCGGCACCGGCTGGGAACTGACCGTCGACCAGTCCACCCCGCTCGCGGGCGCCGTGCCCGCCGGCGACAACATCGTGGGCCTGGCGCCCGCCTGGAACGGCAAGGTCTGGTTCGCCACCACCGGCGGTGTGATCGGCACCGCCGACACCGACACCGGCACGGTCCGTACCGTCGCCACCGGCGAGGGCGTGCAGAACAGCATCTCCACCGTTCCGGGCCACACCGCCGTCGCCACCGACCACGCGCTGTACCTCCTCTCCGAGGCCCCCGACGGGAGCCCCGTCATCGACTGGCGCGCCCCGTACGACCGCGGCCCGGGCCGCAAGCCCGGCCAGCTCAGCTGGGGCACCGGCGCCACCCCCAGCTTCTTCGGGCCGGGCGACGGCACCGAGTACGTCACCATCACCGACAACGCCGCCCCGCACGAGAAGCTGCTCGTCTACCGGGTGGACGGCGGGCCGGTGCCGATCTGCTCGACTCCGGTGCTCACCCAGTACGCCAACAGCGGGACCGAGGACGCCGTCATCGCCTCGGGGCGCAGCGTCTTCGTCACCAACACCTACGGCTACCCCTACCCGGCCCTGCCCGCCGGCGCTCCGGCGAGCAAGCCCGCGTCCGCGAACTTCGACGGCGGCCTCAGCCGGGTCGACGTCAACGCCGAGGGGACCGGCTGCACCCTGGTGTGGAACAGCTCGGTGAAGTCAGCGGCCCTGCCCCGGCTTTCGGTGGCCGACGGCAAGATCTACACGGTCTCGGTGACCGGGCCCACGGGCAGCGCGGGCCTCAACACCTTCGCCTCGTACCACCACGCGGTGCTCGACCCGGCCACGGGAGCGCAGCTCACCAGCTCGTTCCTGGGGATCGGGCTGGTCTACAACCCGCTGCAGATGACCGGCACCACCGGCCCCGACGGCACCCTCTACCAGGGCACCGAGACCGGCGTGGTCAGGATCACCAAGGGGTGAGCGCCGGCGCCGTGGGTGTGCGCGGGGGCCGTGTCCAGGGTTCCGCCGAGGCGGGCCCGGGCCGGGGTCAGGGCGTCCGCCGAGGGCGCCGTGATGATCCAGCGCTCGCCGACAAGGTACGTGCCGCCGTACTGGCGTGACTCCGTCAGCCAGGCGGCACGGCCCTGAGCCGTACTGAAGGTGGCGAGCCGGAAGGCCTGTGCACCCACCGCGCAGGCGCCCTCGCGCAGTTCCTGCGCGTCGACCGTCACCTCGGGGCTGCAGCCCAGGGCGGCCGCGATCCGGTCCAGGGACTCGGGGGCGGGGGGCGGGGGAGCCGCTCGCCCCCCGCCCGTGCCCGAGTCCGTGCCCGTGCTTCCCGTGCCCGCGCTCCCCGTGCCCGCCGTGCAGCCCGCGGCGCAGAGCAGGGCGGCGAACAGGACGACGGCGCGGGTCGCCCGGGCCACTGTCGTCTCCACTGTCCTCTCCGTGCCGGACACGGCCGGTCAGCCCTCCGCCGGGATCTTCTTGCCCGCGTCGTTCACCGCGAACCAGAGACCCTGCAGCCCGTGGCCGTTGGTCTGGCCCGGTGCGGTGTCGCCGGTGAAGAGATAGACGGGCCAGCAGTCGATCGTCAATTGGCGGGTTCCGTCGGGGCGTTCGACGGATCCGACCAGCTTCGCCGGAATTCCGACGGCCTTTTCCGCCTCCACGGGTGCGGCGGGTTTCCACGTGTTCAGGCAGGCGTCCAGGCAGCCGAATTTCATCGGCCACGCACTGTCCTTTCCGAATCGGTAGAGGGTCCGCCCCTGCCCGTCCACCATCAGCTTTCCGAGTTTCGCGTCGTCCACGGCGGAGAGCGGCGCGGACTCCTTTCCGGTGCCGGTCTTTCCGGCGTCGGCCGGCTTGCCCGCGTCCGCCGCCTTCTTCGCGTCCGCCGCCTTCTTGCCGTCCGGCGCCAGTGCGTGCCAGGTGCCGCCGACGCCCTCGCCCTTCGCGTCACCCGGCAGGGTGTCCTTCGCGTAGCGGTACACGGGCCATCCCGCGAGCGTGAGCTGACGGGTGCCGTCGGGCCGCTCGACCGAGCCGAGCAGCGCGGCGTCCGTACCGGCCGGGGCCTGCGCCCCGTCCGCCGGCACCGCGGGCCAGAGGGTGGCGCAGGCGCCCTCGCAGTTCGAACGGGGCGGCTTGGCGGTGTCCTTGTCGAACCGGTAGAGCGTGGCCCCGGCCGCGTCCGTGACCACGCTGCCGATCGCGGGGATCTCCCGTACCGTCAGCTTGCCGGCCGCAGTCGCGTCCGCGTCCCCTTCCGCATCCGGCTCCGCCTCCGCGTCCGCCTCCGTGCCGTACCCGTCGCCGGCTTCCCCGGCGGCTTCCTCGCCGTAAAGGCCGCCGTCCCCGGGACCGTGGCCCACCGCCCGCTCCGCTCCCGCCGCCCGGACGTTCACCGTACGGGCGCCCTCGTCACCGCTGCCGCATCCCGACGCGAGCAGAAGTACCGTCAGCACCGATCCCGCGGCGGCCGTGGCCGTCCGGCTCCTGTTGCCCATGGTTCTCTCCTTCGGTTTTCTTCCGGAGCGCTTCTGTCGGAATATTCATAAGGGCTGCGAGGGCCTCCGCATTCGATGGAGCGGGAATTTGTCAGATCACGCCAAAGCGTGAACTCATTCCTGGATGCGGAGCGCGAGAGCCGGGCAACGGCGCACCGCCCGGAGCGCTTTGGGGCGGAGCGGACCGGGGACCGGCATGACTCCGCGTGCCGGATATCCGTCCTCGTCGAGTCGCACCACATCGGGCAGCAGGTCCACGCACAGGCCGTGTCCCTTGCACAGCGTCCAGTCCACGACGAGCCGTTCGGGGCTCTCGTCCGCGGGCAGCGGCAGGGCGCCCAGGACGCGCCGGCCGCAGCCGCTGCCGAGCGCGTGGTCACGGAACTCCTCGGGGAAGACGGCGAGCGCGGAGGCCACGAACGAGGACGTGCCGTCCGGATGGGAGCAGGCTCCCCGGCCGCGCACCCCCCGCATCCGGGCCTGTACCGCGTCGAGGGCCGCCCCGCCCCCGCCGGCGACGAGCCGCTCGACGGCGTCGGCGAGCGAGGGCAGTCCCCGTACGCACGGGCCGCACTGGCCCGCCGACTCCTTCGCCATCCAGCGGGTGACCCGGGCCACTTCGCCCGCCGGACACGTGTCCTCGGGCAGCGGCAGCACGGCGCCCGCGCCCAGCACCGCGTCGTACGCCGCGAGGGACTTCCGCGAGATCAGCGCCTCGCGCGCCGACCCCGGGTCCAGCCAGCGGCCGTGGAAGCCGCCGACGAGCACGCCCTGTCCGGGCACCGTGCCGCAGAGGTCCAGTACGTACGCCAGGGACGTGCCCAGCGGCACCTCGACGACGGTCGTCCCGGCGACGGTCAGCAGGGTGGTGCCGGGCTCGCCGGGCAGACCGGCCGTGCCGTACACGGGCGCGCCGAGGCGGGCGGCTACGGCGAGCTGGGCGTAGGTCTCGGCGTTGGACAGCAGGGTGGGCAGGCCGCCCAGGCCCCGTTCGCTGGTGCGCGTCCGGTGCCCGGAGGGCAGGCCGGGTCCGCCGTCCAGACCGTTCACGAGGGCGGAGCCCTCGCCCGTGACGAAGCGTTCCGGGAGCCGGACGACGCGCACGCGCCGCCCGGCCGGGCCCCGTTCGGCGACGGCCTCGGTCAGCGACCGTTCCACGTCGGGGCGGGTCACGCCGACGACCACGTCCTCGGCGCCCAGCGCGGCGGCGGCCACCAGCGCGCCGTCGAGCACGAGGTGCGGCACGTAGAGGAGCAGAGCGGCGTCCTTCAGGCAACTCGGTTCGCCTTCGGTTCCGTTGACGACGACGGCGCTGCGTCCGTCCTGTCCCCTGGCGGAGCGGATGACTGCCTGGAGCTTGCGGGCGAAGGGGAAGCCCGCTCCCCCGCGCCCGCCGAGGGCTATGCCCTCGGCGAGTTCGACGAGGGCGTCGCAGGGGTAGCGGGGCAGTGCGCCGTGCACGCTCAAGTGGGCGGCCCGGTCCAGTCGTTCGGCGGCGTCGAGTCCGGCCAGCAGGCGCGGCACTCCGACGCAGCCGAGGGCGGGCCGGGTCCCGGAGCCGCTCACCGTCCGCTCCGTACGCCGTCGAGCGGCTCGGCGGACGGCCCCGCGGCCGGGTCCGCGGCCCGTCCCGGGCGGCCGGGGAACACCGTCGTGCCCGGCTGCCGGGTCAGGCGGGCGGTCAGCAGCTCGGCCGCCCATTCCGCCGGCCTGCGCACGAAGGGCGCAGGCCGGTGCGGCGGCGCCTGTCCGGGCGCCCGTGAGGGTACGGACGGCACGTGCGGCGGGGACTGCGCCGGCGGCGCCGCCGGTGCGGCCGGTCCGCCGGAGGTGCGCACCGGGTCCGCGCGCGGCAGCGTACCGGGTCTGGTGCGGGGTCCCTCCGCGGCGAGCGTACGGAGCTTCGCGCGCAGCCGCAGCGCCAGCAGGCCGGCGACGCCGAGCAGGCACAGGGCGTACCCGGCCGTCACCCAACCGCTCGCTGGACGGCCGGACTTGAGTCCGTGCACCAGTGAGGCGCCCCAGGCCGGATAGGCGGCCATGTGCAGGGCGCGCCACCACAGGGACCGCCCCCGGGCGGCGAAGGCGCCGCGGACGGCGCCGGAGACGGCCACGGCGACGAATCCGTAGCCGGCCAGGCTGCCCAGGCCGATGAGCAGCGGCCGCTGGCCGTCCGTGAAGGGCAGGACCACGGCGGCGGCGTCGGTCCGGGACCGCTCGACCTTGATCCACACGTGGAGGAGGAGGAAGCCGAGCCCGGCGACGGCCAGGCCCCGGTGCACGGCCTGGGCGACGAGCCGGTGCCCGGAGGCGAGCAGTCTGCGGTCGGTGGCCGCCAGGCCCCACAGGACGGCGCCGGTCAGGGAGACCAGCGACAGCACGCCGGCTCCGTAGTCGAGGAAGTCCCACAGGCGGGTCAGTACGCCCGCGCGAGCCGCCACGAGCAGGGCGGCCGCGGTCGCGAGGGCCGCCGCGCCCAGCGCGGCGGGGTGCGGTCCCCCGGCGGCGGACAGCAGCGGCGGGCGCCGCACCGCCCGCCGGCCGGAGGCGGCGCCCGGCGTCGCCGGCGTCGACGCCGTCAGGGACACGGCCGCGGAGGCCGCGGAGGCCGGGCCGGGGACCCGGCCGGACGGCGCCGCGGAGGGTGCTCCGGCGTGGCGCCGGGTGCGGCCTCTCGTACGGCGGGCCCGGTGCGAGCGACCGGGCGGGCGGGGCTGGAGCAGGGGCATGTGGTCTCCCATACGTCCGGGCCCGAGCACTTCCACCTCGCGCTCGGCGCCCGGGGCTCGACGTCGTAACCGCTCCTCGGCGGGCGGGAGATGGGCGCCTGGCCCACCGGGCCGGCCGGGAGCGGGGGCCGGAGTGCAGAAGCATCGTGGAGGTATGCAAGCCGTCCACAGGATTTATCGAAACGTGATAATTTCTGGCCCTCGCACAGCCATCGCATCGAACATCCCCGGAAGATTCCCTTCCAGTGGTGCGGTTGCGACGGGGTTGACACCTGATCCGCCGCCGCACCTCCCCGACGGCGATCGAGCCGATGCCGCGGGACTGCGGGCCTGCAACCGTCCCACGGGGCAGGCCATACCCCGGCTTGAACGAGGTAACAATGTGCGAACTTCTGAACCGCATCTGGTCCCGCCCACGCGGCGAGTGGACCCGGGTACTGCGCAAGGAACTACCCATGCTCGCGGCGGGATTGGTGGAAGAACTGAGGGAGACCGTCCCCGGATTCTCGGCGCTCGTCGAGGAGATCGACGACGAAGTGGTCAGACAGAGGATGGAAGGGGCCCTGCTCACCGTCCTCGGTTACCGCGAGGGCGCCGGCGGCCCCGGATGCACGGGGCTCGACGGGATCGACGGGGATGGGGGAGGCGGCCCGGCCGTCGGCCAGGAACCCGCTGACCGTCACACGCGGACGAGCCGGTCCGGCTCCGCACCCGCCGCCACGACGGCCGCCGACTTCGAGGCCGAGCACGCCCGGCCCCACCCGCACGCACACCCGCACCCGCTCCCCCACCCGCACCCACACCCACACCCCCACGCGGCCTTCCGGGGCGGGGAGTTGGCACCGCTGCAGGCCGTACCCCTCCAGCGCTTCGGATCGGTCCGCGAGCACGCCCGGCGGGAGCTCTTCGCCCTGCTCACGGATGACACCCCGCACCGCGAACCGGCCCTCGCCGAACTGGCCGGATCGGCCGGGTGGCCCCTCCCCGTGGCCGTACGGGCCGTGGCCCTGGCCTCGCCCGGGGAGACCCAGCAGCTCGCGGCCCTGCTCGACGACTGCCTCGGCGGAATGGTCGCCGGCCAGCCCTGCCTGCTCGTCCCCACCGCCGACCCGGAGGCCCGTACCGCCCTGGACGCCGCGCTGCGCGGCCGGCTCGCCGTCGTGGGCCACCCGGTGGCCCCCGGCGACACCGCTTCCTCCCTGCGCTGGGCGGTACGCCTGCTCGCGCTGGTCCCGGCGCAGGCCCGGTCCGGGCCGGACGCCCGGACCGTCTTCGTGGACGACCACCTCTCGACCTTGCTGCTCCTCCAGGACGAGCCCCTGGCCCACGCACTCGCCGCCCGCTGGCTGCGGCCGCTGGCGGACCTCACCCCGCGCCAGAGCGAGCGGCTCGAAGTGACCCTGCTCGCCTGGCTGGAGGGCGGCGGGGCACCCGAGGCGGCCAAGGCGCTGAGCGTCCACCCGCAGACGGTCCGCTACCGCATGCGCCAGCTGGAGAAGCTCTTCGGTCCCGGCCTGCGGGATCCGCGCACCCGCTTCGAGCTCGAACTGGCCTTGCGCAGCCGCCGGTTGATGGCCCAGGTCCGGCTTCGTCCGATCCGGGGCAGCCGCCGGGCCCGAGTGGTGAGCGCCGATTTCCGCTCGTCTCCGGGCGACGGCCGCATCGCCCGCGTCAACGGCCTCTAGAGGAACGGCGCACGAGGCGGTGCCGGCCCGGAGCACGCTCCGGGCCGGCACCGCCTTTCCGCGTCGTCAGCGGCAGGCGCGTCCACCGTTCACGCACCGCACGGCGCGGGCCATCAGCGCGTCCGGCATGACGTTGACGAAGTCGCCGTGGTCGGTCACCGGCTTGTGCAGCTGCTCGGGGAAGCTGTCGACCGCGATGCGCGCTCCGGGGGCCGTCGCGTAGACGATCCGCTGCACCAGCTGGGGCACCGCCTTGAAGCCCGCCGGGCAGGAGCCGTCGCGGCCGGCGAAGGCCACGTGCGTACGGTGGTTGGCGCTGTCGGTGTTCTTTCCGTCCCAGCAGCTCTGGAAGCTGAAGGTCCGCACCACGTCGGTCCCCTTGGGGCAGATCGGGTACTTGTCCTTCAGCTGCCGGTTCTCGAAGCCGGTGCAGCTCCAGGAGGCATTGGCGTTGGCCGGGCCGTTGGTGAAGGCCTTCGCGTCGCCCGTGATGATCCGCAGGAAGCGGGGCATGGCCGTGACGCGGGAGACCGGGCTTCCCTTGAACTCGATGGTCACCTGCTTGGGCCGCAGGATCGTGCCCACGTTGGCGTCCTGGCCGCCGCCGGGTGCTCCCGCGTCCTGTTCGGCCTTGCCGTCGCGCAGCCTCAGCACCGGCCAGTAGTAGGCGGAGAGGTCACCGTTCTTGCAGGTGGTCCCGGAGGCGGCGAGGCTGTTGTTGGTGGAGAAGGCGTCCGTGGTCCGGTTGCCCACGTAATCGTGCATGTGGTGGGCGCCGTTGCTCACCCCGGGGGCGACGATCACGTTGTCGGGGTTGAGGTGGCGTTCTTCGTTGCGGCCGCATTCCACGGAGAAGGAGCCCGTGGAGGCGCCGGGCCTGGCTGCCGGGCGCCGGACGTTCGGCTTCACCTTGCCGATGGGAACGAAGTCGGAGCGGGCCGGGCCTCCCCTCCGGGCGGCGCCACCGGCGTCGCTCAGGGCGGTTTCCTCTTCGGCGGCCGGTGCCTCCTGCAGGGTGCAGGCGCTCAGCTCCGCCAGTCCTTCGGGGCGGGCCGTGTTCCGGCCGATCGCCTCGGAGACCCGGCCGATCGAGGCCCCCCGGCGGTCCTTCAGCTCCCCGAGCAGCGCGTCCGCCGGAGCCCGGCCGGTGGCGAGCCGCTGGTAGGCCCCGGCTATCTGGTCGTCGAGACCGGCGAGTTCCCGGTCGACTTCGGCGCGCGCCCCATCGGGGACCTCGCGCAGCCGCTCGCCCACGTCGGGGCAGTCGATGGTGGCCGTCACCGGCGCCCGGCGCCCCGCGTCCTGGCCCGCGGAGGCGACCTGGCCCGCGATCACGACCCCGCCGGCGCCCAGGACCAGCGCGGAGGCGGCGGCCAGCACCTTGTACAGGGGACGCGTCCTGCGTTTGTGCCCCGCCCCGTCCCGGCGCTCCGGGCCTTTCACGGGACGGGCCTGCGCGGTGCGGGATGGCGTGGGACGGGCCCCCGTGGGGCGGCCTTCCGTGGAGTCGTCGTCGCGCATGTGATCACTTCACTTCCTCGGTCGGGTGTCGGTGGGAGAGGGACCGGCGGGTGGGGCGGCCGCGGGAGGGGTGTCCGCGAGGCCTTCGAAATCGACCAGGCCGCTGGCTTCCAGCACCGCGATGTGGTCCAGCACCGTGGTGTTGGCGTCCGTGGCGAGCTCACGGACCACGGAGTTGCGGGTCTGCGCCCGCACTTGGGCGACGAGCGTGAAGACCTTGCCGTGCGCCCGCCGCAGCAGCTGCACGAACAGCCGCTCGTACGTGGCCCCTTGGGCCCGGTCGAGCTGGTCGAGCCAGGCCTGCTGCTGGCCGGACGGCCGGTCCGGGAGTTCGACGCCGAGCGCCTCGCCGACCTCGACGACCCGCCGGTCCAGTTCGGTGTGTCCTTCCACGAGGTGCTCGCCGGCCGTCCGCACCGACTTGCGGGTGCCCCGCTCCTGGGCCTGCCGGCCCGCGGGCAGCTCCCACAGGCCGGCGAGCCGGACCTTGCGCACGAACTCGCGGTCCTGGGGGGTCAGCGGCCCGAAGGCCGTGTTCATCACCCCGGCGCCGTCGTCGTCCGCGGGCGCGGACGCGGAGCCGGGGGCCGGGGCGGGCGGGCCGGCCGGGGCCGACGAGAGGGCCGGAGCGGCCGCGGCGGTTGTGCCGCCGAAGCTCCGTACCGGGATCAGCAGCGCGATCAGCGTGAGGGCGAGGGCTCCCATGACGATGCCCGTGCCCATCACGTGCCGCGAGGCGACCGACATGCCGCCGAGGTTGTTCCGACGGATGGACAGCACTGTGCCTCCTTGACTCCCGGGACGGCCCGGGTGCCAAGGGACGCTAATGCCGGCTCCGCCTCCCCCACGGAAGGCCCATCCGGACTGGACAAACATCGGGGCGGGCCCCCGAAAGGCTGCTACGGTGCCGCCCGCCCGGCCCCGTGCGGTCCGCGTCCTCCGGGATCTGACGCGACGGCAAAAAGCCCGGCGCGTCGGCCAGTTGTCCGGATTTCCAGTCATTCGCGAGGAGTAGAGGGCGCCGCCCCTCAGGTGGATTCGCCCGGCCCTCGGGGTGACCCAGGGTGGGGGCGGACCACCGCCCACCCGAAAGGAACGGCCCCCGTGCGCAAGAAACGACTGGCATCCTTCCTGGCCGCCGCCGGGCTCCTCGTGAGCACCGTGCCCCTGCTCGCCGCCACCCAGGCCTCCGCCCTGACCGCCGACGCCGACGCCGACGCCGGCACCGGCACCGGCACCGTCTCCTCCGCCGTCGCCGCCGGGACGGACGCCGCGTACCTGCGGCAGAAGCCCGCCTGGCACCGGTGCAGCGCCGAGCAGCCGGCCGCGTACGAGTGCGCCACGATCAAGGTGCCGCTCGACTACCGGCGGCCCGATGGACGCACCCTCGACCTGGCGATCTCCCGGATCCGGAGCACGAACCCCGCCCGACGGCACGGGGTCCTCCTGATGAATCCGGGCGGGCCGGGCGGGACCGGGCTCGATCTGCCGCTGGCCCTCGGCGAGGTGATGCCCGCCGAGGTGGCCGGGCGGTTCGACCTCATCGGCTTCGATCCGCGCGGGGTCGGCGCCAGCAGCCCCATCAGCTGCGGGCTGTCCGACGCCGAGCAGGGCGTCGACCGGCCCTACCACCCCGGGTCCTTCCCCTCCGACGTGGCCTGGGCACGCACCATCGCCGAGAAGTGCCGGGCGAAGGCCGGCTCCGTGCTCCCGTACATCACGACCCGCAACACCGCCCGCGACATGGACACGATCCGTGCCGTCCTGGGCGAGCGGAAGCTCTCGTACCTGGGCTACTCCTACGGAACGTACCTCGGCGCGGTGTACACGCAGATGTTCCCCGGCCGGACCGACCGCTTCGTGCTCGACAGCGGGGTCGACCCGGAGCTGATCTGGCGCGGCATGTTCCGGAGCTGGGCCCCGGAGTCCGAGCCGGCCTTCGCCCGGTGGACGCGGTGGGCGGCGGAGCGGTCGGGCGAGTACCACCTCGGGAAGAGCCCGGCCGCCGTGTCGAAGACCCTCTGGGACCTGGTGGCGCGGGCCGACCGGGATCCGATCGTCTTCCAGGGGGAGAAGATCACCGGCGACGACATCCGGGGCGCACGCGCGCTGTTCTTCTATCCGGCGCAGGTCACCCCGCTGGTGGTGGCCCTGAAGGACGCGGCCGACGGAAAGCCCGCCGTCACTCCCGGCGCCTCCGGGCCCGGCTTCGACATGAAACGGGCGCTCGCCGGCGCCTCCGGGCCGGCCCCGGCCGAGCCCGCCTCCGACAACGCCGTCGCCGTCCTGTGGAGCGTGGCGTGCGGGGACACGGACTCCTGGCCGCGCGATCCCGGGCGGTACCGGCGCGACGCGGTCAGGGACAAGGCCGCGTACCCGCTCTACGGGGACTTCGCGTCGAACATCAAGCCCTGCGCCTTCTGGCCCCGCCCGCTCGAACCGCAGACCCCGATGACGGCGCGGGCCGGGGTGCTGACCGTGCAGAACGAGTGGGACTCGCAGACCCCGCTGGCCAGCGGCCTGGGCCTGCACCGGGCGCTGAAGGGCTCACGGATGGTGCTGGCCCTGGGCGGCGAGGGCCACGGGGTGTACCTGGCGGACCCCCACTCCTGCGCCGCCGCGCCGGTCACCGCGTACCTCGCCACCGGACGGCTGCCGGCCCGGGACATCAGCTGCCGTACGACGGCACCCGGCGGGGAGCGGCAGGGGGCGCCGGTGAAGCCGCTGCCGATTCCGTCCGGGCCGGGGCGCTTCTGACCTGACCCGGTGGCCTGAACCGGTGGCCTCAACCGGTGACCTGAACCGGTGGCCAGACCTGGTGGCCTGGACCGGTGCCCTGGACCCGCTGGCCTGACCCGGTGGCCCGGACCGCTGACCTGGACCCGCTGGCCTGACCCCGTGGCCTGAACCGCGGCCCCGGCCGGCCCGGTCCTCACTCCGGCCGGGAGGACGCCGAGGACGCCTCCACCGCCGCCTTGATCCGGCGGCCGAAGTCGGGGGCGTCCTTGCGCGCCGCGCTGAGGGCGAGCCCGACCAGGAGGTGGCCGAAGCCGTGCCCGGTCAGGGTGTTGAAGACGCGCAACCGTGTGCGCCCGCCGGGCAGTTCGGCGAGGTCGTAGCCGCCCTCCGCGGTCACCAGGTTGCGGCTCAGCTCCGTCCAGCGGATCCGCGCCGGCGCGTCGAGTGCGGTGATCGCGAACTCCCTGCCGGTCTTCATCCCGGCGTCCTTCACCGTGCTGCGGAACACCGTCCCGACGGCGGTCGGGCCGTCCGGGGTCCGGGTGATCCGCAGGACGCGCGGGCTGAACTCCGGGTCGTTGCGCCCGTCCGCGAGGTACGCGAACACCTCGGCGACGGGCCGGTCGATCTCGACGCCGGCCTCGAACAGTCCGGACATGGCCGCTCCTCACCGCACACCCGGCCGGAGGGGCCGGTACCCCTGGTTCCACCATCGCAGAGCCGTGCTCCCGGCGCACCGCCGCGCGCTCAGGCCCGGCCGGAGGCCTCGGGACCGGCTCCGGGAGCGGCGCCGGGGCCGGACCCGGACCCCCGGCCGAGCAGCTCCAGATCCGCGGTCAGCGTGTCCAGCCAGGCCATCGCGCCGTAGAAGGCCGGCGGTGCGCCCCCGGTCCCGGGCCCGCGCGGGGCGGGTCCGGCGGGTCCGGCGGGTCCGGCGGGACCGGGGGGACCGGCGGGACCGGGGGGCCTGGCCCCGGCCGCGTGCACGGGATCCGCGGCAGCCGCCGCGTGGCGCAGGCCGGCCGCCACCCGGGCCCCGTACTCCCGGACCACCGCCTCCTCGCGCGGGCCGGGCGGTGCGCCCGGCGGTCTGCGGCCGCCCCACAGGACGTGGTGCCCGGTCATCATGGCGGCCTGCCAGTCCTCGCCCCCGGCGGCGGAGGGATGCCGGCGCTCCGTCTGGTACTGGGCGTACGCGCTCTCCGCCAGGGCCAGCGCGTGCCGCACCCGCTGGTCGGGCCCGGCCGCGCGGTCCCGACCGAAGGCGGCCGTGGCCGCCTGGACGTCGTCGGCCGCGGCGCGCAGCAGCTCGGCGACGGCGCGCCCCAGTTCGTCGTGGGCGCCGCGCGGCCAGGCCAGCAGCCCGCACACGGTCCCGATCGCACTGCCGACCAGGACGTCCAGGAACCGGACCTCGGCCAGCTGCCACGTCACCGGGGAGAGCTGGGCGAAGGCCATGGCCACGACCAGGGTGAACATGGCCTGCGCCCAGCCCACGCCGCGCACGGGCCCGACGCAGAACGCGAACAGCATCAGCGGCGGCAGCAGGAACGCGTACACCGTGCTCGCCTCCCCGGCCAGGGCGAGGACCCCGCCCGCGGCTGCCGCGCCCACCAGGGTGCCGATCAGGGCCAGCCGGACGGTGGCCCGGGTCTGCTCGGCGTTGGTCCGGGTCAGGCTGAGGACGGCGAGCATCGCCCAGAAGCCGTGCGGCAGCGAGTCCAGCCCGGCGACGGCCCGGGCGGCGGCGAGGGCCACGGCGATCCGGACGGCGTTCTGGAAGTGCACGGACCGGGGCCCCGAGTTCCCGGCCAGCCGGCGCCACCAGAGCAGCAGCGGCCCCTCCCCGGCGTACCAGAACCGGTCGGAGGGCCCGGCCGCGGCCCCCATCCCGGGCCCGGCCCCGTCCACGACCCCCGCGCGCCCCCGTACGGCGAACCCCGCGGCGCCGCGCAGCACGAGCGCGGCGTCCGCCAGCTCCACCAGGGCGGCGTTGCGGTACCCGGGCCCGGGCCCCGTCACGGGGGTCCGGGCGAGGGAGACCTGGAGGTCCCGCAGCCGGGTCGAGTCGGCCGGCGGCTCGGTCCCCGATCCGAGCAGCCCGGCCGTCCCGGCGGCCGACTCGCGCACGGCCCGTACGAGGTCCAGCCCGTCCTGTCCGCCCCCCGGCGGCCCGGACTCCGGCGGGGGCAGGGACCGGAGCCGGGCCAGGAGGGTGCGGGCTGCCAGTCCGGTGTGCGCCAGCGCGCGTTCCCGTACGCCGGGTCCCGCGGGCCGGTGCGCCTCGTCGACCTTGGACGGCCGCAGGGACTGGGACCGCTCCGCCGCTCGGGCGGCCTGCGCCGCGGTGAGGGTGTGGGGCGGCCGCTCCAGCGCCTCGGCGCACCGGGCGGCCTCGGAGGCGGCCGCGGCGGCCAGGTCCCGGTAGCCGGGGACGGCCGGGTCGGGCAGCACGGTGGCCTCGGCAATGATCAGCAGCAGGATCCCGGCGACGGTGCCCGTCAGCCGCTGGCCCAGGGTGTCGGGGGCGTACGGCGGGAAGCTGGGCAGGATGTACAGCAGCTGGAGCCCGGGCGCCGCGCCCCCGAGGCGGGGTCCCGCCGTCGAGGTGAAGGCCACGCAGAAGCCGATGACGAGCATGCCCGCCACGGCGGCCCAGGTCCGCACGGACAGCCAGGTGCCCAGGACCACCAGCGCGCAGGCGGCGGGGAGCGCGCGGGCGACCATCCGGGCCCGGAGGTGTCCGCTGCCCGGTATCCGGGAGAGCCCGGCCAGCGCGACGGCGGCGAAGAGCGCGTAGGTGGCCTCGATGGGCCGGTCCAGCCCGTACAGGAACGCGTAGAAGCCGAGACCCGCGGCGAGGGTGACCCGGACGGCCCGCCGGGCGGCCGCCGGCAGGGGGCCGGTGCCCGTACGGAGCTCCTCCAGCGCGGCGCGCACCCTTTCAGCGTCCCACCGGGCGCCCGTTCGGTCCTGCGGGACCGCTTGACACTTCGTCAGGGAGGGCGCAACTTATATCGGCACCCCGATATAACCAGTGCACGGGCACGTTCACGTACAAGTGCAAGAGCCAAGAGCAAGAGCCAGCGCCCAGGAGGCCCGGTGGAGCCGTCCCGCACCCAGGAGCCCCCGCGGCGCCGCGTCCCGCAGGCGCAGCGCAAGTCCGAGAGCCGCGCCCGGCTCATCGACGCGGCGGCCGACCTCTTCGCCCGCAAGGGGTTCCACGCCGTCTCCGCCGAAGCCGTCGCCGAGGCGGCCGGGCGCACCACGGGCGCGCTCTACAGCCACTTCGGCGGCAAGGAGGGCCTGCTGCTGGCGCTTCTGGAGGTCTGGAAGGAACGCACCAGCGAGGAACTGGCCGCCGAGATCGCGGCCGGGGACCCGGCCGACCCCGCCGTGCACTTCTCCGCGATGTGGGGCAGCCTCACCCGCCCGCACCCCGAGCACGGGGACTCCTGGCTGCTCCTGGAGACGGAGCTGTGGCTGCACGCCGCCCGCGGCCCCCTCATCGGGGACCGGCTCGCCCAGCGGTACACCGAGATCCGTGCCCAGCTCGGCGAGGGCCTGGCCGACTGGGCGGAGGCCACCGGCACTCCCCTGACCCGTACGCCGGAGGAGACCGGCGCCCTCGTCCTCGGCATCCTCCTGGGACTGGCCATGCAGCACCGCCTCGAACCGGCCGCCGTCCCCGACCGGCTCGTCGTCGAGGCCCTCGGCGCCGTCCTGGGACTCGGCGCACCCCGCTGAGCCGCGCACCGCAGCAGCGGCCCGTGAACTGCGACCCGTGAGCTGCGGCCCGTACCGCCCCGATCCGTCCGACGAAGGGAACCGCCCCGTGTTGCCCACCGGCGAGATAGACCTGCTCGAGGACACCTGGGCCCGTGAGGTCCCGCATGCCCAGTTCGCCCGGCTGCGCCGGGAGGACCCGGTCCACTGGCACGAGGTGCCGGGCCCGCACGCCGGCTTCTACGCCGTCACCCGCCATGCCGACGTCAAGGCCGTCAGCCGCGACCCGGAGCTGTGGTCCACCGAACGCGGGTCGTTCATGATCCGCGACCAGAACCCGGAGTCCCTGGAGACCCTGCGCCTGGTCCTGCTGGGCATGGACGCCCCGCGCCACTCCCGGTACCGCTCGCTGGTCAGCGCGGGTTTCACGCCCCGGGTCGTACGGAGGCTCGCGGCCCGGATCCAGGAGCGGGCGGTCGCCCTGGTGGAGCGGGCGGTCGCCCCGGGCCGGGACATGGACTTCGTCGCGGAGGTCGCCGCCTGGCTGCCCATCCAGACGATCTGCGAGATGGTCGGCGTCCCCGAGGGGGACGAGCGGCTGATCTTCGACTGGAGCAACCGGATGGCCGGCTCCCAGGACCCCGAGCTGTCGGCGGGAAAGCACGACAGCGATCTCGCGGCCGCCGAGATCTACGCCTACTGCGACGCGCTGGCCGCCGAGCGGCGGGTCCGCCCCCGGGAGGACATCCTCTCGACGCTGGTGCACGCCGAGGTCGACGGGGACCGGCTGTCGCCGGACGAGATCAACATGTTCTTCGTCCTGCTCTGCGTCGCCGGGAACGAGACCACCCGCAACCTGCTCTCCGGCGCCCTGATCGCCCTGATCGACCATCCCGCCGCCCGCGCGGAACTGGCCGCGGCCCCCGGGGACGAGGCCCTGTGGACCACGGCGACGGAGGAGTTCCTGCGCTGGGGCGGCTCGATCCACAACTTCCGGCGCACCGCCACCCGTGACACCGTCCTGCACGGGCGGCCCGTCTCGGAGGGACAGAAGGTGGTCACGTACTACACCTCCGCCAACCGCGACGAGGAGGTCTTCGCCGACCCCTTCGCCTTCGACGTCCGCCGCACCCCGAACGACCACCTCGCCTTCGGGGGCGGCGGCCCCCATTTCTGCCTGGGGGCCGGTCTCGCCCGCACCCAGATCAAGGCCCTGCTCCGGGAACTCCTGCGCCGCCATCCGGAGGTCTCGCTCACGGGAGAGGTCCGCCGCCTGCGCTCGGACTTCATCAACGGGGTCACGTACCTCCCGGTGCGTTTCGGATAGCCGCCGACCGTCAGCCGCCGGCTCCCGTGACCGGCGGCCCGGCCCCGGGAGCCGCCCCGGGACCTTCGCCCCTGCCGGGGCACCCGGCGGCGCTGGTAGGGTGGTCGGCAGCGAAGGGGAGTAGTCCCGAAAACCGCTGGTCGACATACTGGACGCCTCGACGGGTCCCGGCCACCGGGCCACCGCGCTTCAGGCGCGGGGCGGACGAGACCTTCGGCCAAGGCATGACCCGTCCCACATCACCGTGTGGGCCGCTTCGTCGTGCCGGGCCGAGTGGTTCTTCCCGTCGCCTCCCGCTGGGTGCCGATCCGAGCCATCAGAGCCCGGCTCCAGCAGAAAGCAGCACCCGGAATGGCTCTCGACCCCGTGGCGATCTTCACCGCCTTCGGTCTGATCTTCCTCGCCGAGCTCCCCGACAAGACCATGTTCGCCTCGCTGGCCATGGGCACCCGGATGCGGCCGCTGTACGTGTGGTTCGGCACCTCCACCGCGTTCATCGTGCACGTGGCCATCGCGGTCGGCGCCGGAAGCCTGCTGAGCATGCTGCCGAACATGGCCGTCAAGCTCACCTCCGCCGCCCTGTTCGCCTTCGGCGCCGTCGTCATGATGCGCTCCGGCGGGGACGACGACGAGGCGGACTCGGCGGCCAAGGCCGTCACCGGCTTCTGGCCCGTCTTCACCACGGCGTTCATGGCCGTCTTCATCGGCGAGTGGGGCGACCTGACGCAGATCACCACCGCGAACCTCGCCGCCACCAACGGCTGGCTGCCCACCGCGATCGGCTCCGCGGCGGCCCTCATGTCGGTGTCCGCCCTCGCCCTGCTCGTGGGCCGCTTCATCGCCAAGCGGGTCCCGCTCAAGACCGTTCAGCGCTTCGGCGCCCTGTGCATGGCCGCGCTGGCCCTCTGGACGCTCGTCGAAGCCTTCACCGGCTGACGGTACGGGTCACGCTGACCGTACGGGTCACGCTGACCGTACGGGTCACGCCGACCGTACGGGTCACGCCGACCCGTACGGATCACGCCGACCGTACGGGTCAGCGCCGATCCGCCCGCGGCGCCGCCTCGAGCAGGGCGAACACCGCCCCGCCCGGGTCGGCCAGCCAGCCGATCCGCCCGACACCGGGTACGTCCGCTCCCGGCAGCAGCACCGTGGCGCCGCTGGTCCGCGCGGTGCTCACCACCGCGTCCACGTCCGCGACCGCGAAGTACGGCACCCAGCGCGCGTCCGTCTCGCCCTCCATCAGGGGCGCCACCCCTCCGAAGGAGGAGTCCTCCTGGTCCCCGTCGGCGGTGCTGAGCACCTGGTAGCTCATGCCGGGCGCGGCCATCTCCCGTGCGCGCGTCCCGAAGAGGGCTCCGTAGAAGGCGAGCGCCGCCATCGGGTCGGGCACGTGCAGTTCGACCCAGCACAGCGCGTTGTCGGCGGAGGTCAGCTCCAGTCCCGGTGTCCGGCCCGGCTTCCAGACGGCGAAGTCGGCGCCCTGCTGGTCGGTGTACTGGGCCAGCCATCCCTCCGCCATGACGTCCGTCGGCTCGACGCGGACGGAGCCCCCGCCGTCGCGCACGCCGCGGGTGGTGGCCTCCGCGTCGTCGGTCCGGAAGTAGACCGTCCACGCGGAGGCCGCACCGGGGTCGAGCTGACCGACGGCGGCGACGTTCTTCCCGTCCACCTGGAAGAACCCGTACCCGCCGGTCTCGGGCCCGAGCAGGTGGAACTCCCAGCCGAAGACGGCCCGGTAGAAGGCCGCGGCCCGGGGGATGTCGGGGCTCCCGAGGTCGAGCCAGTTGGGCGAGCCGGGGCGGTAGTCGGTACCGAGCACGGGTTCCTCCTGCGTTGGGGTGTCGGATGCGAGGTACCCGCGCAGCGGCCCCGCACCCCGGCTTCCCCGCCCAGCGCCACACGTACGGTCCCCCGGCGCACCGCATTCGGCCGGTGCCCGCGCCGGCGGGCCCGGTTCCAGCAGGTCTAGTACGGGCCGCCGCGGAACAGCACGCTGCCCTGGTGGCGCGGGCGGTCGCCCCGTTCGTGGGCCGCATCGGAGCGGTCGGCGGGGGCCGCGAGCCCGGCGAGGGTCCGCAGGGTCTCCAGACCGGCCATGACCTCGTCACGGCGTGCCGCGGACTTCATCCAGGCCGGCAGCCGGGCGAACATCGACATCGTCGGGGAGGTGTGCCGCTCGCGCAGCCGGGCACCCACATGGGCGGCGAGGGCCTCGACGTGCTCCTCGTCGTAGGCCCACAGGATCCGTCCCGCACAGCGGGTCTGCAGCCAGAGCGGCCGCCGGAAGAAGGGGTCCTCGGTACCGCCGACCGAGACCCCGACCAGGGCTGCGCCCCTTTCCTGTGCCGACCAGTCGGCGAGCGCCCCGCAGCCGGCGCAGGCGAGCCGGCGGGGCTGGAAGAGCAGGGCGCTGACGTACTTCGGCTCCGCGAGGCCGGGCCGCGGCACCACGAGCGCGCGGCCGCCGCAGCGCGGGCAGACCACGAGCACCCGGCCGGTGAACTGGACGAGCCACGTGCCGTGGTCCTGGTGCCGGACGGGGTCTGCGGGTGCCGCGGGTTCTGCGGGTACGGCGGTTGCGGGCTCGGCTGGCACGGCGGGCTCGGAGCCGGCGGAGGGGAGGGACGGCATGGACGCCATGCTGCCAGCCCCTCCCCGCCCGGCACGTACCACCCGGCACTCACCGCAGGGTGGGCCTGGTCTCCGTGCCGACGTGGGACAGCTTCTCCGGGTTGCGGACGAAGTACAGGCCCGTGATGCGGGTGCCCTCGACGCGGACGGCGATGACCCCGTCGAGTTCTCCGTCCACGTGAACGGCCAGCGCCGGGGTGCCGTTGACCATGGTGTGAGCGAAGGAGAGACCGATCCCGGCCTTCCCCGCCTTGCCCGTCATACCGGTGAACAGGCGGGCCACGTGGAGGGCTCCCACGACCGGCCGCAGGGCGGCGTGCTTGATGCCGCCTCCGTCGCCCATGTAGACGACCTCGGGGGCGAGTACGTCGAGGAGGCCCTGCAGGTCCCCGGTCTCGAACGCCCGCTGGAACATTTCCACGGCCACCCGCGCTTCGCGCGCGGAGACCGCCCGGCGGGGGCGGCGCGCGTCGACGTGCTTGCGGGACCGGTGCGCGATCTGCCGGACGGCCGCCGGCGTCTTGTCGACCGCCGCCGCTATCTCCTCGTAGTCGAGGCCGAACACCTCGCGGAGCACGAACACGGCCCGCTCGGTCGGCCCGAGCGTCTCCAGGACCAGCATCATCGCCATCGACATGCTCTCGGCCAGTTCCACGTCCTCGGCCACGTCCGGCGTGGTGAGCAGCGGCTCCGGCAGCCACTGGCCGACGTAGGCCTCCTTGCGGCGGCTCATGGTGCGCAGCCGGTTCAGCGCCTGGCGGGTGGTGATCCGCACCAGGTAGGCGCGCCGGTCGTTCACCGTGTCGAGGTCGGCTCCCGCCCAGCGCAGCCAGGTCTCCTGGAGCACGTCCTCGGCGTCGGCCGCCGAGCCGAGCATCTCGTAGGCCACGGTGAAGAGCAGGTTGCGGTGGGCGACGAAGGTCTCGGTCGCCGCATCGGGGGCCTGCGAGGGTGCGTCCGCAGTGGGTTCTCTTCCGTCGGGTCGTGCGCTCCCGGCCATGGGTCCGTCTCCTTGGTTTCGAGGTTTCGGACACAAGACCCCTGACGGCCATGAGGGGTTGTACGCGGAAGCGCCGTTCCGTTGTTCCGGGCGACCGGGCCTGCCGCAGTCAGCCGGACTTCCCGTGGGCGGCGGCCGTGGCCCGCAGCGGGTCCTCCAGGAGGACGAAGTCGATCTTCTCGCCTACCCCCGCCGCCCTCGTGCAACCTCGCGGTTGCGGGATACCGGAGTGACGTGCAACCCTGGAGTTGCACCGAATCATTCCAACGCCTGCGACGAAGGAGTCCCTGATGAACACGGACCGGATCGAACGCGACACCCTGATCGAGGCATCCCTGGAGCGGGTCTGGTCCCTGGTGGCCGAGCCGGGCTTCTGGGTGGCCGACGAGGGCAGCCTGGCCGGCACGGTGGCCCGGGAGGGCGAGTCGGTCGTGGCGAGGAACAGCGAGTACGGCGAGTTCCCGGTACGGGTGGAGAAGGTGGACCCCCCGACCTATCTGGCGTACCGGTGGGCCAGCGCCTTCCCCGGACAGGAGCTGCGCGCGGACAACAGCACCCTGGTGGAGTTCACGCTGAGCCGCGAGGGGGACAAGACCAGGCTGCGCGTCGTCGAGAGCGGGTTCGCGGCCCTGGCCGGGTCCGAGGAGCTGCGCGACAAGGCCCTCAAGGACAACACGGGCGGCTGGCCGCAGGTGCTCGACGCCTTCAAGAAGCGCGCCGAACAACCGGCCGCGTGAGCGGGGAACACCCCGGCTCCGACGAGGCGGTGGACCAGGTCCTCGTCGCACTGGCCGACCCGACCCGCCGCAGGCTGCTCGGTCTGCTCGCCTCCCACGGCGAGGTCACCGCGACCACCCTCGCCGAGGGGCTGCCCGTCTCCCGGCAGGCGGTGGTCAAGCACCTCGCCGTCCTGGACGCGGCCGGGCTGGTCTCCGGCAGCCGGGTCGGCCGCGAGGTCCGGTACACCGTGCGGCCCGCCGCCCTGGACGCGACGGCCCGCTGGATGGCCACCCTCGCCGCCGACTGGGACCGGCGGCTGGCAGCCGTCAAACGGATCGCCGAGGCGGCGGAACGGGATGCGCACCAGGGGGACACGGCCCGATAGTGGGAAGTGTGAGCGACAGGCCAGAGGCGACCGGACGAGCCGGGCGGGCCGAGCCGGCCGGGACGGGCGGCGCGGACCACGGCGACGGGCGGGAGCCCGTCGCCTGGTCCGGTCCGGAGGGCGCGCGGGCCTTCGCCTCCGTGGAGGCGGCCACGGACTGGCTGCTCGGGTACCCGTTCGTCTTCCGGGCACTGGCCCGCTGGGTGGGCAGCGGATCCGTCCTGGTGGACTACGGATGCGGGCCCGGCAAGGTCGCCGACCACGCGGCCCGGCTGCTCGGGGCGAAGGTGCTGGGCGTGGACGCCTCCCCGGAGATGCTCGCGCTGGCCCGCGGCTCGGGGACGGCGGTCGCCGAGTACCACCTGGTCACGGACGGGCGTACGGCCTGCCTGGCGGACGGCAGTGCCGACGCCGTGATGTGCAATCACGTCCTGGCCTCGCTGCCCACCGAGGGGACGGTGCTCGCGGTGTTCCGGGAGATCCGCCGGCTCCTGCGGCCCGGCGGCCCGTTCGTGCTGCTGGCCACCGATCCCGCGTGCAGCGGGACGGAGTACGCCTCGCTGCGCATCGGCGAGGCGGGTGCCGCGTACGGCCCCGGTGACGAGCTGCCCGTACGGCTGCGGCGTACGGACGGCAGCTGGCAGGTGATGCCCAATCACGCCTGGCCCGTGGACTTCTACCCGGCCCTGCTGGAGCGGGCCGGGTTCACCCTCGCCGTCCAGCACCGCCCGACGGTGGAGGAGGCCCTCGGCCTCCCCGGCCTCGTCGACGCGGACCTCGCCGCAGGCCGCGACTGGGCGGCGGAGCGGGCGGCGCCCCCGCTGGTGATCACCACGGCGCTGGCGGTCTGAGGGCTCGCTGCGCGGCGTGCGGCCCTCAGCAGGCGCAGGAGATGCCCGAGCGCGGGGCGGTCAGATCGTCGATCGCGCGCTGGTCGGTGCCCTCGGCGGTCTCGAAGGCGAAGCCCTCGCGGACCCAGTACTCGAATCCGCCGAGCATCTCCTTCACCTGGTAGCCCAGGCGCGCGAAGGCCAGCGCCGCCCGCGTGGCGCCGTTGCAGCCGGGGCCCCAGCAGTACGTGACCACCGTCAGCGCCGGGTCGATCAGCGAGGGCGCCAGCTCCGCGATCCGTGCCGTCGGCAGGTGCAGCGCCCCCGGGATGCGGCCCTGGTCCCAGGCGGCCTCGCTGCGGGAGTCGACCACCACCAGACCCGGGACGCCGGAGAGCAGGTCGGCCCGTACGTCCGAGACGTCCGCCTCGAAGGCGAGCCGGGCCGCGTAGTGGGCGGCCGCGACACCCGGAGCGGCGGCCGGGACGGAGAGGACGGCGCTGGTGACCGCGGTACCGGTGGACAGGGCGGACACGGAGGGCAGGGCGGACACGGCGGACGGGACGGTCAAGGCGGACGGGACGGTCACGGACATCGGGGAACTCCTCGTACGGGGCGAAGGGCGGGCTCGCCGGCCGGGCGGTTTCCCCTGCGGCGATGACTCCATCCTCTGCGCCCGCCATCCCCGCGACGAGTGGCGTGAACGCCTCCACTCGTCAAGATCCCGCCACAGGTGCGGCGACCCTGACGAACGCCTTCCGGTAGGCCGTCGGCGTCGTCCGCATCTGCCGGGTGAAGTGGTGGCGGTACGTCGCGGTGGAGTCGAATCCGACCGCCGCGGCCACCTCGTCCACCGTCCCCTCGCCCGACTCCAGCAGCGGCAGGCTCGCCGAGATCCGCTGGGAGACCACCCAGCGGATCGGGCTCACGCCGTTGCGGCGGGTGAAGTGGCGGAGGAAGGAACGCTCCGACATGTTCGCCGCGCGGGCCAGGGCCGGGACGGAGAGCGGGCCGTACAGCCGCTGGAGGGCCCAGGCCATGCTCCGGGAGATCCCGTCGTCGGCGCCGCCGGGGCCGACCTCCCCGACCGCCGCCTCGATGAACTGGGCCTGGCCGCCCTCGCGATGGGGCGGTACGACGAAACGGCGGGCCACGGTGTTGGCGACGGCGGCGCCGTGGTCGGCGCGGACCAGGTAGAGGCAGAGGTCGATGCCGGCGGCGCTGCCCGCGCTGGTCAGCACGTCGCCGTTGTCCACGTAGAGGACGTCCGCGTCGACCTCGACCGCGGGATGCTGCTCGGCGAGGGTGCGGGCGTAGCGCCAGTGGGTGGTGGCCCGGCGGCCGTCGAGGAGCCCGGTGGCGGCGAGCGCGAAGGCGCCCGAGCAGATGGAGACCAGGCGCGCGCCCCGGGCATGGGCCGTGAGCAGGGCGTCGACCAGGGCGGGCGCGATGGCACCGCCCGCCGGGGAGACTCCGGGGACGATCACGGTGTCGGCGGCGGCGAGGGCGTCGAGCCCGTGCTCGGCGCGGAGGGTGAACCCGCCGACCGCGCGCAGGTCCCGGCCCGGCTCCGCCGAACAGACCCGCAGTTCGTACCAGGGCAGATCCCCCAGCTCGGGCCGCGCGAGGCCGAACACCTCGACCACCACGCCCAGTTCGAAGGGGGCCATGCCGTCGAAGGCGAGTACGGCCACCACATGGGCCGGAGCGGGCTTCGCGAGGTGAAGGGGGAGGGCCGCGGACGTCATGGCCGTACTGTAGCCAGCCGTCTTCGCGGGGCTTCGCCATGGGACCGAAGCAAGGCGCGGAGGAGTACGCACTCCTTGCCATGTACAACATATAGCGCACTGGGGGGCTTGCGGCAAGGCCCCCGCGCTGGGGCAAAATCGCGGATCCAGGCCAGAACTTGCCGAAAAGTTGGAGATTCACTCAGTGCGTTCCGATATGTCAGCTCTTGGTTCACACGGTTCCGTCGAGGCGATGGAGACCGCCATTCGTGCGTTCGACCTTCCCGGCCACCTCTCCCCCAAGGCCGACCCCGCTCTCATCGGAGGCGACGAACGGCATTTCGCGGCCGTCTCGCACTGCCTGGAGCAGACGATCGCCGAACTGTCCGACCGGCTGGAGACCACCCGCAGGGCGCCCGGCGGCGTCGGCCGGGAGGCCATGGACCGCGATGCGGAGATCCACCGCCTGACCAGCCGGCTGCGCACCCTGCGCCGCTTCGGACTGGACCTGTGCCTGGGCCACATCGTCCCCGCCGACGGCTCCGAGCCCGTGTACATCGGGCGCCTGGGTCTCACCGACAGCGCGGGCAACCGGCTGCTGCTGGACTGGCGTTCACCCGCCGCCGAGCCCTTCTTCGCGGCGACGCACGCCGTCCCGATGGGGCTGGCGAGCCGCCGCAGGTACCGCTGGACCCGCGGGCGGATCAGCGACTACTGGGACGAGGTGTTCTGCGCGGACGGGCTCGAGGGCCGCGCCGCGCTCGACGACCAGTCCGCGTTCATCGCCAGTCTGGGCAGCAACCGGTCGGACCGCATGCGCGACGTGCTCGCCACCATCCAGACCGACCAGGACGCCATCATCCGGGCCGGATCCCGGGGCGCCCTCGTCGTCGACGGCGGTCCGGGTACCGGCAAGACCGTCGTCGCCCTGCACCGCACCGCCCACCTGCTCTACTCCGATCCCCGGCTCGGACACCGCCGCGGCGGCGTGCTGTTCGTCGGCCCGAGCCGGCCCTACCTGGCCTACGTCTCCGACGTGCTGCCCAGCCTCGGGGAGGAGGGCGTCCAGACCTGCACCCTGCGCGACCTCGTCGCCGAGGGGGCCTCCGCGACGGTCGAGGCCGACCCGCGCGCGGCCCTCCTCAAGTCGTCCGCCGGCCTGGTCGGGGCGATCGAGGCGGCGGTGCGCATCTACGAGGAGCCCCCCACCGAGGGGATCACCGTCTCCAGCCACTGGTCCGACCTCTGGCTGGGCCCCGACGACTGGGCGGCCGCGTTCGGGGCGGTGGAACCGGGCACCCCGCACAACGAGGCCCGCGACCAGATCCTGGAGGAGCTGCTCACGATCCTGATGGACCAGGACGACAGCGACGTCCCGCCGCACCTGCTGCGCCGTTCGCTGCTCCAGGACCGGGACCTGATCGGCACCCTGAACCGTGCGTGGCCGATGCTCGACGCGGCCGAGCTCGTCGGGGACCTCTGGTCGGTGCCCGCCTACCTGCGCAAGTGCGCTCCGTGGCTCGGGCCCGGCGACGTCTCCCTCCTGCAGCGCGCCGACGCCCAGGCCTGGACGGTCTCGGACCTGCCGCTCCTGGACGCGGCCCGGCAGCGACTCGGCGACGCCGAGGCCTCCGTACGCAAGCGCCGGCACGAGGCCGCGGTGGCCGCCGAGCGTGCGCGGAGGTCCGAGGTGATCGACCGGCTGCTCCAGGACACCGAGATCGACGAGAGCCAGAGCGCGGTGGGGATGCTGCGGGGACGGGATCTGCAGGACGCCCTGATCGACGGGGACGCGCTGCCGGGCGCCGAACCCGACCTGCTCGCGGGGCCGTTCGCCCACATCGTCGTCGACGAGGCACAGGAACTGACCGACGCGGAATGGCAGATGCTGCTGGCCCGCTGCCCGTCACGGAGCTTCACGATCGTCGGGGACCGCGCGCAGGCCCGGCACGGATTCACCGAGTCCTGGCGCGAGCGGCTCGAACGGGCCGGTCTCGACCGGATCACCCTGGCCTCGCTGAGCGTCAACTACCGCACCCCGGAGGAGGTCATGGCCGAGGCCGAGCCCGCCATCCGCGCCGCGCTCCCCGACGCGAACGTGCCCACCTCCGTCCGCAGCAGCGGCGTCCCCGTCACGCACGGCGGCATCGCGGAGCTGTCCGCGGTCCTGGACGACTGGCTCGGCGCCCAGTCCGACGGGGTCGCCTGCGTCATCGCCGCCGGCGGCGTCGACGACAGCTCGTTCCGGGCGACGCCACGGGTCCGCGTGCTGACACCGGAGCTGTCGAAGGGGCTGGAGTTCGACCTGGTCGTCCTCATCGACCCGGACGCCTTCGGCGAGGGCGTCGAAGGCGCCGTCGACCGCTACGTCGCGATGACCCGGGCGACCCAGCGCCTCGTGATCCTGCGGTCACCGCATCGCGCGAGGTGACCTTGTCCCGTCCACGACCGGGGCGGCGATCACCGCCGCGGGATCCTGCTGGGCATGGACGCGGCCCGGCGCGCCGGTTGAGCGCGCCCGGCCCGGCCGTCCGCACCTCCTAGCGGAGGGCGCCGAAGGCCTTGGTGAAGGCCAGATGCTGCTGGAGGATCGAACTGCACGTCGGGTCCGCGTAGTTCACGACCCCGGCCGGGCACTGCTTGTCGCGGGTCGCGGACCACATCGCGAGCCTGCCGATGCCCTTCTCGCGCGCGAAGTCCACGAGCTGGGCGGCGTCGGCGAGGGTGAAGATCTCGCTCGTGACGTCGTTGACCCCGATCATCGGGGTGACGGCCACGGCCTTCCAGGCCGCCGCGTCGGAGAGGCCCAGTACGCCCTTGATCTGCGCCTGCGTGGCGGTGGCGGCCTGGATCGCGTACGCGCCCATGTCGCCGCTGTAGGCGGGGCCGTAGTCCATGGCCATGATGTTGACGCCGTGGATCCGTACGCCGGCCTTCTTCGCGTCCGCCAACAGGGCCACGCCGGGCTGGGTGAGCCCCTCCGGCATCACGGGCAGAGTGAAGGCCACGTCGAGCCCCGGGTGGGAGCTCTGGAGCAGCGCGATGGCCTGCGCGCGGCGGGTGTTGGCGGCGGTGTCGGGCAGGGCCGCGCCCTCGATGTCGAAGTCGACCTTGGTCAGCCGGTACTGGTCGACGACCTTGCCGTACGCGGACGCCAGTTGCTGTGCGGAGCCGCAGTTCAGGGCCAGCTCGTGCCCGGCGGCGCCGCCGAAGGAGACGCGCACGTCGCCGCCCTTGGCCCGCAGGGCGCCGATCTGCGCGGCGACCTTGTCGTGTCCGAGCTCGGTGACCCCGCCCCACAGCGGGGCGCAGCCGCCTCCGGAGGTGATGAAGGCGAGGTGGAACTCCTTGACGCCGGTCCTGGCCGCCGTGTCGGCCAGGTCGTAGGCCGGGTACAGGGAGGTGTCCACGTACGGCGCGAAGCGCGCGCCGCCGGCCGGGTTCCCGGTCGGGGGCGGGGTCGTGGCGGTGGCCGTCGCGGTGGGCGGGGCGGGCGTGGTCGGCCGCCCGGAGGGCGCGGGGGCCGTGGGGCTCGCGGGAGAGCCCGTACCGCCCGTGGGCGCCGGTGTCGGCGCGGCGGTGGGGGCAGTGGTGGGGGCGGTGGTGGGGCGGCCGCCCGGCGGGGGTGTCGGGGCCTGGTCGGCCGAGCACGTGGCTCCGTTGATCCGGCAGGCCGTCGGGTTGCCCGGGGTGCCGCTCGCGCGGGTGACGAAGCCGATCGTGACGGAGGATCCCGCGGCCAGTTCCCTGTTCCACGCCGCCGGTTTCACGGTGACGTGGCGGCCGCTGACGGTGTGGGAGGCGTTCCACAGGGAGTCGATCGCCGTGCCCGCGGGCAGGTCGAACTCCAGGGTCCAACCGGTTTGCGCCCGGCTCTTGTTGTTGGTGATCACGTAGGTGCCGGTGTAACCGCCGATCCAGGAACTGGACTTCGTGTACACCGCGCCGACCGAGGAGGCCTGGGCCGTTCCCGTGAAGGCGAAGGCGGCGGCCGCGATCAGCGCGGCCACCGCCGTCCCGCCGGCGGCCTTCGCCTTCTTGCTGGTCCTGCGCCGGTGACCGGTGGTGCTGCCCATGGCGTGCCTGCCTCTGCGTTACTGGGGAGTTCGGGGGTGCGGCAGCACGCTAGCCGTCCAGAAACGGACATTTGATCGATTCGGGGTGGTGACGGCGAACCTTAGGTTCCACTTAAGGAAGCGATCGGGCGACCTTAAGAGAGCGGGCAGCACCCCGGAGGGCAGCGGGCGCCGCTCCGGAGGACAGCGGGCGCCGCTCCGACCGAGGCGGCGCCAAGTCCACTCCGTGAACAGTCGGTTGATCTTCGGGGCGCGCGCGGCCGATGCCGCATATGCTCCCTCCGTACCTCAATGCGACGTACCTCAATGCGACATACCTCCATCCGCCGTACATCCACACGCCCTCGCGAGCCGTAAGGGGACCGCCCCGTGAGTGTCCGAATTCAACCCTCCTCCCAGGTCGACGAGACGGCCGAGCTCGGAGAGGGGACCACGATCTGGGATCTGGCGCAGGTGCGGGAGGACGCCACGCTCGGCCGCGACTGCATCGTGGGACGCGGGGCGTACGTCGGCCCCGGCGTACGGATCGGGGACAACGTCAAACTCCAGAACTACGCACTGGTGTACGAGCCCGCCGTCCTCGGCGACGGGGTGTTCATCGGCCCGGCCGCGGTGCTCACCAACGACTTCTACCCGCGGGCCGTCGACCCCGACGGCCGGCAGAAGCGCGGCGGCGACTGGGAGGCGGCCGGGGTCGTCGTGGCCGAGGGGGCCTCCCTGGGGGCCCGTTCGGTGTGCGTGGCGGGGGTCCGGATCGGGCGGTGGGCGCTGGTCGCGGCCGGCGCCGTCGTATCCCGGGACGTAGCGGACTTCGCACTCGTGGCCGGGGTGCCGGCCCGGCGCATCGGCTGGGTGGGCAGGGCCGGGGTCCGGCTCGTGGAACGCGCCGGCGAGCCGGGCGTCTGGGAGTGCCCGAGCACCGGCGCCCTGCACGAAGAGACCGACGGAACGCTGGCCGAGCGCACCTGACGCAACGTCGGCAATTTGGGTCAATGGCATTTCCTCAAAACCACAATCAATGAACATCCTTGGGCATACCTTGTCCCTGTACACGGGATCTGAGCAGGCAACAGGCTGTGTTCAGTGGGGGGTTGTACACGACGAGGGCAACCGCTGACGAGGTGACGGCCGGCGCAGGATCTTGCGCCCGCCCGCCGCCGCCGTCCGCGCGCGCCCGGATCCGGTTCGCTGGAGGGGGATCCAGCGGGCCCGGACCGCTCGTGCCATCGGGGGAATCACCACCGTGGGCACGCGCGACGTCATGCGCAGTCCCCTCCGCTGGACGAAGACCGCCGGGTCTGTCCTAGGAACGATTTTCAGAGGGGGTAGGTGTGTTGGAGCAGTACGTCTACAGCTCGGACATACAGGGCCGGCAGGACATGCGCGGAACCGAGGTGGGGACCCGGTGAGCGCCCGACGATTAGCAGCACTGGCCCACGAGGACCCGTCACTGCACGCCCTCGCCGAGCGGCTGCTCGCCCTGGCCGAGGCGGGGCTGCCCGAGATGTACCTGCCGGGCGCGGAGACCTTCGTCTTCACCCGGGTGGGGACCGTCTCTCCCGAGGGCGCGAGGCGCGTGGAGCGGCGCGGCACCAGCACCCGGTACGCGGCCATCACCGCGCTGGGCGCACGGTTCCTCCCCGAGGAACGGCAGCGCGCCCTCTTCGGCGGCCGCAGCGCCGCGGAGTTCACGGCGCTCCTGGTGGAGCGACTGCCCGCGGTGACGAACCTCGGTGACGCCGCGCTCATCGCCTGGGCCGCGGCCGAGACCGGCCACCCCAAGCTCGCGGACGCCGTGGCGAGGGTGGCCGAACTGGACGTCCCCGGGCGTCCGCAGTACACGGTGGAGGCCGCCTGGGTGCTGTCCGCCCTCACCGCGGCCCGCGCCGCGGTGGACGTCGAGTACCGGCTGACCGCCGCCCGTGACCGCCTGCTGGCGGCCCGGGTCGGGGACGGCCCGCTGTTTCCGCACGCCACCGGGCCCGGGCTGGTGCCCGGGTACCGCTCCCACGTCGCCTGCTTCGCCGACCAGACCTATCCGTTGCAGGCCCTGGCCCGGCTGCACGCCAGTGCCCCGGACCCGCAGGCCCTCGCGGCGGCCGACGCCTGCGCCGCCCGGATCTGCGCCCTCCAGGGGGACGGCGGACAGTGGTGGTGGCACTACGACGCCCGCACCGGCGGCGTGGTGGAGGGCTACCCCGTCTACAGCGTGCACCAGCACGCCATGGCCCCGACGGCCCTCTTCGACCTGGCCGAAGCGGGCGGCACCGACTTCGGCGCCGAGATCCGCCGGGGTCTGCGCTGGATGACGGAGGTGCCCGAGATCGGCGGGCCCGACGGCACCCCGCGCGAGTCCATGATCCGCGAGGATTTCGGGGTCACCTGGCGCAAGGTCTACCGCGGTGATCCCGCGAAGGCCGTGCGCGCCGCCCGTGGACTCACCACCCGGGTCGCCCCGCGCGCCCGGCTGGCCCCGCTCGACCGGATCTTCCGCCCCCTGGCGGTGGACCGCGAGTGCAGGCCCTACGAGTTCGGCTGGCTGCTCCACGCCTGGCTCGGGGGGCTCGGCGGATGAACCACAGACAGTCCCTCTTCGGAGTGTCGCTCGACCCTCTGACCATGGACGAGACGGTCCAGCGCTGTCTCGACGCCGTCGCGCGCGGCGAACAGATCGAGATCGGCATGGTCAACGCCGCCAAACTGGTCAACATGCGCCGCGACCCCCGCCTCGCCGCGGCGGTCGCCGGCTGCGACCTCGTACTGGCCGACGGCCAGGCCGTGGTCTGGGCCGGCCGCGTCCTGGGCGTCCGGCTGCCCGAACGGGTCGCGGGAATCGACCTGTTCATGCGGCTGCTGGCCGCCGCGGAGACCGCGGGGATCCCCGTCTACCTGCTCGGCGCACGGCAGGACGTACTGGACCTCATGCTCGGCCGGATCGCCGAGCGGTTCCCCTCACTGGACGTGGCGGGCAGCCGCAACGGCTACTTCGAGGACTCCGAACAGGGCGAGATCGCCGACGCGGTGGCCGGGAGCGGGGCCCGCATGCTGTTCCTCGGCATGACCTCGCCCAAGAAGGAGATCTTCACCGCCGGCTACGGCAAGCGCACCGGCTCCCACGTGGTGCACGGCGTCGGCGGCTCCTTCGACATCCTGGCCGGCATCACCAAGCGTGCCCCCCTGGTCTGGCAGCGGATGGGGCTCGAATGGTTCTACCGGGCCCTTCAGGAGCCGCGCCGTCTGGGCAAGCGCTACCTCACCACCAATGCCGCCTTCCTCCTCATGACGGTCCGCGAACTCATCCGCCGCACACCGTCCGCACTGCCTTCCACACCGTCTTCCGGTTCCGCGAAGAGGAGTCACTGATGCGCGTCGTCGTCGTGGGACAGGGATACGTAGGCCTTCCGCTGGCCATCAGGGCCGCCGAGGTCGGACACCAGGTGGTCGGGTACGACGTGGACGCGCGGCGGGTCAAGAGCCTCGCCGCCGGCGAGTCGTACGTGGAGGACGTGTCCTCCGCGCGCCTGGCCAAGGCCCTGGAACTGGGCACGTACCAGGCCAGTGACCAGGCCCGGGACTGCGGCGGCTTCGACGTCGCGGTCGTCACGGTGCCGACCCCCCTGCAGGACGGTGCCCCCGACCTGCGCTACATCGAGGAATCCGCGCACACGCTGGCCCGCTTCCTGCGGCCGGGCGCGACCGTCGTGCTGGAGTCGACCACCTACCCCGGTACCACCGAGGAGCTGTTCGGCCCGATCCTGGAGGACGGTTCGGGCCTCACGGCCGGCGCGGACTTCCACCTCGGCTACAGCCCGGAACGCATCGACCCCGGCAACAAGGTGTGGGGCTTCCAGGAGACGCCGAAGGTGGTCTCCGGGGTCAACGCCCTCTCGCTGAAGGCCGTGGAGAGCTTCTACGCGGGCCTCGTCAACACCACGGTGCCGGTGCGCTCCCCCAAGGAGGCCGAGCTGGCGAAGCTGCTGGAGAACACCTTCCGGCACGTGAACATCGCCCTGGTCAACGAGATAGCGATGTTCGCCCGGCACCTGGACATCGACGTGTGGCAGACCATCGAGGCCGCCTCCAGCAAGCCGTTCGGCTTCATGAAGTTCACGCCCGGACCCGGGGTCGGCGGGCACTGCCTGCCCATCGACCCCTCGTACCTGTCGTGGCGGGTGCAGCGCGAACTCGGCCAGAACTTCCGGTTCGTGGAGCTGGCCAACGACATCAACAGCCACATGCCCGAGTACGTGGCGCGCCGCGTCATGGACGCGCTCAACGCCAAGCGCCGCTCGGTCAACGGCTCCCGCATCCTGCTCCTCGGGCTGGCGTACAAGAAGAACACCGGCGACGCCCGGGAATCGCCTGCCGTACGCGTCTCCCAGCTGCTCCTGGACATGGGCGCCAAGGTGCGCGCGGCCGATCCCCACGTGGTGGAGAGCATCAAGGTCGACGCCCGCCTCTCGCGGGTGGAGCCGACCCGCAAGGAGCTGGCCGCCGCCGACGTGGTCGTCCTGCTCACGGACCACGACTCCTTCGACTACCCGATGATCACCGAGCACGCCTCGCTGATCCTCGACTGCCGCAACCGGCTGTCGGGACCGACGGTGGAGGTGCTCTGACGCCATGACCAGGATCATCTGCGTGGCCGGGGCCCGGCCCAACTACATGAAGATCAAGCCGGTGATGGACGCCCTGGAGGCGCGCGGCGCGGAAGTCGTCCTCGTCCACACCGGCCAGCACTACGACGAGTCCATGAACGACGTCTTCTTCCGCGACCTCGGCATCCGCTCCCCCGACCGGTACCTGGGGGCCGGATCCGGCTCACACGCCGTACAGACCGGCCGGGTGATGGAGGCCTTCGAGCCGCTGCTCGACGAGCTCGTGCCGGACGCGGTCGTGGTCGTCGGGGACATCAACTCCACCCTGGCCTGCGCCCTGGTCACCGCGAAGGCCGGGCCGCTGCTGGCGCACGTGGAGGCCGGTCTGCGCAGCCGGGACTGGAGCATGCCCGAGGAGGTCAACCGGGTCGCCACCGACCGGGTCAGCGACTACCTGCTGGCCCCCTCCCCCGACGCCGCCGCGAACCTGCGCGCGGAGGGGTACCGGGAGGACCAGATCCACGTCGTCGGCAACGTCATGATCGACACCCTGCTCGCCAACCTGGACCGCGCCCGGCGCTCCGACGTCCTCGACCGGTACGGGCTCACCCGCGGCGGGTACGGACTGGTCACCCTGCACCGGCCGGCCAACGTCGACGATCCGGACGCCCTGCGCGGCCTGCTGAAGGCGCTGGGCGAGATCGCGGACCGCTGCCCGCTGCTGCTGCCGGTGCACCCGCGGGCCGCCGAACGGCTGTCCGAGATCGGGGTCCCCGGCGGCATCCGGCTGGTGCCGGCCGCCGGATACCTCGATTTCATCGCCCTGCAGGACTCCGCCCGCGTGGTGCTGACCGACTCCGGCGGCATCCAGGAGGAGACCACCGCGCTCGGCGTGCCCTGTGTGACCCTCCGGGAGAACACCGAGCGCCCGATCACCGTCGAGCAGGGCACCAACGTCCTGGCGGGCACCGACCCGGACCGCATCACGGCCACGGTGCACCGGGTGCTCGACGATCCGCCCGCGCCCCGCTGCCCCGAGCTGTGGGACGGCCGCGCGAGCGAACGCATCGCACAGGTCCTGCTGGAGGGCGGGAGCGCGGCGACCCGGCCGCGGCCCACCGACCTCGTGGCGGGCACCGCGCCCGTCGTCTGACGCTGTGGCCGAGGGGGTGCGCCGGATCCCGGCGGACCCTTCCGGCCACAGCACCGTTTCCACCCCTGTTTCCACACCCCCGTTCCACCCCTGTTCGACTGTTCCACCTGGATCGAAAGAAGGCTGATGGACCTCGCGGAGATCTGGCGGGTCATGCGCAGGCGCTGGTACGTGCTGCTGCCCGGGCTGCTGCTCACGGCCGCGCTCATCACCGGCGTGTACCTGCTGGTCCCGGTGGAGTACCGGTCGCAGAGCACGGTGAGCCTCCTGAACTCGGAGAAGGCCACGGTCGCCTTCGACGGCAACCCCTTCCTGAGCACCCAAGCCTCGCTCACCGGCATGGCCGACGGACTGGCCCGCAACCTGAACTCCGACGACTCCAAGGCCGACCTCAAGGCCCAGGGACTCACCGGCGTGTACGAGGCGAAGATCGCCGACAACGCCCAGGGCCCCTTCATGTGGCTGAGCGTCACCGGCACCGATCCGGCCGCGGTCCTGAACTCCGACAAGCTCTTCACCGCGTACGCGGAGAAGCGGCTCAAGGAGTTCCAGGCCCAGCAGTCGGTGGCCCCCCAGGCGATGATCCGCATGGTGACGATCGTGCCCCCGCAGCAGCCGGAGGCGCAGACGAAGACCCGGCTCCAGTACCTGGTGATGGCGGCGGCGCTCGGCTTCGTCCTCAGCCTGGTGGCCACCTTCTTCGTCGAGGCCCGGCGCCGCAAGGCCGACAGGCCCGGCCGGCGCAAGCCCGATGCGGACGATCCGGGGCCGCCCCGGAACCCCGGTCCCGAGGACCACGGCGACGCCCCCGACCCGACGGCGACGATGGCGCTCAAGGTCCTGCCCTCGTCGGCCTTCCGCTCCAAGGCGCCCCAGTGAGCGCGCCCACCACCGACGCGGGCCCCCAGGAACCGTCCGGGGGCCCGCCGGAGGCCGGGCCCGAGGCGCCTTCGCTGGGGCGCAAGGTGGGCTCCGCCGCCCGCTGGAGCCTGGTCAACACCATGGTGATGCGCCTGGGCAACTTCGTCACCGGCATCATCCTGGCCCGCTTCTTCCTCGGCCCCGAGGCCTGGGGCGTCTACGGCATCGCCCAGACGGTCCTGCTGGTCCTGCTCTCCGCGAACGAGCTCGGGGTCTCCCTGGCCATCGTGCGCTGGGAGGGCGACCCCCGCCGCTTCGCCCCGACGGTCCTCACCCTGAGCGCCGCCTCCAGCCTGCTGCTGTACGCGGGCCTCTTCGCGGCGGCCCCCCTGGTGGCCCGGGTGCTCGGCTCCCCCGAGGCCTCCGGCGTGCTGCGCGTCATGTGCGTGTGCGTGGTGCTCGACGGGCTCTCGCAGGTGCCCGCCGGCTTCCTGACCCGGGAGTTCCAGCAGGGCCGGCGGATGGCCATCGACGCCGTCAACTTCGTCCTCAGCACCGGGGTGACCCTGCTGCTGGCCGTCCAGGGCTGGGGGGCGATGAGCTTCGCCTGGGGCTCCGTCGCGGGCAACGTGGCCGCCCTCGCCGGCTGCTGCCTGGCCGCCCCCGGCACGCTGAGGTTCGGCTGGGACCGGGAGCAGGCCCGGGCCCTGCTCCGCTTCGGCCTTCCGCTCGCCGGGGCCAGCATGCTGGCGCTCGGCGTCGTCAACGTGGACACCATGGTGGTGGGTTCCTCCCTCGACCAGCTGGCCCTCGGCTTCTACGTACTGGCCTTCAACATCTCCGGCTGGCCCGTACGGATCATCTCGGAGGCGGCCCGCCGGGTGTCCTTCGCCGGCTTCTCCCGGCTGGCCGACAGCGAGACGGGAGGGGGCCCGGGAGCACTGGACGCAGGCTTCGGGCGCGCGCTCGGCGTGGTGATGACGGGCACGGTCCCCCTCTGCGTCCTGCTGTCCGCCCTCGCGGGGCCGATCGTCGAACTGGTCTACGGGGAGCGCTGGCTGCCCGCCGCCGCCGCGCTGCCGTGGCTGATGGGGCTCGGACTGGTCCGGATCGGCTGCGAACTGGCCTACGACTGCCTGGTGGCCATCGGCCACCGCCGCTCCCTGATCGGGGTCCAGGGGCTGTGGCTCGCCGTGCTGGTCCCGGTGCTGGTGGCCGGCGCCGGCGCGAACGGGATCGAGGGCGTGGCCCAGGGGCACCTCCTGGTCGCCGGGGCCGTCGTGGTGCCGGTGTTCCTCTTCGCCCTGCACCGGGGCGGCGTCCGGCTGGGCACCGTGGCGCGCGCCTGCGCCTGGCCCTTCCTGGCCGGGGCCGTGATGACGGGGGTGGTCCTCGGCCTGGAACGGCTCCTCGGCGACGGCGTCCTCGCGCTCCTCGGGACCGGGGCCGCTGCCACACTGGCCTACGCCGTGTGCGTCCTGCCGAGCCTCGGCTTCCTCCGCGGCACCGCACCGGCCGCCGCGGCCACACCGGTCGCTCCGGTCACACCGGTCACACCGGTCACGACACCAAAGGACTGAGACCCCATGGCACGCCTTCGCAAACGCTTGTGGGCCTGGCTGCTGGCCGGCTTCTTAATCGTCGCCGCCCTGACGTTCTACCAGGCCGAGCGGACGGGCCGCAGCGAGCCGACGGCCGGGTCCTGCCCGGAGGCCGCCCTCGAATGCCCCGGCGAGGAGAAGCCCCTCCCCCTGCCCGCGCCCGTCGTGCCCTCCGCCTCGCCCTCCGCCTCCGCCTCCGCCTCCCCGAGCCCCTCCCCCGCCCCGGCCTCCCCGACGCCCACGGCTCCGCCGGACAGCAGCGCCCCGCCGCCCTCCGCCGCGCCGGGCCCCGCCTGCAACGCCACCTCGCCCGGCGCCTGCGGCTTCCCCGACGCCCGCTCCACGGGCCCCCGGATCGCCCTGAAGCGGCACGACACGGGGAACATGTCCGTCAAGACCAACGGCATGGTCATCAGGGGCTGGGACATCTACGGTTCGCTGGACGTGTACGCCGACGACGTCACGATCATCGACAGCCGGATCACCTCCACCAACTGGTGGGGCGTCAACCTGCGTCCGGGCTACAAGGGCCTGCGGGTCCTGCACACCACGATCACCGCCGTACCGGGCAAGGGCCCCGACAACGGAGGCGTCAACTACGCGGTGTCCAACATGGGCGTGAGCTCCGTCGAGGTCGGCTGGTGCGACGTCTCGGTCTTCGGCAACGCCCTGTCCATGGGCCAGGGCGAGCTGCACGACAACTACGTGCACGACATCGTGGCCTTCCGCAACCTGGGCGGCGAGTGGCAGCACACCGATGCCGTGATCAGCGGCGGCGGCAACAAGGGCCGGCTGACGATCCGCCACAACACCCTGCTGAACTCCGTACCCGTCGACAAGGGCGCCAGCGCGGCGCTCGGGCTCTTCGCCGACACCGGCGTGGTCTCCAACGTGATCGTCGACGGCAACTGGCTGGCCGGAGGCGCGTACGCGCTCTACGGCGGCGGCCCGGGAGCCACCGGCATCCAGGTCACGGACAACGTGTTCTCCACCCAGTACCACCCCAAGAGCGGGCTCTACGGTGCGGTCGCCGCGTGGAACGCGGGCGGCGCGGGGAACGTGTGGCGCGGCAACCGCATGTCGGACGGGCGCCCCGTCGTACCCGAACCCTCCCCCTGACCACCGAGAGGACATGACATGCGCCGCATCGCCCGGGTCCCCTGGGAGCTGCTCAAGCGGGCCTTCGGCTGGCTGGTGCTCTTCGAGGCGAGGAACAAGCTCCTGCTGGCCCCTTCGGCCCTGCGGCTGCGGCGTTTCGAGAACGCCGAGACCAGCCGGCTCGGCGCGCTCCTGGGGCGGCCGCCCTCCGCCCTGGTGGCCACCGTGATCGCCACGCACCGGCGTCCCGAGGCCCTGCGCGAGGCCGTGCGCTCGGCCCTGGCGCAGACCGTCCGCGACCAGGTCGTCCTCGTCGTCGACGACGGCGCCGGACTGCCCGAACTCCCCTCCGACCCGCGGCTCTTCGCGGTCTCGCTGGCCCGCAACACGGCCACCGCCGGAGTGGTGCGCAACGTGGGGATACGGCTGAGCCGCTCGCGGTTCGTGGCCTTCCTGGACGACGACAACCTGTGGGAGCCGGACCATCTGGAGCAGGCCCTGACGGTCCTGGAGTCGCCGGGCGGCCCGGACGCCGTGTACACGGCGCTGCGCCGGGTGCTCCCCGACGGAACGCAGCGGGACGTGCTGTCGGTGCCCTTCGACCGCCGCCGCTCCGCGCACGAGGCCTTCCTGGACACCAACGCGTTCGTGGCGCGCCGCACCCCGGCCCTGCACTTCAGCCGTCTGCGGCGGACCCCCGAGGTGCTGCCCCGGGAGGACTGGGAGCTCGTACGCCGCTACAGCCGGCGCCACGAGGTCCGCCACCTGCCCCGCCCGACCGTGCGCTATCTGGTCAACCCGGAGAGCTTCTGGACCGCGTGGGACGGGCCGGCGCCCACCGGCCCGTCCCACGCCTCCTAGCCGTCCGGGGCCGCCCTGGGCCGCCCGCTCAGGGCCCCGGGGTGGCGCGCAGCGCCGAGGGCCTGGCCAGGGCCAGGGCCGCCGCCCGGTTGGCCGGGCGGCCGAGCGCCGCCCGGGAGGTCTCCCGTAGCAGCACGGCCGCGCGGAAGGCCGCGGTGGCCGCCGCGGAGTTCCGCCGGCCGAAGAGGCGTACCCGGTTGAGGGTCAGCAGGGTCCACAGCCGCGGGGAGACCTGCGACTCCCCGCCCAGGTGGACGGCCGAGGCCGCCGGTTCGAGCCGGGTGACGAAGCCGTGGTCCCCGGCCCGCAGGCAGTACTCGGTCTCCTCCGAGTACAGGAAGAAGGATTCGTCCCAGGGGCCGCAGGCGTCCAGGCACTCCCGGGAGAGCGCCATCATGGCGCCGGACGCCCAGTCGGCGACCGTACGGGTCCCGTACGCGGCCGGATCGGTGACCAGTTCGCTCCACCGAGGGAAGCGTCCCGCGCGGCGGTTGCCGATCACGGCCTCGCCGAGGGCGCGGGTCACCCGCGACTCCCGGCGCAGCGAGTAGTGGAGCGTCCCGTCCTCCTCGTACAGCAGGGGGACGCTGATCCCCACCCGGCCCCCGCCGGCCCGGCCCTCGACGGGGTCGCCGAGGGCGCCGACGAGGTGCCGCGCGCAGCCCTCCCGCATCCGCAGGTCCGGGTTGCAGACCAGGCCGACGCTGTAGCCGCCGTCCCATCCGGCGGCGGCCTCAAGGGCGGCGTTCACCCCGGCGGCGTAGCCGGCGTTGCGGCCGGTCTGGACGATCGTGGCCTCGGGGGCCAGCGACCGGATCAGCTCGACGGTGTCGTCGGCGGAGTCGTTGTCGGCGACGACCAGCCGCCAGTCGACTCCGGCCATGCCCTGCGGCAGGGAGGCGAGGAAACCGGGTATCACCTTGGCGCTGTTCCAGGTGACGACGAGGACGGCTACGGGGCCGGCTGCATCCGGGCCGCGGTCGGCTGCGGGGCTGGACGCTGTGCTGTCGGAGGGCACGGAATCTCCAGGGTTCGGGGCTCGGGCACGGCGCGCCGCAGGAAGCCGAGGTAGCTGCCGCCGGCGGCGATCGTCAGGAAGAACATCCCGGCGAACATCGGGAAGCTGAGGGCGTCGAAGGTGGCCGCGCTGACCAGGGCGACGAGGGCCGAGGCGAAGAAGGCCTGGCCGAGTTCCCGGTCGGACTCGTCGGCTGCGAGGCGGCGGATCGCGCCGCCCTGGTGGATGCCGGCGAGGAACAGCGCCAGCAGCGCGAACAGACCCAGCAGGCCCATCTCCGCCAGGGTCAGCATGTACTGGTTGTCGGTGAAGAAGTAGAGGTCGGGGGTGAAGGTGCCCAGCCCCCGGCCGAACAGCGGGTGCTCCTCCAAGTACGGCACGATCGCGCTGTACTTGACGGTGCGGGCCTGGGTGCTGCTGTCGGAGTTCGACACGAAGGAAGCGAACAGCGTGGTGATCGTGCCGATCAGTCCGGGGACCATGACCTTGAACACGGCCACGGAGCCGAGCAGCAGGCCGAAGGTGGTCCAGCGGCGCTGCGGCTTCCACCGCGGCACCATCACCAGGACCACGATGAGGGCGCCGATGATGGAGGTCCGCGACACCGTCAGCGGCAGGGCGCCGCCCATCAGGGCCACCGGAGCCCACCGGCGCCAGCGCTTCAGGTGCGCCCGGACCGGGTCGAAGGCCTGCTGGATCGCGAAGGGCAGCAGCAGGGCGAGCATCCCGCCGAACTCCAGTGGCTGCGCGGTGGTCGAGCGCGGCCTGGTGAAGGCCCCGCGGTCCAGGGTGGTGATCTGCGCGACGCTCGACTGGAGCCCCGGGATGCTGATCTTCTCGGCGATGTTCGTCGCGGTGAAGAAGTCGTAGTAGCCGATGGCGGCGACCACGGCCCCCATCACGACGGTCCGCCGCAGCAGCACGTCCAGCCGGGCCCGGTCCTGGATCCCGGCGGAGATCAGCACCACCAGCGACACCCAGACCAGCAGTCCGATCAGCCCGCGGTCGGCGCCCAGCACCTCCTTGTGCGAGCTGCCCCGGGAGGCGTTCGACAAGTACGAGGCCAGGACCGAGACGGCCAGCAGCCACATCACGACCCGGGGCAGCCGGGTGCCGGGGGCGGGTCTGATGCGGCCGGTCAGCCAGGTCGCCAGGTACCAGAACAGGGCCAGGAGCGCGAAGACGTTGGCCGGGGTGCCGACTCCGCCGAGGCCCGGCAGGGTCAGGTTCGAGGGGATGAAGAAGGCCAGCCCCAGATAGCCGGTGAGCAGCGCGGTGGCGTCCAGCTCGCGGTGGCGGGTCCGCCGGCGCTCGCGCGTCGTGGCCGTACCGGCGGCGGCCGCGGCCGCCTCGCGCCGTCGCCGGCGGGCCGCCAGCAGGCTCTCCAGGACGAAGGAGGCGGTGAAGCCGGCGACCAGGCCGGCGATGAGCACGGCGAGGACCTGCTGGTAGCGGGTCTTGAGCTGCGGTTTCGGGGTCTGCGGCAGCACCACGGGGGCGGCCTGCACGTAGTACTGGCGTTTCACCTTGGCCGCCGCCTGGAGCGCGTCGAGCTGCTCCCCGGCGAAGGCGGTGAGCGTGGTGGTCTCCTTGAGCACCTTCGCCCGGTTGGTGCCCGTGACGGTCAGCGTGAGCATCGGGCCCGAGGCGTTCGCGGCGAACCCGACCGTGTAGGGGTCGGTCACCCCGAGTCCTTGAAGGTTCCGGGCCGCGTCGGCGCCCGACAGGGTCCTGATGAGGACGTCGGCGGTGACCACGAGCGAACCGCCCGCGTTCGCGATGGGGTTGCCGAAGGTGGGGGCCAGTTTGGCCACGGCCGTGGAGTCGAGCAGGGCCACCGAGCTCTGGGACTGGTAGGAGACCGGGACCGACTGGTAGAGCTGCGCTCCCGCGAGGACCCCGCACAGCGTCAGGGGCGCCATGACGTACCAGCGGCGCCGCAGTACCGCTGCTATCTCACCGATGTTCACGAACGCTCCTTCGCAACTGCCCGGGAACCGTTGGCGTGTTGCCCGGCGTCCTGGGAAGATCGAACACGACGGAAGGAATCCTGTGTCGCCTGGTGAGCTGTTCCGCACGCTGCGCCGCCGCTGGTACGTGCTGGTCCTGGCGGCCGTGGTCGCGGCCGTCGGGGCGCTCCAGGTGCTCCGGCCCACCACGACGTACGTGAGCACCGCGATCGTCGTCCTCAAACCGCCGGTGACCGGCAACCAGCCGAACCAGCTCGCCAATCTGCAGCCGCCGCTGGCAGCCGTCTCCCTGGCCGCGGTGGAGCAGTTGGACTCCCCGGACGGGGAGGCCGAGCTGCGCGCCGCCGGGGTGGTGGGCACCTACCGGCTGATCCCGCGCAACAGCGGCACGAGCGTCACCCCGCGCTATCTGATCCCCTCCCTGCAGATCCAGGCGGAGCACACGGACCCGGCCACGGCCGACCGCTCGGTGCGCAGGGTCGTCGAGGTCTACGGGAAGCACCTCTCGGACATGCAGGCCGAGCAGAAGATCCCGGCGGCGGGCCGGATGAGCGTCACGCTGCTCGTCGAGCCGTCGGCGGTGGCGCAGCTCGGGACCAAGAGCCGCGGACTGGCCGGGACGGCCTTGCTGGCCCTGGTCGCCGGGGTGGCCTGCGCCGTGTGGACCGACCGGTTCCTGGCGGGCCGCTCCCGGCGCCGGCGCGAGCGCGCCGGCGCCGGGAGCGGTGGGCGGGAGCGGGACGCGAGCTCCGTCCCGGCGGCCGCGTGGTGGAGGTACCCCTCGAGCTGATGGCCGCGTGAGGTGCGGACCATGCCCAGGGCCGCCTCGGTGAGCTCGGCGCACTGCTCCGGGGTGGCC